>NZ_ML112590.1:0-375939 GCF_003703915.1 Salipiger sp. D13
TTGACAGGTACAAGCACCTTCATCGGCGGTTCTCCAGTCTGTTCCGTTGCGCCCTCGGTTCGGGCTTGGCAGGCAGTCAAAGCACAGATCCGCGCGGGTTGCGACCCGGACCCGCTCTGTGCGCCCCATAGGCACGCCCTATGCAACCGATTCCGCGCAGGCGCCGCCGGATCTTCCATGCAAGTCTTCACCGGAAACGAGGGGAGGAGGCCAACATGGGAACGCTGAGCGGGGTGCGCGTGCTGGAAATGGCAGGCATGGGGCCGGTCCCGTTCTGCGGCATGCTTCTCGGGGACATGGGCGCGGACGTGCTGCGCATCGACCGGCCCGTCGCCCCCGAGCGCGGCATCGGCGGTGCGGCGGCGGACCTGCGCGGGCGTAACAAGCGGTCGGTGCAGCTGGACCTCAAGAGCGCCGAAGGTCGCGAAACGCTGCTCGATCTCGTCCGGTCCGCCGACGTGCTGATCGAGGGCTATCGGCCCGGCGTCATGGAGCGTCTCGGGCTGGGGCCCGAGCCGTGCCTCGCCGCGAACCGGGCGCTGGTCTACGGCCGGGCCACCGGCTGGGGGCAGGACGGGCCGCTGGCGCAGGCGGCGGGACATGACATCAACTACATCGCGCTCGCGGGCGCGCTGGGGATGATCGGGGCCGAAAGCGGGCCGCCGGTGCCGCCGCTGAACCTCGTGGGAGACTACGGCGGCGGCGCGCTCTATCTGGCCTTCGGCGTGGTCTGCGCGTTGCTCGAGGCGCGGCACAGCAGCCGGGGGCAGGTGGTCGACGCGGCGATGATCGACGGGGTCGGCAGCCTGCTCACCGTGTTTCGTGGCTTCCTGGCCGAGGGGCGCATTTCCGGCCGACGCGGCGGTAACGACCTGGACGGCAGCGCGCCATGGTACGCGGTCTATGAAACGGCGGACGGCGAATGGATGGCCGTCGGTGCGCTCGAGGCGCGGTTCTATGCCAGCTTCATCGAACGCCTGGAGCTGAAGGCGGAGGCACTTCCGGACCGCTCGGCGCCCGGCGCGCGCGAAGTGCTGCGCGGCATCTTCGCGGCCCGCTTCCGCGAACGCACTCGCGCCGAATGGGAGCGGATCTTCGATGGCAGCGATGCCTGCGTGACGCCGGTGCTGTCACTCTCTGAGGCCGCGACCCATCCTCAGGCGACCGCCCGCGCGATGACGCAGCGCTTTGCCGGGGTCGAGCACCCGGCGCCCGCGCCCCGCTTCTCACGCACGCCCGGCGCGCTGCGCCTTGCCCCGGCGCAGGACGGAGCCGACACCCGCGAGGGGCTTGCGGCCTGGGGCATCGCGCCGGTCCGTATCGAACAGGGGCTTGCGGAGGGATGGCTTCGGCAGGGTGACGCCACGGATCACGCCAGCGAGAGGTAACCCCGATGGTCTCCAGAGACAGGAGCAATCGCTGGCCTCCATAGGCCTTGCCCGCGTGGAACCGCCGCTGTCGAGCGGGTAGGTTCGCTTGAACACCGCGGTGGCGCCGAACGGCCCCCGCGCAGAACCGCCGATCATCGCGCCAGGGGCGCCACAGACCAGACGGAGAAAGACATGGGCCAGACGAAACCGCTGACGGGAATCCGCGTGCTCGAACTCGGGGCCTATATTTCCGGACCCTATGCCGCCGCCATTCTCGTTTCGCTCGGGGCCGAGGTGGTCAAGGTCGAGCCGCCGCGCGGCGGTGACCCGTTCCGGCGCGGCGTCGGCACGGAAAGCCCTTATTTCGTGCAATACAACGCCGGCAAGAAAAGCATGGCGGTGAACCTCAAGTCGCCGGACGGCATCGCGCTCATCAAGTCGTTGCTGCCCGAATTCGACGTCGTGATCGAGAACTCGCGTCCCGGCAAGATGGCGGCGCTCGGTCTCGGGGTCGAGGACATCCACGCCGTCAATCCGAACATCGTCTATTCCTCAGTCTCGGGGTTCGGCGATGGCGGACCGTGGCGCGACCGGGCGGCCTATGACTCGATCGGGCAGAGCATGGGGGCCTTCTACTCGATCATGAACGATGCCGAGGATGCGAGGCTCTCGGGCACCTGCATCGGCGACCTGATTACCGCGATCACTGCCTGCATGGGCATCCTAGCCGGGCTGGTCGGCCGTGGCACGACGGGGCAGGGGTCCGACATCCGGACCTCGCTGCTCGAGGCGATGTCGACCATCACCATCGACGCGGTGACGCAGATGTACGAGGACGG
Organism: Salipiger sp. D13; assembly: GCF_003703915.1. Classification (NCBI taxonomy): domain Bacteria; kingdom Pseudomonadati; phylum Pseudomonadota; class Alphaproteobacteria; order Rhodobacterales; family Roseobacteraceae; genus Salipiger; species Salipiger sp. D13. The sequence continues at coordinate 2,210 of NZ_ML112590.1, forward strand.
CGGTCGCACCCCCACCCGCGAGAGCCGCCACCCGCAGGCGCAGAACTTCTGCCTCCAGACGTCCGACGGTGGCGCGATCACGCTGCACCTGTCCTCGTCGCAGAAATTCTGGGAGGCGCTGACCCGCGCCCTGGGTCGCCCCGAACTGGCCGAGGATCCGCGGTTCCTGACCTACCAGGACCGGCTGACGCATTACTTCGAGCTGCGTCCCATCGTCGAGGCCGAGTTCGCGCGCCGCGACCGCTCGGAGTGGGAGCGGCTCCTGATCGAATACGACGTGCCCTTCGCCCCGGTGCTGACCGCGGCCGAACTGGTGCGCCACCCGCAGACCGACTGGCTGCAGATGATGGAGCCGGAACGCGACGGGCTGGCGCTGGTGCGCGCGCCGTGGCGGTTCTCCGGAGAGCGGCCCGAGCGTGACTTCATCGCGCCGCAGATCGGGGAGCACACGCGCGAGATCGCGGGACGTGTCCTCGATGCCGCCGAGATCGACCGGCTGTTCGGAGAGGGCGTCCTGGCCGAGACCGAGGCCAAGAGCCCGGCCATCGCCGCGAGCGCCTGAGCCGCCGGACAAAGACCAAGGGAGAGAAGAGCAAAATGACCATCCTCGAGCAGTATTTCGGCCTCGCCGGCAAGACGGTTCTGGTTACGGGCGGCGGACGCGGCATCGGTGAATCCATCGCCGAAGGTTTCGTGAAGGCCGGGGCAAAGGTTTACATCTGCTCGCGCAAGCCCGAGACCTGCGCGGCCACCGCGGAGCGGCTGTCGGCCTTCGGTACCTGCATCGCGCTGCCGGTTCCGGGTGACATCTCGTCGGCCGAGGGCCGGGCGGCCATCGTGGCCGAGATGACCTCGCGCGAAAGCAGCCTCGACGTGCTCATCAACAACGCGGGCGCACTCTGGGCGGCGCCGCTTGCGGAGTACCCCGAAAGCGGCTGGGACAAGGTGTTCGACCTCAACGTGAAGGGGCTGTTCTTCCTCATTCGCGACCTGGTGCCGCTGCTCGAAGCCGCCGCCACCCGGGAGACGCCGGCGCGGATCATCAACATCGGCTCCATCGACGGCTTCCACATTCCCAAGCACGAGACCTACGCCTATTCCTCGTCGAAGGCGGCGTCGCACCAGCTGTCGATCCATCTCGCCGACCAGCTCGCGGGTCGCAACATCACGGTCAATGTGATCGCGCCGGGGATGTTCCCCTCGAAGATGATGCAGGGCACGCTCGACCGCGTGGGCGAGGACAAGGTGACCGAGAAGGTTCCGATGCGCCGCCTCACCGGACCGGACGACATGGCGGGCACGGCGATGTTCCTGGCGTCCCATGCTGCCTCGTACATCACCGGCGTCGTCCTTCCGGTGGACGGCGGCACCGCGACGACGCTGTGACCGCAGAGGTGCCGGGGGTGATGCTTGCACCGCGTCCGGTCGCGCAGTACCTGTGATGGGCGACAACAGTATCATCCGGAAGACAGGCGCGATGGAGCTACCCCGGGGCGCACAGGGGCGCCGCAACCAGCTGTCCCAGGACGTGGCAAGCTACGTCCGGGAACTCATCATCTCGGGACAGGCGCGCGAGGGCGACTACCTGCGCATCGACAGCATCGCGAGGGCGATGGATGTCAGCTCGACGCCAGTGCGCGAGGGGCTGCTTCTGCTGCAGCTCGAAGGCTTCGTGAAGCTGGTGCCGCGCCGCGGCTTCCGCGTGGTGGGGGTCGAGGCGCAGGACGTGCTCGACATCTTCTGGGCGCAGGGCACGCTGGCCGGAGAGCTGGCCGCCCGCGCCGCCGAACGCGCGAGCGACGAGGAAATCGCCGAGCTCGAGCAGCTCATCGTCGACCACCGCGCAGCGGTCGCAGCGGGCGACGAGCCGCTCTACACACGCCTTGGCCACAGGTTTCACCGGGCGGTGAACCTCGCGGCGCGCTCGAACCGCTTGGCAAACCTGCTGGGCAACATGACCAAGCAGCTGCCGAACGAGTTCTATGGTCGCATCGAGGGCCAGATCGAAGGCTCGATGGACTATCACCCGCGCATTCTCGACGCGATCCGCGACCGCGATCCCGAGAGGGCGCGCACACAGATGGTCGAGCATATCGTCAGCGGAGGCGATGCACTGGTGCAGCATCTCGAAGAGCAGGGGCTCTGGAGCGAGGATCGAAAAAACGGGGCCTGACGGCCCCGCTTGATCATTGCCATGTCTGCCTGCCGTGGCTCGGGTTCAGGCCAGTTCATACACGGCGTCGCTGCCGTCACGTTGCCCGAGCGCGCCCTGAAGGGTGCGCAGGTGGTTGGTGCTGGGCGCGGTGCGGGTGCTGTCGTAGACGACCTTGCGTGCCGCGACCCGCCAGACGCCGTCCTCGCGTTTCTCGAACCGGTCGATGTAGCGACCGAAGACCTCGATGTCCGTGTTCTCGCCGTCCGGCGGCTCGCGCCGGCTCATGGCGATGAAATAGGTTTCGGCGCAGGCCGTGACGGGGCCGGTGATCTCGATCAGGCTGTTGGCCATGAGGTGCATCGAGAACGGGACCGTGGCGTGCCGCTCCGAGACCCATGCGATGAACGCGTCCGCGTCGCCGTGGAACTCTCCGTGCCAGTCGATTGCCCCGTCATGGTAGGTGTCACGCACCAGCGCCCAGTCCCTGCGGTCGACACCGCGGGCATAGCGCAGCAGGTTCTCGTGGATCTCCTGCTTGGCGACCAACTCCTCCAGCTTGTCCATCCTGTCTCTCCTCCTCCAGAAAATACGTGGTCAGACCGGATCCCAGGAAAACACGTCCTGGCTGCGGTCGAGCCCGAAGAACGACGGCTTCAGCGCCGGGGCCGCGTGATCGCGGATCTGTTCCGGGGTCCAGCCGTCATCGCGCTGGACCGAGCGGACCGGGCGGCTCTGGCTCATCAGCAGGATCTCGTTCTTGCGGACCGCGAAGACCTGCCCGGTGACGTCCTTGGCCGCGTCGGACGCGAGGTAGACCGCCAGCGGCGTGTTCTTCTCGGGCGTCATCTGCTTCAGCTTCTCGACCCTGGCCTTCTGGTCCGGGGTCTCGGTCGGGATGTTGCCGGTCATCCGGCCCCAGGCGAAGGGACAGATGCAGTTGGCCCGGACGTTGTAGCGCGCCATGTCGAGCGCGATGGATTTCGTCAGCGCCACGATGCCGAGCTTGGCTGCCGAGTAGTTTGCCTGCCCGATGTTGCCGACAAGGCCGGAAGCGCTTGTCATGTTGACATAGGCGCCGGATTCCTGCGCCCGGAAGACCGGGGCGGCAGCGCGGCTGACGAAGAAGGTCCCGTTCAGGTGCACGTTGAGCACCGACAGCCACTGCTCGGGCTCCATCTTGTGGAACATCGCGTCGCGCAGGATCCCGGCGTTGTTGACGACGATGTCGAGCCCGCCAAGGTCCTTCTGCGCCGTCGCCACCATGTTCTGCGCCGCGTCCCAGTCCGATACCGAGTCCGTGCTGATCGTGGCCTTGCCGCCGAAGGCGCGGATCTCGTCGCGTGTTTCTTCCGCAGGGGAGGCAGAGCCTCCCTCGCCGGAGAGCGACACGCCGATGTCGTTCACCACCACGCCGGCGCCCGCGCGCGCCAGCGCCAGTGCCAGTGCCTTGCCGATCCCGCTGCCTGCCCCGGTGACGATGGCGACCTTGCCTTCCAGCATTGCGTGTTCCTCTTTTCCCGTTGTGCTGCGCTCTCGCGCCTTGGCTCCACGATAGGCAACTCTGCACCGGGATTGCAGTCATCGCGGGCGTCGGGCGCCCTGTCGCCCGGATAGGTGCGGCCTATGAGGCCGCCCGCGGCAGTTCCACTGAGCGCCGGGTCAGTTAACGTCCTGCGCGAGACCATGCGCGCGGCGCATGATGCCGGGGAGTGGTCCCGGCAACGATCAGGAGGAGCGATACCATGGCCAGCAGCGGCACTTTCGACACAATCTTCATCGACGGCGACTGGGTCCCGGCGAAGGGCAGCGACCGGATCGAGGTCATTTCTCCCGCGACCGAGGCACCGATTGCCTCGGTGCCGGCCGGCTCCCGCGACGACGTGGACGCGGCCGTCGCCGCAGCCCGGCGCGCGTTCGACGAGGGCCCCTGGCCGAAGGCACCGCTCGAGGAGCGCATGGCGTGCCTTGCGAAGCTCAAGACGATCTTCGAACGCCGTGCCGAGGAAATCGCCCAGGCGATCACCGCGGAGATGGGCAGCCCGATCACCGCGTCGCGTACGCAGCAGGTGCCCATTCCGATCATGATGATGGAGGCGCAACTTGATCTTGCGCCGCAGATCGCGTGGACCGAGCTGCGCCAATCGAAGACCGGCAACGGTCTCGTGACTCGCCGGCCCAAGGGTGTTGTGGTGGCCATCGTGCCGTGGAACGCACCGTTGATGGTGACGCTGGCCAAGATCGGGCCGGCGCTGCTCGCGGGCTGCACGGTGATCCTCAAACCGGCGCCGGAATCGCCGCTGAGCGCCTACCTGCTGGCCGAGATGATACAGGAGGCGGGGTTCCCGCCGGGCACCTTCAACATGCTCTGCGCCGACCGCGCGGAAAGCGAGTATCTCGCGCTGCACCCAGGCGTCGACAAGGTCTCGTTTACCGGGTCGACGGTGGCCGGGCGCACGCTGGCGAAAGGGTGCGGCGAGTTGCTGCGCCCGATCACGCTGGAACTCGGCGGCAAGTCGGCGGCAGTTCTGCTCGAGGACGCCGACATCGGCGCGGCGATCGACGCGCTGCGGGTGGGCTCGTTCCGCAACTCGGGCCAGATCTGCAGCCTGAAGACGCGGATCGTCGTGCCCCGCGCAAAGGAAGCCGAGGTGCTCGAGCGGCTCGAGGCGCTGGTCGCCTCGATGCCCGTGGGCGATCCGCTCGACGAGGCGACCGAGATCGGCCCGATGGTCAGCCAGCGTCAGCGCGACAGGGTCGAGGGCTACATCGACCTTGGCGTGAAGGAAGGGGCCCGGCTGGTCTGCGGCGGCACCGGGCGGCCCGAGGGTCTCGACCGGGGCTGGTTCGTGCGCCCCACCATCCTCGGTGGGGTCGACCCCGATGCGCGTGTCGCGCAGGAGGAAATCTTCGGCCCGGTGCTGTCGGTGATCCCCTACGACACCGAGGAGCAGGCCATCGCCGTGGCCAACAACTCGTCCTACGGGCTGAACGGATCGGTCTTTACCGCCGACACGGCGCGCGGCGTCGAGATCGCGCAGCGCATCAAGTCCGGTGTGGTCGAGGTCAACGGCGGCGGCTGCGGCTTCCACTGTCCGATCGGTGGCGTGAAGGCGTCGGGCATCGGTCGCGAGCACGGTCGCGAGGGCTTTGATCCCTATGTCGAGATCCGCACCATCGGCCTGCCCAAGGATTACGCCGACAGCCTCGCGTGACGGTCAGCCCCAGGATCTTCAGCTGAAAATCCTGGGGCGCACTCAGCCACCCGGGCTGGCAGAAGATTTGCAGGACGAAAAGTCTTCGCAGCCCACCGTCATGGACGGGCAGGGTCCGGAGCGGGGCCGCTGACGTCGGGCAGCGGGCGCCAGATCGCGATGAGCGCAGTGCCCGCCATCGCCACGCCCGAGGCCAGCAGCGCAACCTGCAGGCTGAATTGTTCGGCGACGATGCCCCAGGCCCAGCTGCCCAGGGTCAGGCCGAGATAGGTGAACGTCAGGTGCATCGACACCATCCGCCCGACCAGCCGACGCGGTGCCGAAAGCTGCAGCGTCGAGTTCAGCAGCGTGAGGTTCACCAGCCAGCAGGCGCCGCACACGTAGGTCGCCGCCAGTCCGACCGGGGCCTGGTGCGTGAGCGCAAGCACACCGATCCCGGCCGCGTTCACCGCCGTGGCACCGGTGACCACCCGTTCGATCCCGAACGCCGCACGCAGTCTCGACAGCAACAGACCGCCGCTGATCGCGCCGATGCCGATGCTGCCGTAGAGGTAGCCGTAGATGTCCGCCTCGCCGGCGAACTGCTCGCGCGCCACCAGCGGCAGCAGGGCGATCATCCCGTTCGAACAGAACCCGAAGAGGAACACCCGCTGCACGATGGGGTGCACCCGCTTGGCCTCGGCGATGAAGCGGACACCTTCCGATATCGCCCTGAGGATCGTCGCGCCCTGCGCGTCCTCGCGTTTCGGCGCGCGCCAGAGCGCCAGCGCGACGATGGCCGGAACGTAGCTCAGCGAGCCTGCGACGAAGGCGGCCGTGCTGCCGGCGGTGGCGAGGATCACCCCGCCCAGCACCGGGCCGAGCGTCTTCATGAGATTGGCCGAGATCGTATGCAGCGAGATCGCCTCGGGGAGTTGCTCGCGCGGGGCGATGTCTCCCAGCGACGCCATCCAGGCGGGGGCGAGCGTGGCATTGCCCGACGTTACGAGAAACGCCAGCACCAGCACCCAGGCCGGCGTCAGGACATGCAGCGCGGCCATCGCGACGAGCACCAGCGAGACCGTGAACATGAAGACCTGGCTCAGGATCATCACACGCCGCCGGTCGAGCACATCCGCCAGCCCGCCGGCGAGCAGCGAAAGCAGCACCGGCGGCAGCGAGGTCACGGTGGTCACCAGCGCGACCATGCTGGCGCTGTCGGTCAGTTCGGCCATCACCCAGGAGCAGGCGACGATGTGCAGGAAGAGCCCGAGGAAACAGACCTCGATCGCGGGCAGGAGCTTCCGGAAGGCCGGATCGACCAGGAGCGACAGGGCGGACGCGCGGGCCACCGTCAGCAGCCCAGCGTCATGCCGCCGTCGACGGTCAGCGTCTGCCCGGTGATGAAACGGGCCTCGTCGCTCGCGAGGAAGGCAGCGGCCCTCGCGATGTCCCAGGCGTCGCCGAGCCACTGCATCGGCACGCGCTCGGCGCGTTCCTTCCAGAGCTCTTCCATCTTCTCGGGCGTCGCGCCCCAGTTCCGTTGCGCCGAGGCCCGCGCCATCGGGGTGTCCATGAGGCCCGGCAGCACCGCGTTCACCCGGACCTGCCGCGCCGCGTATTCGGCCGCCGTCACCCGGGTCATGTGGTTCATCGCCGCCTTCGAGGAATAGTAGCCGACGTAGTTCTTGCCGAGATAGCGGATGCTCGAGATCGACGAGACGTTGACGATGGCGCCGCCGCCGCGCTTCAGCATCTCGGGGATGGCGTGCTTCATCGACAGGAAGCAGCTCTTGAGGTTCACGGCAAAGACCTTGTCGAAATCCTCTTCCGACAGCGAGACCACGTCGCCCGGGACAACGATGCCGACGTTGTTGGCCAGCAGGTCGAGACCGCCGTATTCGCTCACCGCCCTGTCGACGGCGGCCTTAACGTCCTCCGAGGACGTGGCGTTTCCGCCGATCCCGACGGCGTCGAAGCCCTCGTCTCGGATGGTCTGCGCGGCCTCCTCGGCGAGGGTGGCATCAAGGTCGAAACAGACGACCTTCGCGCCCTCGCGGGCGAATTGCGCCGCGATCGCCTTGCCGTTGCCCCAGCCGCCGCCGGCTGTTCCCGCGCCGATCACAAGTGCTGTCTTGTCACTGAAACGCTTCACGGTCCTGTCTCCCTCACCCTCGTTTCCCGAGCTTCCGCCGGACGCACGCCTTGTCAATCGCCGCGCCCGAAGCCGCCGCCTTGTGCGGCCACAGGCCCCAACCCCTGCGCCCTTTCGGCGGGGTTTCCAAGGCCCTGGTCTTGCGCACCTATGAGCTTGCCAGCTTTTGCCTTTCGAGGCGCCGAGACCGGCACGCGTCGATTGACCCAAAATAATATATTATGCATTCAAAGGGGAAAGAGGAGGCTTTTCCGGTATGAAACCCACACGTTCGATGCTGTTCGTTCCCGGCCACAAGCAGGCATGGGCCAAGAAGGCCGTGGCGGCCGGCGCGGATGCGGTGATCCTTGATCTCGAGGATTCCGTGCCCGAGGACATGAAGTCCGAAACCCGTCACATGGTCGCCGAAACCATCGGCGAGCTCGCGAAGTCCAACCCCGAGGTCGGGGTCTACGTGCGGCTCAACGCGCTCGAGACCGGCATGATGGGCGACGATCTCGAGGCCGTGGCGATCAAGGGCTGCAACGGTTTCCTGCCGCCCAAGACCTACGGGGCGCGCGACGTCGTCCAGGCCGAGGCGCTGGTGGACCACTACGAGCGTCGCAACGGCGTCGAGGCGGGCACGCTGGAATTCGTGCTCTCGCTCGAGACCGCGCAGGCTTATGCCGACTGCGAGAACATGATCAAGGCATCGCCGCGTTGCGCGACGCTGTTCGCGGGCACGGCCCGGGACGCCGACGTCTCGCGCTCCATCGGCTTCGAGTTCACGCCGGACGGGCTCGAGACGCTCTACATGCGGTCGCGGGCGGTGCTGGCGGTGCGCGCGGCGGGCCGGGATTTCCCGATCGTCGGGCTGTGGCAGGATCTTCAGGACATCGAGGGTGCGTGGAAATTCGCCCGTGACAACAAGAAGCTCGGTTTCCGCGGGCTGGTGGCGATCCACCCCAGCCATGTCGCCATCGCCAACGAGGTCTTCATGCCGACCGAGCAGGAGGTCGCATTCTACCAGGGCATGATCGACGCCTTCGACGCCGGTGTCGCCCGGGGCGATGCCGCGGTCGCCTACGAGGGCATGCACATCGACCTCGCCCACGTGAAGACCGCCCGCGAGGTGATCGGCATGTACGAGCAGCTCAAGGACAGGGGATAAGCCATGAAGGGACGCGCCAGCTTCGGCAGCTCCGCCACGGCGGACTGGCTGCCCGGCCCCGAACATATGGACCGGAGCCGTCTTGCAGCGGCGATGCTCCGCTGGGGATACGACAGCCTCGAGGACCTGCACCGGGCATCCATCGACGCGCCCGAGACCTTCTGGCCGAAGGCGCTCGACGATCTCGGCGTCGCCTTCACCACGCCGTGGCAGACCTTCCGCGACGACAGTGAAGGTTTCGCCTTTCCGCGCTGGTTCACGGGCGGGCGGCTCAATGTCGCCACCCATTGCGTCACGCGTCACGCCGAAGACCCGCAGGCCGCACAGCGCCCCGCGGTGATCAGCGAGGCCGACAGCGGCGCGCGCCGTGCGCTCACGTTCGGCGAACTGGGGGCCGAGGTCGAGCGCATCGCCGCCGGGCTTGCGGCGATGGGCATCGGCAAGGGCGACCGGGTCGGCCTGTTCATGCCGGTGATCCCGGAGGCCGCGGTGGCGCTGATGGCCTGCGCCAAGATCGGTGCGGTGGCGGTTCCGGCGTTCTCGGGCTACGGGCCCGATCCGCTTGCGGCACGGCTCAATGCCGCCGGGGCGGTGGCACTGGTCACGGTCGACGGCACCACGCGCAAGGGCAAGCCGGTCGGCATGAAAGAGACCGCGGACGGCGCACTGGCACAGGCGCCGGGGGTGAAGCATGTCCTCGTGATCGAGAACAGCGGCAGCGGCTGCGACATGACCGAGGGGCGCGACCACGACTGGTCGGGTGTCGGGCGCGGGCTCGATCCGGTGCCGACGGTGGAATGCGATCCCAACGATCCGTTCCTCATCATCTACACCTCGGGGACGACCGGCGCGCCCAAGGGCATCGTGCACAGCCACGCCGGCTACCTCATCAAGTCGGGGGTCGACTTCGGCTATGCCTTCGACGTGCAGTCTGACGACATCGTCGGCTGGATCGCGGACATGGGCTGGATGCTGGGGCCGCTCATGATCACCGGCTGCCTGCAGTTCGGTGCCGGCATCGTCTTCGTCGAGGGGCTGCCGAACCATCCCGATCACAACCGGATGTGGGACATCGTCGAGCGCAACCGCGTCACCATGCTCGGCATGGCGCCGACCGCCGCGCGCGGGCTGCGCGCCGCGATGAACGGCGGTGTTCCGTCGCAGGACATCTCGAGCCTGCGCGCCTTCACATCGACCGGCGAGGCCTGGGACGAGCCGACCTGGTGGTGGCTGTTCCGCGAGGTCGGCGAGGAGAAACTGCCGATCATCAACTACACCGGCGGGACGGAAACCGGCGGGGGGATCCTGTCGAACTACACCTGCGCGCCGATTTCCTGCGCGACCTTTGCGGGTCCGCTGCCGGGGCAGGATGCCGACGTGCTCGACGCCACGGGCGCACCCACGAGCGAGATCGGCGAACTGGCGGTCCACAACACCTGGCCGGGCATGACCCATGCCTTCTGGCAGGATCCCGACCGCTACTTCGACACCTACTGGAGCACCTTCCCGGACACATGGGTGCACGGCGATCTCGCCTCGGTCGCGGAGGATGGCTACTGGCGCATCCACGGGCGGTCGGACGACACCATCAAGGTCTCGGGACGCCGCATCGGGCCGGCCGAGATCGAGAGCGCGCTGGTCACCAACCCCGAGGTCTCAGAGGCCGCCGTGATCGGCGTGCCGGACCCGGACCGTGGCTCGCGCATCGTCGCCTTCGTGACGCTCGTGACCGGGGTCGAGGAACTCGACATGCCCAAGGCTGCCGAGGCCGTCACGCGGCTTGTCGGCAAGGCGATGATCCCGTCGCGGATCGTGCCGGTGCCCGGGCTGCCCAAGACGAAGAACGGAAAGATCATGCGCCGCGCCATCCGCGCGCGCTACCTCGGCCAGCCCACCGGCGACATGTCCGCGCTCGACGCGTCGACGCCGCTCGACCTGATCCCGGTGCAGGCCGACACCGAACAGACCGCCTGAGAGGAGACCCCAAAATGGCACTCGACCAATCCGAACTCGACCTGATCCGAGGCTCCGTCAGCAAGATCGCCGAGCAATTCGACCTCGAATACTGGCGCAAGATGGACAAGACCAAGGAATACCCCTGGGCGTTCAAGGACGCGCTGGCGGAGGGCGGCTGGCTGGGCATCCTGATGCCCGAGGAATATGGCGGCATGGGCCTCGGCCTCACCGAATGCGGCATCGTGCTCGACGAGCTGGGCGCGAAATGCGGCTTCAACGCCAACTCGGTGTTCCAGTACTACGTCTTCCCGCCGGGACCGGTCATCCATCACGGCTCGCCCGAGATGAAGAAGGAATTCCTTCCCAAGCTCGCGAGCGGCGAGGAGATGATGTGCTTCGGCGTTTCCGAGCCCGACAACGGCGTCGACACCTCGCGGCTCAAGACCTTCGCGAAGAAGGACGGCAACCGCTACGTGGTGAACGGGCGCAAGGTCTGGATCTCGAACGCGCTCAACGCCGACCGCATCCTGCTGCTGACCCGCACCAGCCCGCGCAACCCGGAAAAGCCGTTCGACGGCATGACGCTGTTCCTGACCCGGCTGAAGGACAAGAAGGGCGTCCAGATCAACCGCATCGACAAGATCATGCGCAACGCCGTCGACAGCAACGAGATCGTCTTCGAGGATTTCGAGGTCTTCGAGGACGAGATCGTCGGTGAAGAGGGCAAAGGCTTCCGCTGCCTGCTCGACGGGCTCAACCCCGAGCGTATCGCGGTCGCGCAGACCTGCATCGGGCTCGGGCGCGGCGCACTGAACCTCGCGGTGCAATACGCCAAGGACCGCGTCGTCTTCGACCGGCCCATCGGCAAGAACCAGGCGGTGGCGCATCCGCTCGCCGATGCCTGGATGCGGCTCGAGGCCGCCGATCTGGTGACCCAGAAGGCCGCGCGCCTGTTCGACGAAGGCCGGCCCTGCGGGCCCGAGGCCAACGCCGCGAAATATCTTGCCAGCGATGCCGGGTTCGAGGCGGCGGACCGCGCCATGCAGTTCCACGGCGGCTTCAGCATGTCGACGGAATACCACGTCTCGCGCTTCTGGATGGAAGCCCGGCATCTCAAGATTGCGCCGATCAGCCAGCAGATGGTGCAGAACTACATCTCGGACAAGGTGCTCGGCCTGCCGCGGTCGTACTGACGCCACTCCGGGACACAGGAAGGAACACAACATGCGCGAAGCAGTCATCTGCGAGCCGATCCGCACCCCGGTCGGGGGCTATGGCGGCTCCCTGCGCGACGTCCCCGTCGCCGATCTTGCCGCCACCGTCATGAAGGCGCTCGTCGCCCGCACCGGGGTGAAAAGCGAGGACATCGACGACGTGATCTTCGGTCAAGTCTACCCCAACTCCGAGGCTCCGGCCATCGGGCGCATCGCGGCGCTCGACGCGGGGCTCGACATCTCGGTGCCCGGCACCCAGATCGACCGGCGCTGCGGCTCGGGCCTGCAGGCGGTCATCAACGCCTCGATGTGCGTGCAGACGGGCGTCGCGGATCTCATCGTCGCGGGCGGCGCTGAATCCATGAGCCAGGCGGAATATTACACCATGGGCGCGCGCTGGGGCCTCAAGGGCCGTGACGCATCGCTGATGTGCCGGATCGGGCGCGGCCGTGTCACCTCGGGCGGCAAGTTCTACCCGGTGGCCGGCGGCATGCTGGAAACCGCCGAGAACCTGCGCCGCGACTTCTCGATCTCGCGCGAGGAGCAGGATGCCTTCGCCGCCAACTCCCACGCCAAGGCGTCGGCCGCCACGGCGGCGGGCAAGTTCGCCGACGAGACCGTGCCGGTGACGATCAAGAGCCGCAAGGGCGAGACCGTCTTCGATACCGACGAGCACATCCGCCACGACGCGACGCCCGAGAGCCTGTCGCAGCTGCGCGCCATCCTCGGCAAGTCGGACCCCGAGTCCACGGTCACCGCGGGCAACGCCTCGGGGCAGAACGACGCGGCGGCGGCCTGCATCGTCACCACCCGTGAAAAGGCCGAGGCCCTGGGGCTGAAGCCGCTTGGCCGGCTCGTGAACTGGGGCGTCGCTGGTGTCGGACCCGAGCGCATGGGCATCGGCCCGGTGCCGGCAGTGGAAAAGGCATTTTCCCGCGCAGGGCTCGCCATGAAGGACATGGACCTCGTCGAGCTCAACGAAGCCTTCGCGGCGCAGGTGCTTGCCTGCACCAAGAGCTGGGGCTTCGGCGAGGACGACTACGCCCGTCTCAACGTCAACGGTTCGGGCATCTCGCTCGGCCATCCGGTCGGGGCGACAGGCGTGCGCATCCTTGCGACCATGCTCCGCGAGATGGAGCGCCGCGAGGCCCGCTACGGTCTCGAGACCATGTGCATCGGCGGGGGCCAGGGCCTCGCCGCGATCTTCGAACGCGTCAGCTAAGGAATACGGAAATGAGCAACCTCGACAGATACAACGACTTCGCGTTCAAGTTCGAGATGAACGAGCCGGGCGTGCTCGAAGTCATCTTCGACGGCCCCAATCTCAACGCGGTCGATGCGCGGGTCCACTCCGACATTCCCTACGTCTGGAATGTCATCGACGAAGACCCCGACGTGAACGTCGTGATCGTGCGCGGCGCGGGCAAGGCCTTTTCGGCTGGCGGAGATTTCGCGCTGATCGACGCGCAGATCGAGGACTACGGCACGCTTACGCAGGTGCTGAAGGAATCGCGCGATCTCTACTACAACATGATCGACTGCTCGAAGCCGATCATCTCGGCGATCCACGGGCCTGCCGTGGGCGCGGGGCTTGTGGTCGCGCTGATGGCCGACATCTCGATCGCCGCCAAGGATGCGGTGATCGTCGATGGCCATACCCGCCTCGGCGTGGCGGCGGGCGACCACGCGGCGGCGGTCTGGCCGCTGCTTTGCGGGATGGCCAAGGCGAAGTACCTGCTTTTGACCTGCGACAAGATCTCCGGCGAGGAAGCCGAGCGCATCGGCCTCGTGTCGCTGACCGTCGAAGAGGCGGACCTGCTCGAGACCGCCCGCAAGACGGCAAGCAAGCTGAACCGCGGCGCGCAGGAATCCATCCAGTGGACCAAGCGCACGCTCAACCTGTTCTGGAAACAGAACGCGGGCACCTTCGAGGCCGGTCTTGCGCTGGAATTCTTGGGCTTCGGCGGTCCCGACGTGCGCGAGGGCGTCGCGAGCCACCGCGAAAAGCGCCGTCCGGACTTCTCTCGCAAGCGCTGACCCGCGCCACATCAAACGAGAAAGGCCCCGCGGGTGATCGCGGGGCCTTTTCCGTTCGACCGTCGGCGGCGCATGACGCGTGTAGCCCCCGGCGGAGCGGGTCGATACCGCGACCGCGGCTCCGCCGTGACTGAACGGCGCTCGCTGGAATTTGGGCTCATCTCATGCAAAAAGGCGCGGTCTCCCGGACCGCGCCTTCGTCATTGCGTCTCGCGGGGCAGGGGGCCGCACCGCGAATGTGTCTTGAAGCGCGTGCAGTCAGCCGGCTTCTGCGCGCGGGGCGGGAATTTCAGCATCGCCGAGCTTTACGGTGCCGGCTTCGCACATGGCGGCAATCTCCGCCTCCGAGAACCCGTAGTCCGAGAGGACCTCGGCGCTGTGCTCGCCCAGAAGTGGCGGACGGTCGAAGGCGACGCTCCCGGCCGACAGCTGCGCCGGCGGCGGCACCAGCGGGAAGGGCGCTGAGCCCGGGAACGCCACGTCGCGCATGAAGGTCTCGCGCAGGTCGAGCGCTCCGCCCGTGACCTCGGCCGGCGACAGGACCGGGCCGCAGCCGATGCTCGCGTTGCCGAGGATGTCGATGCATTCGTCGCGCGTCTTGTCGGCGCACCACTTCTGCATGATTGCGCTGAGTTCCTCGCCATTCGCGCCACGCTTGTCATCCGTCGCGAAGCGCGGATCGTCCAGCAGGTCTTCGCGTTCGACGATCTTGCACCAGCGCTGGAAGACCTTCTGCCCGATCACCTGCATGATGAACCAGCCGTCGCGCGCCTTGAAGATGTCAGAGGGCCCCGACATGGGGCTGCGGTTGCCGATGGGGGTGCGATGGCGGAAGCCGGTCGCCTCTTCCATCAGGATCTGGTTGGTGAGGTTCAGCGATGTGCCTACCAGCGATGCCTCGACATTGGTGCCTTCGCCGGTGCGCATCTTGCGGATGATCGCGGCGAGTGTTCCGTAGGCCAGCGACAGCGAGGTGGCGAAATCGATGGGCGCCGTGGCCGCGCGATGCGGCTTGCCTTCCTCGCCGGTGAGCCAGACAGCGCCGCTCACCGCCTGGCCGACCCCGTCGAAGCCGATCCGTTCGGCCATCGGCCCCCTGGTGCCGTAGGCGCTGGCGCTGGCAAGGATGATGTCGGGCTTGATCTCCCTGAGCGTCTCGTAGTCGAGGCCGAAATACTTCAGCGCGCTCGGCGAGTAGTTCGCCACGACCACGTCGGCCTGGGCGATCATCTTGCGGATCGCCTCGCGCCCCTCGGGCGAGGTCATGTGCAGCGCGAGGCAGCGCTTGCCGCCGTTGCACTGGAGGAACTGCGCGCCCTCGCCGTGCTCGGTGACCGGCATGAGAAATCGGTCGTCCTCGCCGCGTGGCCGCTCGATGCGCACCACGTCGGCACCGAAGCTGGCCAGCAGGTGGGCGCAATACGGTCCGGCGATCCACCGCCCGAAATCAAGAACCCGGATGCCCTCGAGAATGCCTTGCATGATGGTCTCGCTCCCTGTGTCTCGTGCTGCGGACTTGTTATCATCCCGGCCGGGTGGCGGACGACGCCCTTCGCGGACCGCCGAGCTTTTCCCTTCGGCTGCGCCACCTTGGGCCTATGACCGTGCCGGGCGGGCTGGGAGCGCCGCGCAACCTTGGGCAGACTGGAGTCGGCCCGTGAGGAGGGGCTGCCATGACCCATATCGCGCTGAGCGACCCGCGCGAGTCGCATTTGCGGGGCATCTTCTTCAAGGTGCTCTACGTCATCTGCATCGTTCTGATGCTGACCCTCGTCAAGCTGATCGACGACGTCCCCCTGGGAGAGCTGATGTTCTTCCGCTGCTTCTTCTCGATCCTTCCCATCGCGGGGCTCCTGATCCTGCGGGGCGAGTTGACCGCAGCCTTCCGGACCAAGCGGATCTTCGGCCACGTGACGCGAACCACGCTTGGGCTGACGATGATGGGGCTGACTTTCGTCGCGGTTCAGGCGCTGCCGCTGCCCGAGGCGGTGACGCTGCAATACACCCAGCCGCTCTTCGTTGTGGCGTTCTCGGCGCTCTTCCTGCGCGAGGTCGTGGGGCCGAACCGTTGGGGCGCCGTCGCCTTCGGTTTTCTCGGCGTGCTCGTCATCACCTGGCCGAACCTCTCGATGCTCACCAGCGGTACCGGAGAGCTGAGCCGCGCCGAGCTGATCGGCATTGCCGCGGCGCTGATCGCCGCCGCCGGCGTGGCGGTGGTCTTCCTGCTGGTGCGCGGCCTCGTGAAGACCGAGGCACCGACCACGATCGCCGCCTACTTCTGGTTGATTTCGTCGTCGCTGCTTGCGCTCTCCGCCATTGGCGGCTGGGTGCCCCTGACCTGGGAACAGGCGGGGCTGCTGGTGCTCTGCGGTATCCTCGGCGGGTTCGGGCAACTGTGCATGGCGCTGAGCCTTCAGGCCGCGCCGGCGTCGGTCACGGCGTCCTTCGAGTATACCTCGCTGCTCTTCGCGATCACGCTGGGGTGGCTGATCTTCGACGACGTGCCGGGGATCAACACGCTGGTCGGCGGGGCGATGGTGGTCGCCGCGGGCCTGTTCATCCTCTGGCGCGAGAGCCGCGCGGGCGGGCCGGTCAGCAAGCGCAAGCTGCCGCCGTCGCCCTGAGCCGCCGGCCTAGTCCAGTGCCTTGTAAAGGAAGTCCGGCACGGCAACGGCCTTGCGGGTGTTCAGGTCCACCGTCAGAAGGCATTGCTCGATGGTGGCGACGGTCTCTCCGAGATCGGTAACGATGCGGTGCGCGCACCAGAAGCTCTTGCCCTTGATGCGCTGGAGCTTCGATTTCGCGAAGAGCGGCGTGCCCGCGGCCGGGGCGATACCGCGCGACACCAGGAACTCGACGCCCATCCGGTTGATGCCGGTCTCGTTCGAGAATTCCGGCGTCAGCCCAAGCCCGTTGAGCTGTGCATGCGAAGAGACCGAGCTGTGGCGGATGATCTGCTCGAAGAGCATCTCGCCGGTATGGTCTAGATCGGACGGGCGCACCGGTCCGAGCGGAACCGTAAGGTCGTAACGGCCCTCCGCGGGCCAGTCGCCCATGGGATCTAGGTCAAGACCGCGGGGCAGGGCGAGCGGCACGTCCTCGGGGTCGACCGGAGGAAGCCCGGCGTTGCCGCCCGGCAGATCGAGTGCCGTGGCCGACAGGGTGTCACCGCTGCTGAGAAGATGCACGATCGCGCCCTCGTGCGGGCCCGACGCCAGGCGGGCGCTGCGCACCGAGACCGGGGCCGAGACGAAAAGCTCGCTGTGGAAGCGCAGGTGGCGCAGGGGCGTGGTCGCGCCCCCCGGACCACTGGCGCCGGGCGGCGTTGCCAGCGCCTCGGCGGCCATCTGGAAGCTGCGGCCGTAGTAGCGCGCGTTCCAGTGGTTGTTGTAATCGCATTCCCAGCGTTCGACCCGGCTGTAATAGGTCGGTGTGCCGATTTCGCTCATCTGAAGGCCCCCGTGCAGTCGCCCAAAGGGACCGCAACGCGGCGGTGGGCGCAAGGGCGGATAGGGCGAAGGGGGGCAAAGGAAAAGGCGGGGCCTCGGGGACCCCGCCTTCGGACTGCGTCCCGCGTCGGGGCAGTCGATCAGTTCATGCCGTATTCCGCCGGGTCGAGCTCTCCGTAGAGGTTGTCGTAGAAGACCTGGGTGAGCTCGTCTTCGTCGAGCGGATCATCCATGTTCGAAATCAGCTCGCGCCATTTCTCGATGTAGGGCTCGAAGGAGGCGAAGAGCGCTTCGGGATCCTCGACGCCGTAGGCATCGCGGGCCACCGCGGCGCGGTCGCCGAGACCGTTGTCGATCCATTCCTGCACGGCGTTCTGGATGCTCTCGTCGGGCTCGACCACGGGGTGACCCTTGGAGGCGGTGGTGTCGAGCGCCTTCTGGTTGGAACTGTTGAAGTCGATCTGTGCCTTGGCGTGGGCGCGGGCGGCGAGCTTGATGATCTCGGCGCGCTGATCATCGGTCAGGCTCTGCCAGAAGTCCTTGTTGAAGAGCTGCAGCGGCGAGTTGAAGCTGCCTTCCCAGCCCAGCAGCGTCACGGACTTCGACACCTCGTCGAGCGAGTTGTCGATGTTCAGCCACGCCGCGAGGATGCCGGCACAGTCGATCTGGCCGGTCTGAAGCGCCTGGTAGATCTCGGGGGCCGGAATGTTGACCGGGATCACGCCCAGGTCCTGTGCGAGCTTCGAGGTCAGGCCACCGGGGAAGCGGATCTTGAGGCCCTGCAGGTCCTCGAGCGTGGTGACCGGCTCGTCGGTGTTGCAGATCGCTGGGTACGTCGGCGTCGAGAAGCCGCCGAAGGGCACGACATTGTGCTCGGCGTACTGACCGTTGCCCGCCGGGTCGTTGATCGCCCAGTCTGCGAAGGCGGCGCCGACGGTGGTGGGATCGGGCTCGATGTAGCCGAAGCCCGAAAGTGCGTTCGACAGCGGCAGCTCCGAAGGCGTGTAGCCCGAGGTATGGAAGCCTTCCTGGACCACGCCGTCGCCGATGCCCTGCAGGGTTGCCTTGGCGGGCAGCAGAACGCCGCCGGTGAAGACCTCGAAGGCGATCTCGCCGTCGGTGGCCTTCTCGATTTCCTCGGCGAACCACTTGGCGACGCGAACGGTCGTTTCGCCGTCGGACTGGTAGTGCGAGATGCGATAGGTTTCGGCCTGTGCGCCGGTGACCGCTCCGGTGGCGGCAAGCGCGCCGAGGCTGCCCGCAAGCAGCAGTGCTTTCATGGTCCTCATGGTGACCCTCCTCCCTGATGTCCCGTCGAGCGCGGCCCTCCCGGCCGCGAAATGCGAGAATGATGCAATATGGGACTATACGCTCCCGGTGCGGGCTGGAGGAACGGCTTTCTTCACCCCATAGGCGGTGCCCCTGACCCCTAAAGGTCCGCTGGCAAAGGCCGTGCTTGCCGCGAAATGAGGGCGACCCGTAGAACGGGGGCTACTAGGTCGCGATACGGGACAATCGGGCAGGGAGGATCGCCCGACCCCGCGCAGACCGCAGGAAAAGGAGGGAGGAGGATGATCCGCAATCCGCTTGAGTGGGTGTCGGAAGCGCTCGTCACCGTCACCACCATACCGGTGCTGGCGATGATGGTGCACGTCACGCTGGACGTGGTCCTGAAGTACACCGTCAACACGCCGATCCAGGGAACCCTGGAGGTCACCGCCTACTACTACATGGTGGCAATCGTCGTTCTTCCCATGGGGTTCGTCGAACTGACGCGTCAGTCAATCGCGGTCGAGCTGTTCTACCAGATGATGTCGCCGCGGATGCAGGTCGCGGTGGTGGGCTTCGTGCTGCTGCTGAGCGCCATCGGCTACGGCGGCGTCGCGTGGATCTCGTGGCCGGATGCCATCAAGGCGTTCGAGCGCAAGGAGATCGTGATGGGCGCGGTGCGCGTCTACATCTGGCCGGCCCGCTTCCTTCTGCCCTGCGCGATGATGCTCGCGGCTGCCGTCTGCCTGATGCTCTTCGCGCGGCTGCTCTTCAAGCCGCGGGCCCGGGCCGAGCTTACCGCGGTGCATACCGCAGACATCGATCACGGAGCCGACTGACATGTCCATGCTAGAAATAGGATTTGCCAGCGCGGGTCTCGTGCTGGCCCTCATCGCCCTGCGCGCGCCCATCGGCATCGTGCTGCTCGTGGTGTCCTTCGGCGGCGTCTGGGCCGCGCTCGGCCTCCAGGTTGCCTGGGGCATCGCCCGCGCCATTCCCTTCGACTTCATCGCCAACTGGAGCTTCAGCGCCGTGCCGATGTTCCTGCTGATGGGTTACGTCGCCTCGAACGGCGGGCTCACCGACGGGTTGTTCGCGGCCCTGAAGATCATATTGAGGCGGGTTCCCGGCGGTCTCGGCTGCGCCGGCGTCGGCGCATGCGCCATGTTCTCGGCGGCCTCGGGATCGTCGGTGGCGACCTCGGCGGCGATGTCGCGGATCGCGGTGCCCGAAATGCTCAAGCAGGGCTACGACAAGGCGCTGGCCACGGGCACGATCGCCTCGGCAGGCACGCTGGGTTCGCTGATCCCGCCGTCGATCCTGATGATCGTCTACGCGATCTTCGCCAACGTGTCGGTCGGCAAGCTCTTCCTCGCGGGCTTCCTGCCGGGGGCGCTTTCGGCGGCGATGTACATGACGATGATCATGCTGCGGGTGAAGGCCAACCCCGATCTCGCACCGCGCTCCGAGGAGCGTGCGACGCGGGCGGAAACGCTGGCCGCGATCAAGCAGGTGTGGCCGTTGCCGGCACTGATCCTCGGCGTCCTCGGCGGCATCTTCGCCGGCGTGATGACCCCGACCGAGGCCGGCGCCGTCGGTGCGTCGCTGGCGATGGTGCTGGCGGCCTTCAAGCGCCGGTTGAACTGGACCGTGGTGCGCACCGCCGTCCGCGACGCCGCCATCGGCACCTCGACGGTCTTCATCATTGCCGTGGGCGCCACGATGTTCACGAGCTTCATGGGCCTCACTGGTGTGCCGCGCGCGGTTGCGAGCTTCATGATGGGCATGGGCGACAGCCCGGTTCAGCTGATCCTGATGATCGCCGTGGTCTACATCGTGCTCGGCATGTTCATCGAGTCCATCGGCATCATGCTGCTGACCCTGCCCATCTTCTTCCCGCTGCTGCAGGCGGCGAACGTGGACATGATCTGGTTCGGCATCATCGTCATCAAGCTTCTGGAGATCGGCATGATCACGCCCCCGGTCGGGCTCAACTGCTACGTCATCGGGTCCGCATTGCGCGGGATCGTTCCGATCTCGACCGTGTTCCGGGGCGCGCTCTGGTTCATCGCGACCGACCTCATCACCCTGACGCTTCTGGTGAGCTTCCCGGCCATCGCGCTGTGGCTTCCGAGCCTGATCGACTGAACCACGCGGCGCCCCTTCGGGGGCGTCGCCCCGTTCGAGAGAAGGAGACGACATGGACCCCGTTCAACGCATGCTGATCGAGCACGAGTGCCGCAATCTGACGGTGCGCTACTGCCAGCATCTCGATCATCTCGACCCCGACGGCTTCGCGTCGATCTACACCGAGGATGCGGTCTACAAGCCAGCCGTCGAGCCGGTGCCGATCGAGGGGCGCGAGGCCATCCGTGCCTGGATCGGGCGCTACCCGAAGGACCGGCTGGGGCGGCATATCGCAACGAACCAGATCGTCGACGTGATCGACGCGGACAACGCCAAGGGGACGTCCTACGCGATCGTCTTCCGCGAGCCGGCGCCGCAGGAGGGGGTGATCTCGTCGCGGGTGATGCCGCGCAGTCTTGTCGAATACACCGACACCTACCGCCGCACGGAGGAGGGCTGGAAGATCGCGCGCCGCTTCTACCGGTTCGACTTCCTCGATGCCGAGGAGACGCGGCGCCCGGGAGAGACCGGGGCGCCGCGCTGAAGGCTCAGTCCTTCCAGCTGTTCTCGGGCACGAAGTCCTGCGGGGTGGTGGCGGCAAGCCCCTCCCGCAGCGCCTCGGCATCGAGCGGCCGGCAATAGACCGGACGGGCCCGTTCGAACTTCCAGCTGTCCTTCAGCGGACCTGCGTAGACCGGATCGAGACCGCAGTCGCGGACGATCTGCGCCACCACGTCCGCCGCCGCCGTGTCGTCCGAGGCGATCGGCAGCGCGTGGAGTCCGCCCGACGGAGTGGGGCGCCCACCCTCGGCCAGATGCGCCGACATGATCGAGTTGAACGCCTTGACCACCCGTGCTTGCGGCATCATCCGCTGCAGCTGCTCGCTGGTGGTGTCGCCGCCGCCCTCGAACTCGGGATGCGGGCCGTCGCGACCCGGATAGTAGTTGCAGGTATCAACGACGATACGGTCCCCGATGGCCTCGGCCGGGATCGTGTCGAAACGATTGAGCGGCACCGTCACCACCGTGACCTCGCCAAAGGCGGCCGCGTCCTCGGCCGAGCCGGCAAGGCAGCCGAGCGCATCGGCGGTCTCCTGCACAGCCTCGCGTCCGCGCGAGTTGCTGATCATCAGTTCGTGCCCGTGCGGTGCGAGCCGTTCCACAAGGGCCGAGGCAATGCGGCCCGCGCCGATCATTCCAATCTTCATCAGGTATCCTCCCGTGTCTTGTCCGCGCACAGGGTAGGTCAGGCGGGCACCGATTTCCGAGGCTTTCGCGGCACGGTCATGCGGCTCCTCGACGGCGCATAGGCGCGGGCTATGCCGCGCGCCGCCCCCTCGCAGGCGCGGGCGCTTGCTGCATACTGGGCGGCGACAGCAACCATGGGGGGAGACCATGATGACCACGGAACCGTCGTTCGAGCAGAAGGTCCAGGAGCTCTGGGACCGCGAGCAGATCCGCCAGTGCCTCGTGCGCTACTGCCGGGGGGTCGACCGGTTCGACCGCGACCTGATCCTGTCGGCTTTTCATCCCGACTGTCTCGACGAGCACGGCAAGTTCGTCGGCACACCCGAGGAATTCGTCGACTGGGCACTTGGTCAGCACGGCGCGGCGCATCTGTCGCACCAGCATTGCCTGCTGAACCAGACCGTCGAGCTGGACGGCGACACCGCCCACGCCGAGACCTACTTCATGTTCGTCTGCATGAACCGCAAGGGAAAGCCGCTGACGCTTGGCGGCGGGCGCTATGTCGACCGGCTGGAAAAGCGCGAGGGCGCCTGGCGCATCGCCGCACGCGTGACGCTGCGCGACTGGTCGATGATGGACGAGATCCCCGACATGGACGATCTCACCTCCTTCACCTCGACCCGTGCGATCCTGCCGCAGGAGGTGAAGGACTTCATGAACGCGGGCCGGGGCCCGGTGAGGGGGCCGGAGGATCCGTCCTACGACCGCCCGCTGAAGGTCGATCCGGCGCGACGCGAGGGCTATCTCGCGATGATGCGCCAGACCGAGAAGGCGTAGGCCTCAGCTTTCCTCCTCGAAGGAGGATTTCTTGATCATCATTCCGGTGCGGCGCAGGGTCACCACGACCTCGTCGCGCTGGTTCAGGCCACGGGTCTCGAACTCGACCAGCCCGGCGTTGGGCCGCGACTTCGACTCGCGCTTCGAGAGCACCTCGGTCTCGGAATAGATGGTATCTCCGATGAACACCGGGTTGGGGAACTTGACGTCGGAATAGCCCATGTTGGCCAGCGTCGTGCCGAGCGTCATGTCGTGCACCTGCACCCCGGCCACGAGCGACAGCGTGAAGTTGCTGTTGACCAGCCGCTGCCCGAACATCGAGTGGTTCTTGCAGTATTCGTCGTCAACATGCAGCCAGGCCATGTTGTATGTCAGGGTCGAGAACAGAAGGTTGTCGGCCTCGGTCACCGTGCGGGTGATCGAGTGCTTGTATACCGTGCCCGGCTCGAGTTCCTCGTAGAACATGCCGCTGGCGAGTTGCTTGTAGTTTGCGGGCATCCGCGCCTCCCTAGGTGGTGTTTCCCCGGCGATCGCCGACGGCCCGGACGCGGGCCGATACATAATTGTGTATCATGCATTATTTTCCGGTAAACCACGGTCGCGCCGCTGCCTTGGCTGACCCTCGCGCAGGCCTATGCGTCTTGTCCTGCCACAAGAAAAAAGGGGCGGGCCCGGGCCCACCCCTCGTCATGTCCGGCCTGCTCGGAGGGGTCAGTTCGCGAGCTGCTCCTTGAACAGGTCGAGCGCTTCCTGCGCGGGCAGGTCACGGCTCTCGAGCCGCGAAACGAAGTCGTTCTCGACCGGCGCCATCGCCTCGGAGAAGGCCGCGAGCTGGTCGTCGCTCAGCTCGTAGATCTCGATGCCCTGCTCGCGATACTCGTCGCGGATGCGGCCCTCGTTCTCGTCGACCCATGCCGCGAGTTCGAGCTCGGTGGTCTTGCCGCACTCGTCGACGATCTGCTGGTGCTCGGGCGACAGGCTGTCGAAATACTCCTGGCTCATACCGATCCACGAGGCGGAGGTGCCGAAGCTGGCATTCTCGCTCATGTGGGTGGCGACCTCGTTGACCGAGTAGGGCGTGGCCGAGGCGAACGACAGGATCGTGCCATCGACCGTGCCGCGCTGCATCGCGGTGTAGAGATCGTTGGCCGACATCTCGACCGAGACCGCGCCGATGCTGTCCACGAGGAAGTTCAGCGCCGAGCCCGTCGTGCGGATCTTCTTGCCCTGCCAGTCGGCGATATCCGCGTAGTTCTGCGTGCCCATGATCTGGTAGGGCGCAAGCAGGCTCATCTGGATCGGCTTGACGCCGACGCTCTCGAGCTCGTCCTTCAGCGCCCCGTCGGTGCTGATCGCCGCGCGCCAGGCCTCGACCCCGTCGACGGCGCTTTCGAACATGCCCGGCAGCACGGTCACGCTCTGCAGCGGCACAGTCGCGGTCTCGGCAGCGATCGTCGAGAAGGTCAGCTGCGCCAGCCCCTTCTGAAGCGCCGAGACGCCTTCGTCGCGCTTCACCAGCTGGCCGGAGGGGAAGTAGTTGAAGTCGATCTCGTCGCCGGCGGCCTCGGTTATGCAGTTCATCAGGCGCTCGACCCCCTGCACCGAAACGAAATGCGTGGGGGGCAGGTCGGTGGCGACGATCATCGTCTCTGCCTGTGCCGCCGAGGTTGCGGTCAGGGCCGTGGTCGCGGCCAGCGCCAGCCCGAGGCCGGTTTTCCTGTAAGCAGGTCCTGTCATGATGGTCCTCCCAAGTAGATCTATCTAGCGTCCCGGTTCCCTGTCACCTTGCCCCGCACGGGCCCGGCATCCTCCTCCGGACGCGGCGAACATGTCGCCCTTGCCCGCAAAGGTAAAGAGTGCAGGGCTTCTCTCCAAGCATCAGGGCCCTGACGTGGGCCACGGCCAAAGGCGAGCCTATGGCCGACATAGGCTCGGCTGCGCATTGATCCCGACGGATTTCGGGAAGTATGACTAAACTTGGGATAACCTCGGCATGCTGACCGTCCGGCTTCTCTGCGACCCGGACCGGGCCCGTGCCGAACGACGCATGCTGCGCCATGCAGGGAGGACCAAGGAATGACCGAGAACCGCTCGCCGCTGGGGCGCGCATGGACTGTCGCGGACCGGATTCTGTCACCGGTGGAGATCGCCGCGGCGGTGATCGCCGCCGCGATGATGCTCGCCGCGATGGTTCTGAACACCGCCGATGCGCTGTTCCGCTACGCACTGAACAGCCCGCTCAACTTCAATCTCTTCGTCACCGAGAACTACCTGATGGTCGGCCTGATCTGCATGCCGATGGCCTGGGCGTTCAAGACCGGGGGCTATATCCGCATCACCTTCATGCTCTATGCGTTGCCGCGACTGCTGCAGACGATCCTGCTGCGTGTCGGGCTTCTTGCCAGCGGCATCTACTGCGCGCAGCTCGCGTGGCTCGGTGGCTACGAGTGGTGGGACACCTACAGCACCGGATCGGTCGACATGGGTGTCTATGACTGGCCGTGGCACTGGTCCTGGATCTGGATTCCCATCGGGATGGGGCTTCTGTCGCTCCGGTTGCTGCTGACCTGCGTCGGCCCGCGTCACGGGCTCGAGGTCACCGCCGAGATCGAGGAGGGCGCGGCATGACCTTCGCAATCGGCGTTGCCATTCTCCTCGGGCTCATGGTCCTTGCGGTTCCGATCGGCTACGCGCTGGGGATCGCGGGCGTCATCAGCCTGAACATGCTGGTCCCCTTCGGCATGATCGAGACGCTGCTGGGCAAGGTGGTGCACGGCACCGTCGCCAGCTCGATCATGCTGACCATTCCGATGTTCATCCTGATGGCCGAGTTCCTCGCCTGCGGGGGCGTCGCCACCGACCTTCTGCTGGCCTGCAATCGCCTGCTGCGCAAGGTGCGCGGCGGTCTTGCCATGGCCTGCATCTTCGCCGGCGCGATCCACGCCGCCGCGACCGGCTCGTCGACCGCATCGGCGGCAAGCCTCGCGCGGGCGTCCTTCCCGGCGATGATGAAGGCCGGCTACTCGCCGCAGCTTGCCGTCGGCACCATCTCGATCGCCGGCACACTGGCGATCATGATCCCGCCGTCGGTGGCCTTCGTGATCTACGGTGTCGTCACCGAGACCTCGATCGGAAAGCTGTTCCTTGCGGGCGTCACACCGGGCCTGATGACCATGCTCGGCTACATCCTCACCATTTCGCTGACGCTGAAGTTCAAGCCGGAGTGGGGGCCGAGCGACGCCGACAAGGAGCGCGCCATGGCCGAGGAGCGCGGCGGACGCGTCTGGCCGATGTTCCTGCTGATCGTCGTGGTTCTCGGCGGGCTCTACAGCGGCATCGCGACGCCGACCGAGGTGGCTGCCATCGGTGCCTTCGGTGCGCTTCTGATCTCGGTGTTCTCCGGCCGGATGACCACCAACAGCTTCACGCACGCCCTCGGGGGCACCATGCGCATCACCTCGATGATCATGATGATCATCATCAGCGCGCATGTCGTCGGCTATTTCATCTCGTTCACCAAGATCACCGACACGTTGCTCGAGTGGATCGCTGCCAGCGGGATGTCCCCGGTGCAGGCGATGCTTATCGTCGTGCTCATCTACCTGATCCTGGGCATGTTCATGGACCAGGCGGCGGTGCTCATCCTCACGGCTCCGATCTCGACCCCGCTGATGGTGGGCCTGGGCTTCGATCCGGTGTGGTGGGGCGTGATCATGATCAAGACCACCGAGATCGGGCTGGTGACACCACCGCTTGGCATGGTCGTCTTCGTCACCGGGTCCTCGACGCGAACGGACCTGCGCAAGAGCTTCGCCGGTGTCACGCCCTTCATCATCGCCGAGTTCGTGACGCTGGCCCTGCTGCTCGCGTTCCCGGCGATCACGCTCTGGCTGACCTGAGCTGCCGCCGGGGCAGGGCGCGGTATCCCGCCCGCCTTGCCCCGGCATTGGCTGCGCCTCTGCAAGCGCTGCAGACGGGCCAAACGCCTTGTGCGCAGGGGGGCGCACGGTGACACTGACGCATGGGCCGGGACCGCGCCACGAGGAGACGCGACCGGCCGAGCGGAGGAGTTCACGACAGATGCAATATGTTTCGGCGACATCCATCGACGAGGCCGTCGGCCTGCTTGCGGCCGAGGCCGGCGCGGCGCACGTTCTCGCGGGGGGCACCGACCTTGTGGTGCAGATGACCGCGGGAATGCGCGCACCCTCGCTGGTAGTCGACATCAAGGCGATCCCCGAGCTGGGTGAGATCACCGAGGACGACAGCGGGTTTCACATCGGATCGGCGGTCTGCGGCGCGAGGATCAACGAACATGCCGCCCTGCGCGCCGCGTGGCCCGGGGTCTGCGAGGGGATCGATCTCATCGGCTCCATGCAGGTTCAGTCCCGGGCGACCCCGGCGGGGAACCTCTGCAACGCCTCCCCGGCTGCCGACAGCGTGCCGGGCATGATCGCGGCCGGTGCCACCGTCACCGTGGTCGGACCCTCCGGGCGCCGCGACGTTCCGGTCGAGGACATTCCGGTGGCCCCCGGCCGCACCAGCCTCGAGCGTGGCGAGTGGATCGCGGCGATCCACCTGCCGAAGCGCCCGGCGCGGGCAGGGGACGCCTACCTCCGCTTCACGCCGCGCACCGAGATGGACATCGCCGTCGTCGGCGCAGCGGTGAACATCGTGCTGGACGAGAGTGGCACCTGCACCTTCGCGCGTGTCGCGGTTGGCGCCGTGGCGCCGACACCGCTGCTGGTGCCCGCGGCCGCCGAGGCGCTGGTCGGCACGAAGGTCGACGAGGCCGCCCTCGATGCCGCCGCGAAAGAGGTGCAGGCGGTCTGCAAGCCCATCGACGACAAGCGCGGCACGGCGGAATACCGCATCCGGATCGCCGGCGTCATCTTCAAGCGCGCCGCAGCCACCGCGCTCGCGCGCGCGCAAGCCTGAGACAGGGGAGGCACAGCACATGGCCAAGCTTCACATCACCACGACGATCAACGGCGACGAGATGGAATTCCTCGCCCGTCCGGACCAGACGCTGCTCTCGGCGCTGCGCGACGAGCTGAACCTCACCGGCTCCAAGGAAGGCTGCGGCTCGGGCGACTGCGGCGCCTGCTCCATCGAGGTGGACGGGCGCGTCACCTGCTCCTGCCTGATGCTCGCCCCCGAGGCGCAGGGCAAAACCATCACCACCATCGAGGGCGTCTCGGACAAGGGCACCCTGCACCCGGTGCAGCGTCATTTCCTCGAGGAGGCCGCGCTGCAATGCGGTTTCTGCACGCCGGGGCTCATCGTGGCGGCGAAGAACCTGCTGGAGCGCAACGCCGATCCCAGCGAAGAGGAGATCCGGTTCTGGCTCGCCGGGAACCTCTGCCGCTGCACGGGCTACGACAAGATCGTTCGTGCGGTTCAGGCCGCCGCTGCCGAGATGCGCGAGCCCGCCTGAGCCATGGACCCGTTCGAGCTCTACGCGCTCCGTTACGCCCGTAACGGGCCGCGGACACTCGGCCAGAACCTGCAGGGGGGCGACCTGCACGAGGCGCATTCCGACCTCGAGTTCTACACCTGGGTCGCGAAACGCGGCGACAGGGTCTTCGTGATCGACACCGGCTCTTCGGCGGCCTCGGCGGGCAAGCGGGGCGACACCGTCCTGCGGCCGCCGCACGAGGCGCTGGGACTTCTGGGCATCGAGGCGGCGCAGGTCGAGGACGTGGTGCTGACCCATGCCCATTACGACCATGCCGGCAACCTGCCCGAATACCGTGCGGCACGCTTCCACCTGCAGGACGCCGAGATGTCCTATGTCACCGGGCGCTGCATGTGCGCGCCGGTGCTGCGGCGGGGCTACGAGATCGACGACGTGCTGCACCTTGTGCGATGCGTGCATTGCGACAGGGTGGTGTTTCACGACGGCAGCGCCGAGATCGTGCCGGGGCTGAGCGTGCACCGGGTCGGAGGCCACACCGCCGGGCTTCAGGTGGTCCGGGTCTGGACGTCGCGGGGCTGGGTGGTGCTTGCCTCGGATGCGGCGCATTTCTTCCTGAACGCGCAGCGCGGCATTCCCTTCCCATCGATCCTGCATGCCGACGCGATGGCAGAGGGGTTCCGCACGATCCTGTCGCTTGCCGACGGCTCTTGGGAACACGTCATCCCCGGCCACGATCCGCTGGTGCTGGATCTCTACCCGGCGCCGGATCCCTCGCTTTCGGGAATGGTGGCGCGGCTCGATCTGCCGCCGCGCCGGACGGTGCCCGCGCCCTGAGGCACGGGCACCCGTTTCTCAGGCAGACACCCGCGCGAGCTCCTGTGCAGCCAGCTGCTCCATCATCGTGGAGACGTCGCCCACGTCCTCGAGTGACATGACCGCGTCGATCACCGCCTCGGTCTGCGCCGGGGGCAGCACGCCCTCGGCATTGGCGCGGAACTTCTCGGCCAGTCCCTCGTCGGTGGGGATGCAGCCCTCGACGCCGATCGACAGCCAGTTGGCGAAATCCAGGGATTTCTCGAAGACCTGCCCGCGCGCCCTGATGCGCACGTCCGCGGGCCGGTGGCTGAGGTAGGGCCGGCCCTCGACCTCGATGTCCTGGTGCCGCAGCGTCTCCGAGCGCGGGTTCACCTCATGGCGCACCTTCTTCATGAGAGCGCGAATGCCCGGGTGCTCGAGCAGTTCCCTTGCCTGCCAGCCGGGCCCGCGCGGGATGCGATGCGCTGCCACGGAGAGGATGTAGGGCCCGCTCGCCGCGGCCTCGATATGATCGTTGGGCTCGGTGGTGGTGTATTTCGGAATGCTGGCAAACTGCTCGATGGCATAGACGATCTCGTCGATTTCTTCGGGCTGGATGTCATGCTCGTCGATCAGCGCAGTCAGCGCATCCAGCGGCGACTGGTAGAAGCCGCAGGTCGGCCAGAACTTGTAGGCCGCGTTGAGAAACACCCAGTCCGAGCCGATCCCGTCCAGTACCGAGGCCTCGTCCCACGCGGGGGCCGCGTTCATTGCCCAGAAGCCGCGCTCTGTTTCGAGGAACGAGGTGTCGCCACGATAGCCCATCTGCGCCAGCGTGGCGGTGGTCACGCCACCCTGTGCCATCCAGCCGGAGGGCGCGAATTTCGCGTAGCCCACTTCCTTGGTGTAATTGTATTTCACATGGCTCGGAACCGGCGCGTGGAAGGCCGCGAGCCCCAGCGCGTGCAGCATTTTGCCGGCGTCGAGCCCCAGCACATGCGCCGCCGCCGCCGTCGCGCCAAGCTGGTTCGAACTGATGCCCCAGACCGGCAGGGGGTAGCCGCCCTTGGTCGCCCGCAGCCCGCCAAGCGAACGGCCGACGCGCCCCGCGACTTCCATGCCGAGCACGAGCGCGGTGATGAGATCGCGGCCCGACCGTCCTTCGAGCTCGGCCAGGGCCATGGCACCGGGCATCACGTAGGGCGGCACATGCGAAGGCGGCAGAAGCGCGTTCCAGTCGAGCGCGTTCATCAGGTCGCCATTGGCGAAGGCGGCGTTGGCAGCCGGCAGCTTGCCCGGCATCCCGAGAACCGTCGCTTCCGGCGCGCCGCCCATCCGACGGGCGTAGGCCACCGCCATCTGGCCCTTTTCCACCGCGTGGCCGCCGAGACCGCATCCGATGGTGTCGAGCAGCAGGCGCTTGGCCTCGCGGGTGACCTGCGGTGGCAGATCGTCATAGCGCAGGCCGGCGGCGAAATCTGCAAGCCGTTCCGAGGTGGTCATGGGGTCTCCTTTCGTGGAAGCGGTGTGCCCCTCCGGGGGCACGCCGCGTTGTGCATCATTCGACGCCGTAGGTTTCCGGGTCGAGCTTGTCGTAGAGCTCGGTCATGATGAGATCGTACATCGCCTCTGGATCGTCCCGATCGTTCTCGGCCAGGAGCCCGTCCCACTTGGTGAGCAGGGCGGAGAACTCGTCGATCGCCTGCTGGTAGTTCGCCACGCCGCGGTTCTCGGCGATCTTCGCCAGCCCACCGATGCCGTCGGCGACGAAGGCGTCCTTGGCAGCCACGAGATCCTCGGCCGGTTCGATCACCGCGAGACCGTTCTCTCGGGCCTGCGCGAGGTTGTCCTCGAGCATCTTGTCCTGCGCGTCATGCAGCCGCACGAGGGAACGGGCGGATTCCTCGAAGATGATCCGCCGCTGCTCGGCGCTCAGGTCGTTCCAGAACGACTGGTTGAACGCCCAGGCGGCCTGGCTGAAGAACGGGCCCATCGGCAGCATCACCACGGAGTCCACCACCTCGGCGACCTGCGCACCGTTGTAGAGATGGGTCGGATCGAGATTGGTGCATTCGATGGCCCCGCGCTCCAGCGCGGAATACGTCTCGGTGTAGGAGACGTTCACCGGCACCGCGCCGATGCTCTCGGCAAAGCGCGCCCAGCCGTTGCCGGCGGTGCGGATCCGCAGGCCCTCGAAGTCCTCGAGGCTCTTCGGCTCGCCCCGGCAGAGGTAGCTGTACATCACCGTCGATGCGCTGCCGGTGAAGACGACGCCGTTGCCGGTCCATTCGTCGTGCCCGAGCTGGTTCAGCAGGCCGAATTCCGTGGCCGCGAGGGTCACCGCGTAGTCGCTCGATGCCTCCCAGGCGACATCGCCGATGACGTTCCACACCGGCATTTCGGCCGGCACGTAGCCGGCGGTGATGAAGCCGCCTTGCGCGACGTTCTGGGCAACGCCCTGAAGCACGCCGTTTCCCGGCAGGATCGCGCCGCCGACGTAGACCTCGAAGTCGATCTCGCCGTCGGTACGCTCGGCCACGTCCTCGGCCCAGGGCACATGCAGGTTCAGCGTGATGGGGTGGTTCGGCCCCAGGAACGTCGAGAACGTGTAGTCTGCGGCCAGCGCCGGAGCGGCGGCAAGCACGAGAGCGGTGCTGCCCGCCAGGGTCCTCAGGTTGATCATCTTTCCTCCTCCTCGAAATTGTGCCGTTGTCAGTGCGCCATCACGCCCGGCAGCCAAAGCGTGATGACGGGGAAGGCCACGAGGATCAGCAGGACCACGAGATCGGTCAGCATGAACCAGGCGGCGCCCCGGAAGATCGTCGGCAGGCTCACGAGGTTCCCGAGCGCGGTGCGCACCACGTAGACGTTGAGCCCCACCGGCGGTGTGATTAGCCCGATCTCGAGCAGCTTGATGGTGATGATGCCGAACCAGATCATGTTGATGTCGAGCTGGTCGAGCAGCGGCATGATGACCGGCAGCACCAGCAGCATGATCCCCACCGCGTCGACGAACATCCCCAGGAACACGAAGATCAGCGAGATCAGCAGGATGACCACGAAGGGGTTGTCGCTGATGCCGAGGATGACGTCGGCGGCGAAGCCGGGCAGCTGGCTGAAGGCCATGAGCCGGACGAACATGGATGCGCCGACCGCGATGACGAACATCACCGAGGTGGCGACCGCTGCATCCGCCGCCGCCTGTGCCAGCATCTTCAGCGAGAATTGCCGCCGCAGGATGGAGATGAGGATCACCAGCGCGGTTCCGACGGCACCGGCTTCCGTCGGGGTGATGACACCGAAGAATATGCCGCCCAGCACCCCGACGATCAGGGTCGGCAACGGCCAGATGTCGAGCAGTGCGGAAATCTTCTCGGCGCGGGTGAACTGCGTCTGCAGCTTCGGGGCGATCGACGGATTGCGCCAGACCCGCAGCATGATCATCGCGACGAAGGCGAAGGCGGTCAGCGCGCCGGGGATGAAGCCCGCCATGAACAGCGGGCCGATCGGGGTCGAGGTGAACAGCCCGTAGATCACCAGCAGGATCGACGGCGGGATCAGCGAGCCCAGCGTGCCCGAGGCGGCGATGGTGCCGGTGGCAAGCCCCTTGTCGTAGCCCGCGCGCAGCATCTCGGGCACGGCGATCTTCGACAGCGCCGCCGAGGTTGCCAGCGACGAGCCGGACGCCGCGGCGAAGAGGGCGCTCGCGCCCACGGACGCCGAGGCAAGGCTGCCCGGCACCCGGGCCAGCAGGATGCGCATGGCCTGGAACAGGCCGCCGGTCATGTCGGTGCGCGCGGCGAGATAGCCCATCAGCAGGAACATCGGGACGGCGCTGAACTCCCACGTCGCGACGAAGCTGTAGGGGATGGTGCTGACGATGCCCCAGGCCGCTCCGACAGAGGTGATCGCGGCGATGCCCACGAAGGAGACCAGCGCCAGAGCGATGCCGATGGGCAGGCGAAGGGCCAGCAGCACCAGCGTGGCGACGAGGCTCAGAAGACCGATATCAACCTTGTCCATTCATTCGACCTCCGCGCTGGTGTTGGCGCCCTGCTGGGTCCAGCTGTCGCGGTCACGTCCGGAGAGCACGCCCCAGAGCTGCCACAGTGCGACCAGCCCGGCCGAGCCGAAGCCCAGCGGCAGTGCGAAGCGCGACTGCCAGGTCGGCACCTCGAGGCGCCCCCCCATCAGGAAATCTCCGCGCCGCATCGCGCCCATGGCGTCGCCCCAGGTGCGCCAGGCAAGACCGAGGTAGACCGCCGCAGTGGTTGCCAGCACCAGCGCGATGAGCACCAGCTGCGCCCGTCGCGGCAGCATCAGGTAGACGATGTCGACCGCCACCGACTTGCGCCAGAGCTCGACCAGCGCCAGCGGCAGGAAAACGGCGATCACCATGTAGTGGAACGATACGATCTCGAGCGTGCCGGGCAGGATGATCCCGAAGACCTGGCGCAGCAGAACGTCGAGGCAGACGTGCGCCATCATCAGCAGCAGTGGCAACCCGAACAGGATGTGCAGCAGGTGCAGCTTGCCGTGGCCGTCGTCGTCTTCCATGTGGATCTCCCCTTTCGACACGTCGATATCGGGCCCGTTGCCGAGGTGGCGACAGGCTCGTGAGCGGGCCCCGCAGGGACCCCTTCAGTGATGGTTTCGGGGATTGTCGGCGCGCTGCTCAGGCGACGCGGCCGGTCCGTTTCTCCTCCCGGATATCCCTCGAAAATCAGGCTACGGTCTGCCGGTTCGGGCTGTCAACGAAGCCCGGGCCGCCACGACCTTTGCCCCTCATAGGCGTTTGCCTTGGCATCATGTCGGACCCTAGTGGACCGAGGCGAACATGATCTCGTCCTCCGATGCATCCGGGTCGAACTCGGCCACGACACGGCCGGTGCGCATCACGAGGATGCGGTCCGACAGGCTGCGCACCTCGGGCAGGTAGGAAGAGATCACCACCACCGCGAGACCGGCTTCGGCGAGCCCGTTGATCATCTCGTGAATCTCGGCAATGGCGCCCACGTCGACCCCGCGTGTCGGCTCATCGAAGATGATGAGCCGCGGCTCCTGCACGAGGCTCTTGGCGATCACGACCTTCTGCTGGTTGCCGCCCGAAAGTTCGACAACCTTGGATTCGTCGGACAGGGCCTTGATGTTCAGACGTTTCTTCCAGTCATCATAGAGCGCGCGCGCCTCGGCGCTGTTCAGCACCAGTGGTCCGCCGCGCTGCGCCAGGCGTCCCATCACGAGGTTGTCGCGGATCGACATGGTCTCGAAGAAGCCCTCGACCTTGCGGTCCTCGGTGACGTAGAGCACCCCGTCCTTCATCGCCTGACGCGGCACCCGGTAGCGCACAGCCTTGCCGTCAAGACGGACCGTGCCGCCATGGAAGGTGTTGCGCTTGAGCACACCCGACACGATCTTTGCGGTCTCGGTCCGGCCCGAGCCGATCAGCCCGAAGAGCCCGGTGACCTGGCCGGCAAAGACCGAGAAGCTGTTGTTTCGGACGGCCTTGCCCATCGACAGGTTCTCGACGCTCAGACGTAGCGGCCCGCGCGGGCGCGGCGTGCGGGTGCCGCCCGAGTAGATCTGTGCCGACAGGTCGCGTCCCACCATGTGGCGCACGATGCTCTCGCGGTCGAAGGCATGGGTGTCGTCGGTGATGACGTGGCTGCCGTCGCGCAGGATGGTGATGCGGTCGGCGATCTCCAGCGCCTCTTCAAGCGCATGCGAGATGAAGATGATGGAGACGCCCTTCGCCTTCAGACGCCGCACGAGCGCGAAGAAATGTTCCTTCTCCTCCGGCGTGAGCGCGGTCGTGGGCTCGTCGAAGATGATGATGCGGGCCTCGTGGTGAACGGCCCGCGCGATCTCCACCATCTGCTTCTTGGCGGCCCCGAGGGTGCCGGCAAGCGCCCATGGATCCACCTCGAAATTCAGCGAGCTGAGAAAGACCTGCGCGGAAATATACAGCGGCCGCAACCGGTTGAACGCCTTCTCGTCGCCCAGATAGAGGTTCTGTGCCACCGTCATCGAGTTCACGAGGCTGGTTTCCTGGAACACCATGACCACGCCATGCTCGCGTGCCTCGGCGGGGGTCTCTGCGGAATAGGGCGCGCCGTCGAGCAGCACCTCGCCCGAGGTCGGCGCGGTGACGCCGCTCATCATCTTCGTGAGGGTGGACTTGCCGGCGCCGTTCTCGCCGAGCAGCGCGTGCACCTCGCCTCGCCGAAGGGTGAAATCGACCTCGTTGACCGCGATCGCACCGTGGTAGCTCTTCGTGACCCCGCGCATTTCCAGGACGGTCTCGGCGGGGGGGCGGTTGAGCTGCTCGGTCATGGCCTCGCTTCGGGTCATGTTCACGTCGCGCCCTCCGTCTCGATGCGGATGATGCCACCCGCGCCGCGGCTGCTTGCAAAGACGGTGTCGCCGTCTGCGGCGAGGCTGGTCAGCCCGTGCCGGTTGCCATCCGCACGACTGTGAAGCGACATCCGCGGCAGGTGATCGGGCCCGATCCGTGCGATCAGCCCGTAGCTGAGCGATGGCGCCCAGGGTTTCATCTCGCCATGGTGGCGCTCGGCCCCGGCCTGCATCGGGGCGAGAGGACTGTCCGGTGGCGACAGCGCGGGGGCAAGCCAGTATTCGGGCTCGATCTCGGCCAGCATCCGCTCGACGTAGCGGCGCTCTCCAAGTGCGAACTCAACCAGCTGATTGCGCACCGACAGGAAGCTCAGCCAGTAGCCGCCACCGGCGGCCGGCGCGAGCCGGGCAGGGTAGGCGGGCAGGTGCCCGAGCACCGTCTGCGGACGTCGTCCCTTTTCGAGACGGGCAACCGCGTGATCCCACGCGAGCGATACGAGCAGCGCGCCGCTCTCTTCTTCAAGCAGACCGATGGGATAGGCGAGACGCCGCGACATGCACTCCGGGTCGCCGCCTTCGGGCAGTCGCCAGACCGAGCCGGTCCGGCCCCGCAGCATCAGATCGCGTCGCCAGTCGCGAAAGCGCAGGCCCTCGGCGCCGATCGCCGCCGCCAGCCCGCCGTCCCGCAGGAAACACAGCGCGGTGACGTCGCTGCCCGGCTGGACCGGGGCGATCTCGCGCTTGCCGGTGTCCGACACGATGGTGACGGCACCGCCCTCGTGGGCGATGGCCAGCTGTCCGCCGGGGCCGGCAGCCATCGCCGTGATCTCGCCCACGCCGGACAGCACCCGGTCGACCGAGCCGTCGGCTTCCATCCGCAGGACCGTGCCCCCGCTGGAGAAGTGCAGCGCGCCGTTGCGCAGCACCACGTTGTCCGCGTCGTGGCAGCGCAGCACCACGGGCGCCGCGTCGAGCGACGAATTGGCCCGGAAGGCACCGTCGAGCGGCGGCACCGTCAGTGCATGAGCCCCCGAGCCGCGGAACCGGTCGTAGCTGTCCTTGACCATCGAAATCATGCCTTGCCTCCCCAGTAAGACTCGTATTGCGTCCAGTCGGGGTCGGCGGTCTCGAGCGTCAACACGCCAACCCTGTCGTTGATGACCCCACCGAGGAACAGCCGGCCCTTGTGCTCGCACATCGAGGTGATCTGCGGCCAAGCGCCGTCGGGGCG
Organism: Salipiger sp. D13; assembly: GCF_003703915.1. Classification (NCBI taxonomy): domain Bacteria; kingdom Pseudomonadati; phylum Pseudomonadota; class Alphaproteobacteria; order Rhodobacterales; family Roseobacteraceae; genus Salipiger; species Salipiger sp. D13. The sequence continues at coordinate 38,737 of NZ_ML112590.1, forward strand.
GTCCCAGTAGCTCTCGATGGTGTTGCCCTGCTCGTCGAACTTCAGGATGCAGCCGGTGCCGGTGTTCGGGAACAGCCAGTTGTCCGGCGCCACCCGACGGATCATGCGCTTGCGGAACCCCGGCATCTCGAGGGCCAGGTCGAACGCCTTCGAGCGCATGCCGACCAGCGCCACCCAATAGGTGCCGTCCGACGCGCGGTTGATGTTGTCGGGGTAGCCCGGCAGATCGGTGATGAACGGCTCCCAGGTGCCCTTCTTCGGTCCGGCGATCCAGTACTTGCCGATCTTCGCGCCCCAGGTCTCGGCGACGAGCATCGCCTGCCCGTCGTGGGTGAGGCAGACGCCGTTGGCGAAGAGCAGCCCCTTTTGCAGGGTTTTCGTCGAGCCGTCGGCGGGATCGAAGCACAGCAGTCGTCCGGTGCCGCGCCCCTCGAGCGCATCCGAAAGCCATTCCGAGGCATCGTAGCGGCCGATGGGATCGGTGTAGAAGATCCGCCCGTCCGGCGCGACGTCGAGATCGTCGGCCATGCGCACCCGGCTGTCATCCTTGATCGAGGTCAGCGAGCGCTGCGTCTGGGTCGAAAGCGCGATGATCTCGCGGTCCTTGGTGATGCGGTAGAGCCCTGCACCGGCAACGCAGCAGAGGATCGAGCCGTCACGGTCCACGGTGATGCCGAAGGGCCGTCCGCCGGTGTGAGCAAAGACCTCGAACTCCTTGAAATCAGGTCCGAAGAAGCGATAGATCTCGCCCTTTCTCGTGCCGGCGAAAAGGTTGCCCTCGTCGTCGATGATGATGTCTTCCGGACCGTCGAGAACGCCCTTGCCGATCACCTCGACGTCGTCCAGCCGGTTGCGTCGCGCATAGGGGGAAGACGAGCCCTCGGCGATGTCGGGCATCGGCGGCATCTCGAGCAGCGTCGGCGAGGCATAGGTGCGGTTGAGCAGCTTGTGGCGGTTCTTGTTCCAGCGGATGTCGATGACCACCGCCAGCAGCAGGATCGCACCCAACACCACCGAGCTTCCGCCCGAGGCCAGGCCCAACCGCAGCAGGCTGAAGGTGATGATGACCACGACGAGCGTGCCCAGCACCGCCTTGAGGATGGAGCCGCGGCCGCCGCCGAGGCTGATGCCGCCGAGGATCACGCTGGTGATGATGATCATCTCAAGCCCGACACCGGTGCTCGAGCCGGTCGCCGACAGGCGGGTGACGTAGAAGAACGCCGCCGCCCCGGTCGTCGCGCCCGAGATCACGTAGGTGAGAAAGACCGTCCGGCGCACCTTGATCCCGGCATTGAAGGCCGAGCGGCGCGAACCGCCCACCGCGGCGACATGCCAGCCGAAGCGGGTGCGGCTCAGCACCACGTGGAAGATCACCGCCAGTCCGAGCGCCACCAGCGCGGATGAGGCCAGGCCGAACACGCTGCCGTCCGCGAACCAGTCGAAGAGGTCGATGCCGTTGATGTCGAAATCGGTGATGAGGCTCGAGCCGTAGCGCACCACGAGGATGTCGGTGATCGAACGCACGATGATAAGCGTCACCAGCGTGGTCAGGAATGCCCGCAGCCGCAGGTAGCCGATGAGGTAGCCGTTGAACGCCCCGATCAGCCCGCCGATCGCGATCACCAGCGGCAGTGCCAGCAGCACGTGCAGCTTGGCGGTGAAGACGAGGAAGATGCCGACGAAATTGCACAGCGCGAAGATCGAGCCGATCGACAGGTCGATGCCGCCGGCCAGGATCACCACCGCCTGTCCCAGCGCGATGATCAGGTATTCGCCCAGCACGCGGCCGAGGTTGCCGAGGTTGCTGGCGCTGTAGAAGTCCGGCGTCAGCGCCGCGAAGACCGCGATGGTGATCGCCAGGATGATCGCCGGGATGGCGGTGTCGATCCACGGCTTGGCGAGGATCTCGCCCAGCAGGTGGTCGGGAATGAGACGGTAGCGCAGGCGCGTGGTAAGGCCGGGCCTGCGGCGCGGAGCAAGCCCCGCGTCGGTACTGGTATCGGCCATTGAGGCTCTCCGGATCGGTCAGGCAGGCCCCCGGGGTTTGCCGGGGGCCGTCGCGGTCAGTTCAACGGGCGGGTGTAGAAGTCGAGATCCCAGCAGGCGTTGGGCGACATGTTGTCCGCCGTGATGGTCACGAAGTCGTTGTAGATCGAGAACTGCTCGGAGCCGGGTTCGGGCTGCTTCTGCAGGACCTCCGCGATCAGCCCCTTGAGCATGTAGCTCTGGTGCCCGGCGTTGTAGCTGATGTATGCGGCGTAATTGCCGTTCTCGACGTTGTTGCACGCGTTCGTGCGGCTTCCGCCGCCCGAGGTGATGACCTTGACCTGATCCTTCAGGCCGGCCTCTTCCAGCGCGGGCGGAATGCCGATGGCCTGACCTTCCCACTGGTCGATCACCGCGCAGACACCGGGGTTCTGCTTGAGCGCGGTGGACACGATGGCCTTGGCCTTGGCCGGATCCGCCTCGGCCGATTGCATGGCGACGACCTCGATGTCGGGGTGGTTCTCCTTGAACTCGGCAAGGGTGCCGTTCGTCTCGGTGATGCCGACCGAGTTGGTGGCCGAGGCCTGCACGATGATGACCTTCTTCTCTTCGCTGTCGGCGCAGAACTCGGCGGCGAGCGCCGCCTTCTTACGGCCGAAGGCGTCGAAGTCTGGACCGATGAAGGCGTCACCGCCCATGAAATCGGTGCCGGCGCCCGACCTCAGGTTCATGAAGATGACGTAGATGCCCTCTTTCTGCGCCTTGCGCACGACCCGCATGAAGGCCTTGTCGTCGAGCGGATGGATGACCATGATGTCGGGCTTTTCCGAGACGAACTGCTCGGCCACCTGGACCGCTCCCTCGACGCTCCAGTTGGGATCGCGCACGAGATACTCGAAGCCCATCTCCTCGGCGTAGCTGCGCATCGCACCGTCGTAGAGTTGCGCGAGATCGAAGCTCAGCGCCATGGGCACGAAGGCAACCGTCTTGCCCTCCATCGCAGCGTAGTAGTCTTGCCATGGCTTGCCGTCGCCGATGCGGTCCTGCGCGATGGCGGTGGCCGGCAGGGCCGCGATGAGCGCGGCTGTCAGGGCGCCTTTGAATTGCATGATATCCTCCTCAAGTCTCATGCGGGGGTCTTTTCCACTGGTCTAGATGTCGCCCTGCTGGGCGGTCTGCTCGTCGCGGGGGTTGAGCAGGCTGTCTATGACGATCGCCACCAGCAGGATCGACGCCTTGACCAGGTTCTGCGTGTAGAAGTCGACGTTCATGATGGTCAGCCCGTTGCCGAGAATGCCGATCACCGCGGTGCCGACCAGGACGTTGGCGACGCCGCCCTTGCCACCGGCAAGCCCGACACCCCCGAGCACCACGACGAGGATCACGTCGTAGACCATGGTCGACTGGAAGATCCGGGTGTTCGCCCCGTCGACGGTGGTCGCCAGGAAGAAGCCGGCCAGCAGCGCGATGAGCGCCGACAGCACGTATTGCAGCAGGATGCTGGGGCGCACCGCGATGCCGGTGATCCGCGCGGCCATCGGGTTGTCGCCGATGGCGTAGACGAAGCGCCCCTGCACGAGCAGACGCAGGAACAGCGCCACGACGGCGGCCACGGCCAGGAAGGCCAGCACCGCGTTCGGAACACCGAAGGTCGTGCCGCGCACGAGGGCGGCAAGGCCTGTCATCGCCTCGGGAATGGGGATGAGGTCGTTGCTGACCGCGAAATACTGGATCAGGCCGAAGGTAACGATGCCGGTCGCCAGCGTCGTGAAGATCGCGGGGACCTCGACGTAGGCGATGAGCCAGCCGTTCAGCAGACCGACCAGCGCGGCGGTCGCGATGGCGAGCCCGACCGCGACAGGCACCGGTGTGCCGTCGCCGATCATCACGAAGGCCCAGGCCACCGGCATCACGGCCACCGCGATGATCGACAGGTCGATTCCGCGCCCGATGATCGTGATGGACAGGCCCAGCCCGAGAATGCCGATGATCGACACGGACTGCAGCAGCGACAGGATGTTGTCGGCAGTGGCGAAGCCGGGAAGCGTGGCGGCGAAAACCACCAGAAGCGCGATGGCCACAAGGGTAACGATCCTGCCTTGCGACAGGTTGCGGGTAAGATCGGTCACGGGGTCGGCTCCTCCTCCAGCCCGTTGCGTGATGAACGGGGCGCCCTCCTCAAAGCGCCCCGTTCATGGAGCGGGTCAGAGCTCTTCGCCGCGGGTGTCGATGGCCTTGAGCACGGTCTGCGGGTTCATCGGAAGCGATGTCATGCGCCGCTTCGTGGCCCGGCTGACGGCGTTGGCGACGCAACCCAGCGCCGAGACCATGCTGGCCTCGGCCACGCCCTTCACGCCGAAGGGATGGTAGGGGTTGGGAACCTCGACGATCACCGACTGCAACATCGGCAGGTCGGAGGCCACCGGCATCCGGTAGTCGAGCCAGCCCGAGTTCTGCAGAACGCCGTCCTTGCCGTAGACATAGCCCTCGTTCAGGGCCCAGCCGATGCCCTGCACGCAGGCGCCCTGCATCTGGCCCTCGACATAGGCGGGGTGGATGGCACGGCCCGCGTCCTGGCAACTGACGAAGTTCAGGATCTTCGTGGCGCCGGTGTCGGGGTCGACCTCGACATCGCAGAACATCGCCGAGAGACCGGGGGCATGGCCCGACATCGTCTTGCCGTAGGAGGCCCCGAAGTGGCCGCCCGTGGCGCTGGCGTCGGCGGCGAGTTCCTTGAGCGTGAGCGGCTCGAACTTGCCGACGTTCGTCGACGAGGGATGCGCCGCGCCATCGACCCAGTCGACCGCGTCGGGGTCCACGCCCCAGATCTCGGCAGCACGCGTCTTGAGCTGCTCGATGACCTCGGAGCAGGCACCGACGATGGCCTTGCCGGTGGCGAAGGTCACGCGGCTGCCGCCGGTGAGGTCGCCATAGGGCACCGAGGCGGTATCGTGGATCTCGGACCGGACATCGTCGTAGGCAATGCCGAAGGTGTCGGCGGCCATCATCGCCATCGAGGCGCGGCTGCCGCCGATGTCGGGGCTCGAGTTGGCCACGGTGACGATGCCGTCGCTGTTGACCAGGCAGGTCGCGCCGGAATGGCCCGACATGTTGTGCCAGTAGCCCGCCGCCACGCCGCGGCCCTGGTTCGGCCCGAGCGGTTTCTCGTAGTCCGGGTGCGCCTTCAGCGCCTCCAGGATCTCGCGGAAGCCGTTGTGGCTCACCGTGCGGTCGCCAAGCTGCCTGGTGCCCTCGACGATCGCATTCTTCAGGCGCAGGTCGATCGGATCCATGTCGATCTTGCGGGCGATGACGTCAAGCACGCCCTCGACCGCGAAACAGGCCTGCGTCGAGCCGGGCGCACGGTAAGCCGCGGTCATCGCACGGTTGGACAGCACGTCGTAGCCCACGGCATGCTGGTTGGCGATGTCGTACTGCCCGAAGGCGCAGAGACAGCCGTTGATGAAGGGCGCACCGGGGTAGGCGCCGGAGTTGTAGTAGAGCTCGATCTCGCCAGCGGTGATGGTGCCGTCACGCTTGGCACCGACCTTCACGCGGATCTTGCTGTCGGAGGCGGGCCCGGTCGCGCGAAAGACCTCTTCGCGGGTCATGGTCATCTTGACCGGCAGGCCCGACTTCTTCGAGAGCATCATCGCGACCGGCTCGAGGTAGACCTTCGTCTTGCCGCCGAAGCCGCCGCCGATCTCGGCCGGGGTCGCCTTGATGTCGCCCGGCGACATGCCTGTCATCTTGGCGGTCAGGTCACGCATGGTGAAATGACCCTGGCTCGAGACCCAGAGCTGAGAACTGCCGTCCTCCTCATATTCCGCGACGCAGGCGTGCGGCTCGATGTAGCCCTGGTGAACGGGCACGCTGTCGAAGTTGAGCTCGACCACCTCGTCGGCCTCGGCGAAGCCGGCCTCGATGTCGCCGATGCTGTCCTCCCAGCGGCGGGTGATGTTCGAGGGCGTGGTCGGCGCCGGCGTGACGTTGCGGGTGATCATGCCGTCATGGACCTGCGGCGCGCCCGGCGCGATGGCCTCGTCGATGGTGATGACGTGGGGCAGAACCTCGTAGTCGACCTCGATCAGCTTCAGGGCGGCCTTGGCGGTGGCGTCGTCGCGCGCGGCGACAGCGGCGAGCGCGTGTCCGTGGTAGAACACCTTGCCCCGCGCCATCACGTTCGAGGACTCGTGGAACATGTTCTTCTCGATCCGCTCCGGGCCGGCGAAGGCGTCGGGGAAGTCGGGGAAATCCGCACCTGTGACCACCGCATGGACGCCGGGCAGCGCCTCGGCCTTGCTGGTGTCGATCGAGCGGATCCGCGCGTGAGCGTGCGGCGAGCGCAGCACCTTGCCGACGATCATTCCGGGCGGCGCATAGTCCGCACCGTAGCGGGCGGCGCCGGTGACCTTCGGAACGCCGTCGGGACGCACCGGGCGGGTTCCGACATAGCCGTTGCGGGCTGGCGAAATATCGGGATTGATCTCGTTCATGAGCACCACTCCTCCTTTGGCAGGCATGACGACCGGGCTGCCGGCGGCAGCGCGGGATGGCAGGGAACGGGCCCCGCCGGGAAGATCGCTTGAACAACAGGCTAACACCCCGCACGGTCCTGTGAGGCGCAAAAGTGCGATGCAAACCCGCAGCCTTTGGCGGGCAAAGGCGGAACGCATGCCCGGGGCCGCGCGCTTCCGGGGTGCGCGACGCACTTCTAGACTGGCGCCAACCCACGGAGGAGACACGTAAATGGAGATCAGCCCCAACGGCTCACGGGCCTCGAGCATCGGGCCTGCCGAAAATTTCACCGGTCACGCGCGGCGCGACCCGCTGTTCACGGCCCCGGCGCCTTCGCGGATGATGGGCGGCTCGGTCACGTTTGACGCGGGCGCCCGCACGGTCTGGCACACGCACCCGGTGGGGCAGATGCTCGTCATCACGTCGGGCGCGGGGCGCGTCGGCAGCTGGGGCGGCCCCGTCCGCGACGTCGGCCCCGGCGACGTGGTCTGGTTCGCGCCCGGCGAGAAGCACTGGCACGGCGCCGCGCCGGATGTGGGCATGTCGCACATCGCCATCGTCGAAGCCGAGGACGGCGTTTCGAGCGACTGGCTCGAGCCGGTCACAGAGGCACAATATATCGGCGAGGCATGGTCATGACGAAACGCCTCGAAGGCCGGTCGGAGCCTATTCTCGACCCGGAGCTGCCGATCCTCGATTCCCACATGCACCTGATGAACGTGCCCGGGCACCCCTACCTGCTGGACGACTACCTCGCCGATGCGCAGGCGGGGCACAACGTGGTCGGCTCCATCTACTGCGAAGCCAAGACCTTTGCCCGCACCGACGGGCCCGAGCACATGCGCCCGTTGGGAGAGGTCGAATTCGCCAACGGCGTGGCGGCGATGTGCGCCTCGGGGGCGCTCGGGCGCTGCCACGTGGCGGCAGGGATCATCGGGCATGCCGACCTGACCGAGGGCGCAAGGATCGGCGAGCTGCTTGATCGCTGCATGCAGACCGCGCCGGACCGCTTCCGGGCCGTGCGGCTGGCGACGCTCGATTATCCCGATGAGCGGCCGTTCCAGTTCATCCTGTCGTTCAAGCCGCGCCGAGGACTGCTCGATCATCCCGCGCTGCCCGAGGGCTTACGCGCCCTGTCCGAGCGCGGCCTGATCTTCGACGCCGCGATCTACGACATGTCGATGCCGCGCCTTGCGGAACATGCGGACGCGCATCCGGACCTCACGTTCGTGCTGGGCCACATCGGCAATTTCGTCGGCGTCGACATGAGCCCGACCGAGCGGGCCGAGGCCTTTTCGCGGTGGCAGCGCGACCTGCGCGCGCTGGCCGAGCGGCCGAATGTCATGTGCAAGATCGGCGGACTGGGGATGCCGCAATCGGGCTTCGGTCTGCACGAGAACGAGGCCGAGACCACCTGGGAAGACATGGCGGGCCACTGGCGGCCCTTCGTCGAGACCGGGATCGAGGTCTTCGGCGTGGAGCGCTGCATGATGGAGAGCAATTTCCCGCCCGATGGCCGGGCCGGGGGCTTCGTTCCGACCTGGAACGCCTACAAGTACCTGACGCGGGCCTTCTCCGAGGACGAGCGCCGCGATCTCTTCGGACGGAACGCGGCACGGATCTACCGGATCGACGTGCCCGGCCTGTAGGAGAGGTTGCGCGCGCCGGACAGGACGGCGCGCGCGGCGGGGCAGGCCGGGTGGGCCGGACCATGCCCCGGACGATCTCAGAACACGAAGACGCCCTTGCCGCCGGTCTGCTTGTCGAACATCTTGTAGGCCTTGTCGGCATCCTCGATGTCCCATTGATCCGAGAACACCTTGTCGACCTCGACCCCGTGCGAGGCGATGAACTCGGCGCAATCCTTCATTCCGTTGATCGAGAAGGTCCAGGACCCGATCACCGTGCGCTGGCCGACGATCATGTCGTTCCAGCCGACCACGTTGAGGTTCCCCCCGATAGCGACCAGCGCGATGCGGCCCCAGGGTGCGGTGCAGCGCACGGCCTGCTGCTTGGGGATCTCGCCGCCCGCGCAGTCGATGGCGCAGGTGGCGCCCTTGCCGCGGGTCAGTTTCTTGACCTCTTCCACCGGATCGTGCGTCTTGCCGTTGATGACATGCGCGGCGCCGAAGGCCTTGGCCTGCTCGACGCGCCCGGGGTCGATGTCGACGCCGATCACCTCGACACCCATGGCCGCCGCCAGCTGGACCGCCGAGAGCCCGACCGGACCGAGCCCGAACACCACGAGCTGATCGCGGGCGCTCAGACCCATGCGCACCAGCGCGTAGTAGGCGGTGCCGGTGCCGCAGGCCACGGCGGCGCCGCCGACGAAGCTCAGGTCGTCGGGCATCTTGACCAGCGTGGAGGCCGGCACGAGCTGGAATTCCGCGTGACCGCCATGCTTGGCGACACCGTGGGGCTCGACGCCGTTCTCGCACATCTGCGTCCAGCCCGAACGGCAGTGTTCGCAGAAGTTGCAGCCCTCGTAGTGGAACACGATGACACGGTCGCCGGGCTTGAGCACCTTGGGGTCGATGCCGGGGCCGATCTCCTCGATGACACCGCAGGGCTCGTGGCCGGCGATGATCGGCGTGTCGTCGGGAAGGCCGCGATCGGCAAAGGTCTTGAGCCCCATCTGCGCCATCAGCTTGGCCATGCTCTCGGCCCGGTAATAGTGCAGGTCGCTGCCGCACATGCCCGATGCCTTCATGCGCACCACCGCCTGGCCCGGGCCAGGTTTGGGGTCGTCGAAGTTCATCACTTCGAGTGTGCTGTTCCCCGTGAAGACAACGCCTCGCATGTCGGTTTCCTCCCTTGGATTGCCTGTATCGCCCTCGTGGGCAGGCGCACTGAGCGCCGCGTCAGCAGAAAGCCCCGGTGCCGGATCGTCAATCGGCTGCGGGCCATTTCCGACCCGAACCTATGGGAGGCATAGGCCGCGGAAACATCCGCCGGGTTTGACCACTGAACAGTCAGTCAGTAGCGTTCAGGGCAAGTCGTGAGGAGCGACAGGAGGACAGGCGCCTCACGTCAGGTGCCAAGGGAAGCTAACATGAAGACAAGCATTGTCGGACTCGGTCAGACCGAGTTCTCGAAGAATTCCGGCCGCAGCGAGCTCAAGCTGGCGCTCGAGGCCATTCTCGGGGCGCTCGAGGATGCAGGGCTCGAGGTCAACGATATCGACGGGCTGGTGCGCTACACCTGGGAGAACACCACCGAGGCGGCCATCGTCAACGCGCTCGGCCTGCCGAAACTCACCTACTACGGCGAGACCGAGTTTGGCGGCGTCAACTGCTGCGGCGCGGTGGCGCAGGCTTCGGCCGCGATCGAGGCGGGGCTGGCGAACGTGGTGGTGTTCTACCGCGCGCTCAACGCCCGCTCCGGCGTGCGCTTCGGACGGGGCGAGCGGGTGCTGTCTCAGGATGGCGACTGGCTCGTCAGCCGGCAACCGGAGCCGCCGGGCGACATCTACTCCGCGCCCTTCGGCCTGTTGGTCCCGGGCCAGCACCACGCCCTTTACGCACAGAGCTACAAGAGCCGCTACGGCCTTTCCGACGATCAGTTCACCGACATGCTGGGCAACGTCGCGGTGACACAGCGCGCCTATGCCAACCGCAACCCGCGCGCACTTCTGAAGGACAAGACGCTGAGCCTCGACGACTACCGCGCGGGCCGGGTCATCACCGAGCCACTGCGGATCTACGACTACTGCCTCGAGACCGACGGCGCGATGGCCATGGTCATCGTCAGCCGCGAGAAGGCGCGGGAACTCTCGGGCAAGGCCGTCGATGTGCTCGCCGCGGGGCAGTACATCATGCCCGGCTCGGTGCCGATGTATCTCTACGCCGACCGGACCTGGAGCCTCGCGCCCGAGGGCGCGCCCGAGCACCTGTTCAGCCGCGCCGGCGTCTCGGCTTCCGAGATCGACGTGGCGATGATGTATGACGCGACCTCGATGATGGTGCCGCTAGCACTTGAGGATTTCGGCTTCATCGAGCGGGGCGGGGCGCATGACTTCCTGACCTCCGGCGGCATGGGTCCGGACGGGGCACTGCCGGTGAACACCCACGGCGGCCTTCTGTCCGAGGGCTACTTCCACGGGCTCAACGTGATCGCCGAAGGGGTTCGGCAACTGCGCGGAGAGTCGCACAACCAGAAAGAGGGCGCGGAAACCGCCTTCGTCACCCTTCGCGGGGCAAGTTCAATGGTGTTGGGGCGCGCATGACTGTCATCAGACCTTCCGACGAATACCTGGCCGAGCCGTACTACAAGTACCTTGCGGGCGGGACCTTGCATCTCAACTGCTGCAACGACTGCGGCTCGGCGCATCATCCGCCGTCGCCGATCTGCCCGAAATGCCGGTCCTTCAACACCGGCTGGAAGCCCGCCTCTGGTCGCGCGACGCTCAACAGTTTCGCCGTGGCGCGCCACCCGGTGCACCCGATGCTGGACCCCAAGGTGCCTTACATCATCACGCTGGTGGACCTCGAAGAGGGCGTCCGGCTGGTAAGCGGCATCCCCGAGGGCGTGAAAGTCGATCTCGAGGTCGGCATGGCCCTCGAGTGCAAGGTCATCTCCTTCGATGACGACTTCGCGCTGCCTTATTTCCTGCCCAAAGAGGAGACCGGCACATGAGCAGACCCCTCGACGGAATCCGCGTGCTCGACTTCGGCGCCTTCGTCGCCGGCCCCTACTGCGGCACGATTCTCGCATCGCTCGGCGCCGAGGTGGTCAAGGTTGAATCCCCGCGCGGCGGCGACCCCTTCCGCCGGGGAGAGGGCGCCCGGAACGCCTATTTCAACCAGATGAACGCGGGCAAGAAGAGCCTCGCGGTCGATCTCAAGACCCCGGAGGGCATCGCGCTCATCAAGGCGCTGGTGCCGAGCTTCGACGTGCTCATCGAGAACACCCGGCCGGGCAAGATGGCGGCGCTCGGGCTCGGGCCCGACGACCTGCGGGCGATCAATCCCGAACTGGTCTATTCCTCGGTCTCGGGCTTCGGCGACGGCGGCCCGTGGCGTGACCGCGCGGCCTATGACACCATCGGCCTGAGCATGAGCGGCTTCCTGTCGATCATGTCGGACAAGGACAACACCCGGCTTGCCGGCACCTGCATCGGTGACCTCACGACGGCGCTCGTGTCGGTGATCGGCATCGTCACCGGGCTTGTCGGGCGCTTCAAGCAGGGCAGCGGCACCGAGGTGCGCACCTCGCTGCTGGAAGCGATGACGACGATCACCGTCGACGCCATGACCCAGTATTTCGAGACCGGCGAGACCCCGCACCGCGAGTCCCGGCACCCCTCGGCGCAGAGCTTCGCGCTCAAGACCGCGGACGGGCAGGCGATCGCCGTGCACATGTCGTCCTCGCCCAAGTTCTTCAAGGGCATGATGACAGCCATCGAACGCACCGATCTTCTCGAGGATCCGCGCTTCGCGACCTACGACGACCGCCGTACCCACTACTTCGAGCTGCGGCCCATGGTCGAGGAGGCGTTCCTCAAACACGACCGCGACGAATGGGAACGGCGGCTGATCGCGAACGACGTGCCCTATGCGCCCGTCGTGACCCCAGACGAGCTGACCGAGCACGAGCAGATGGAGTGGCTCGACATGTACGAGCCGCCCCGCGAGGACGGGCTGCGCCTGCTGCGCGCCCCCATGCGCTTCGAGGGAGAGCGTCCGGCGAACACCGTCGGCGCCCCCGAGATCGGCCAGAACTCGCGCGAGGTGGCGCTTACCGTGCTGCCCGAGGCCAAGGTCGACAAGCTGATCGAGGCCGGGGTGATCGCCCAGGCGCCTGCGGCCTGACGCCGGCACGAAGGAAAGAGACGATGACCAAGACCCCCGTCACCACCACCGCCGAAGAGGCCGTGACCCGCATCGAAAGCGGCATGTCCGTGGTATTCCCGCACCTGAGCGCCGAGCCCTGCGCACTGACCTCCGCGCTCTGGAACCGGGCCGAGGGCCTGAAGGATCTGACCGTCACGAGCGGCATGCTGCTGTCGGGCTACAAGTTCCTGCAGATGCCCTGCGCCGAGAACATCCACTTCAAGACGTGGTTCCTTCCGGGCACGCTGCTGCGCAAGACCGCCGCCGACGTCAAGGCCGACTACCTGCCGCTGACCTGGTCGCAGACCGCGCGCTACCTGCTCGAGACGCCCTTTGACGTCGGCCTGATCCAGGTGTCGCCGCCCGACGAGGACGGCTATTACAGCATGGGCCTGAACTGCACCGTGGTGAAGGGCATCGTGCACAGTGCGAAGGTCCTGATCGCGCAGGTCAATCCCGAGATGCCGCGCACCCTGGGCGACAGCCGCATCCATGGCTCGGAAATCGACGTCCTCGTCGAGCAGGCAGAGCCGCTGGCCGAATATCCGAACCGCCCCCTCGACACCATCGACGAGACCATCGGCACCGCCATCGCTGGCATGATCCCCGACGGCGCCTCGATCAGCCTCGGGGTCGGGGGCATTCCGCTCGCTGCCGCCAACGCGCTGATGGCGCGCGGGGCGAAGGACCTGCGCTTCATCAACACCTTCACCGATCCGACCATGGAGCTGATCAAGGCGGGGTGCGCCACGTCCGAAAGCCCCAAGGCTCACGCCGGCGACATCTTCGGCACCGCCGAGCTTTACCGCTGGGTCGACAACAACCCCGACATCGCCATGGCCAGCGCCATGACCACGCACCGTCCCGAGGATTTCGTCGCGCGCAAGACCGTCTACTCGGTCAACTCGGCGCTCGAGATCGACCTGCTCGGCCAGGTCAACGCCGAGACCATCGGTGGCAAGCAGGCGGGCTCGATGGGCGGGCTGATCGACTTCGCGGTCGGCGGGCAGGTGGAGGGCGGGGCCTTCCTGCTCGGCCTGCGGTCGCAGACGAACAAGGGCAAGGCGCGCATCGTCAACCGGCTCGACGCCAACGTGGTCTCGCTGTCGCGAACCTTCGTCGAGACCGTGGTCACCGAGCACGGCACGGCGAACCTGCGCAACAAGACCGTCTACGAGCGGGCCGTGGCTCTCGCCAACATCGCGCATCCCGATGACCGGGACGCGCTGCTCGCCGAAGCGGAAAACCTGCGCTGAGGCGCGGACGGGAGGAAAGACATGAGCAAGAAACCCCGCAAGGTCATCATCACCTGCGCCGTCACCGGGTCGATCCACACGCCCTCGATGTCGCCGCACCTGCCGGTCACCCCGCAGGAGATCAGCAGCGCCGCGGTCGAGGCGGCCGAGGCCGGCGCCGCCATCATCCACCTGCATGCCCGCAACCCGGAAACCGGCGTGCCCGACCAGTCGGTCGACGCCTATGCCAACATCCTTCCGGTCATCAAGCAGCAGACCGGCGCCGTTCTGAACATCACGACCGGCGGCTCGACCACCATGACCACCGAGGAACGACTCGCACCGGCGCTGCATTATGCGCCCGAGGTGGCCAGCCTCAACATGGGCTCGATGAATTTCGGCCTCTACCCGATGCTGAACCGCTTCAAGGAGTTCGAGCATGACTGGGAAGAGGAGTACCTGCGCACGTCCGACGACCGGATCTTCAGGAACACCTTCAAGGACATCGAGAAGATCCTGACGAAATGCGCCGACAACGGCACCCGGTTCGAGATCGAGTGCTACGACATCGGCCATCTCTACACCTGCAGGCATTTCATCGACCGCGGGCTCATCAAGCCGCCGTTCTTCATCCAGAGCGTGTTCGGCATCCTCGGCGGCATCGGCCAGCATCCCGAGGACATCCTGCACATGAAGCGCACCGCCGACCGGCTGTTCGGCGACGACTACCAGTGGTCTGTGCTGGGGGCAGGCGCCAAGCAGATGCAGATCGCGGCACAGTCGGTGATGCTCGGCGGCAACGTGCGTGTCGGGCTCGAGGACTCGCTCTGGCTCGGACGGGGCAAGCTCGCCACCAGCAACGCGGCCCAGGTCGCCTTTGCCAAGAAGATGGTCGAGGACCTCGGCATGGAGGTCGCCACGCCCGACGAGGCCCGCGAGATGCTGTCGCTGAAAGGGGGACACGATGTCAACTTCTGAGATCCTGCTTTCGGAAACCTCGGGGGGCGTGCTCAAGCTGTCGCTGAACCGGCCCGAACGGCGCAATGCGCTGAACGAGGATCTGATCCTCGAGCTGACCACGGCGCTCGAGGAGGCCTCGCGCAACCCCGAGGTGCGGGTGATCCTGCTCACCGGGACCGGTGAAAAGGCGTTCTGCTCGGGCGCGGACCTCAATCCCAAGGCGGGCACCTTCGGCTTCGACTACGCCAACCCGATGACAGCCTACGCGAACCTGCTGCGGGCCGCGCGCCGCACCACCGTTCCGGTGGTCGGCCGGATCAATGGACATTGCCTCGCGGGTGGCATGGGCCTCCTGGCGCTCTGCGACATGGCGGTTGCGTCGCGGACGGCCAAGTTCGGCCTGCCCGAGGTCAAGGTCGGCGTCTTCCCGATGCAGGTGGCCGCGCTTCTCCAAGCCACCGTTCCGCCGCGCCGCTTCGCCGAGATGTGCTACACCGGCGAATTCATCTCGGCCCAGGAGGCCATGGATTGGGGGCTGGTGAACTACGTGGCCGCGCCCGAAGAGCTGGACGAAAAGACCGACTGGCTGATCTCCCGCGTGGCCGACAAGTCGCCCACGGCAATCCGGCGCGGCAAGCATGCGCTCAACTCGATGGCGGGGATGACGACCGACCAGGCCATCGCCTTCATGGAGGCGCAGGTCGGCCTTCTGCCGCTCACCGAGGACGCCAAGGAAGGCATGGCCGCTTTCGCCGAGAAGCGCACGCCGGTCTGGACGGGGAAATGACATGAGCGAGCTTCCGAAACGCGTCTACATCGTCGAGGAGGGCGCCCGGGAGGGGTTCCAGTCCGAGCCGGCCGATATTCCGACCTCGGAGAAGATCCGCCTCATCGAGGCGCTGGCCGAGACCGGCGTGCCCGAGATCGACTGCGCCTCCTTCGTCAATCCCAAGGTCGTTCCGCAGATGGCCGACGTGGCGCAGATCGCAGAGGGGATCCGCAAGCGCGAGGGCGTAACCTACGGCTGCATGTGGCTCAACGCCAAGGGCTTCCTGCAGGCGGTCGACAGCGGGCTGAGCCTGCCGGCCCTGACCTCGGGCAGCGCCTCGGACACCTTCCTTGCGCGCAACAACAACTCGACGCCCGAGAAGCAGATCGAGGGCCAGCGCAAGCTGCGCGCCCTCTACACCGAGCACGGCCTCGGCTCGGGGCCGGTGTATCTCTTCACCGCGTTCGGCTGCAATTACGAGGGTGACATCCCGGTCGCCAAGGCGATGCAGCGGGCCGAGGATCTCGTCGGCGTCTGCGAAGAGGCGGGAACACCGCCGAGCTGCATCTACCTGTGCGACACCATCGGTGCCGCCGACCCGATGCAGGTGCGTGCGCTGGTCGAGGCGGTGCGCACGCGCTGGCCCGACTACCCCGTCGCGCTGCACCTGCACGACACCCGCGGGCTCGGCATCGCCAACGCCATGGCGGGGCTCGAGCTGGGGGTGTCGCGGTTCGACGCCTCGGTGGGCGGGCTCGGCGGGTGCCCCTTCGCGGGCAACAGGTCGGCGGCCGGCAACATCGCCACCGAAGAGCTGGCGCTGCTCTGCGAGCGGCTCGGAATCGAGACCGGCATAGACATTCCCGCGCTGCTGGACGTGGCGCAGATGGCCGAGGAAATCGTCAATCACAAGCTGCCGGGCAAGCTGTTCCGCGCCGGCATGTTCGCAAGAAACTGATGGCCGCGCCGCGTGCGCCGGCCCCTTCGGGAGGAGAGACCCATGAAGACCCGTGACCTGCCCATCGGCATCGAGGTGACCGACGAACGCCGCCAGATCGTCGACAACGTGAAGCGCATCTGCGAGAAGTTCGACGACGAGTTCTGGCTCGAGAAAGAGAACAAGCACGAGTTCCCGCACGAATTCCACGCGGCCATGGCCGAGGCCGGCTGGCTGGGCATCACCATGCCCGAGGAATACGGCGGCGCGAACCTCGGCGTGACCGACGCGGCGCTGCTGATGCAGACCATCGGCAATTCCGCCGGCGCGATCTCGGCCTGTTCGACGATCCACATCAACCTCTTCGGTCCGCATGCCATGGTGAAACACGGTACCAAGGAGCAGAAGGACCGGATGATCCCGCCGCTGGTCGAGGGCACGCACAAGGCATGCTTCGGCGTGACCGAGCCCGACGCCGGGCTCGATACCACCCATATCTCGACCCGCGCGGTGAAGCAGGGCAGCAACTACATCGTGCATGGCCAGAAGGTCTGGACCTCGACGGCGCAGAACGCCGACAAGATCCTGCTGCTGACCCGCACCACGCCCATCGAGGACTGCAAGAAGCCGACCGACGGCATGACGCTGTTCTACACCGACGTCGACCGCGACAAGATCAACATCACCCCGATCGACAAGATGGGTCGCAACGCGGTGAACTCGAACTCGATCTTCATCGACGGGCTGGTCATCCCCGAGGAGGACCGCATCGGAGAAGAGGGCAAGGGCTTCAAGCTGCTGCTCGACAGCCTCAACCCCGAACGCATCCTGGTGGCCGCCGAGGCCATCGGTGTCGGTCGCCGGGCGCTGCAGAAGGCGGCAGAATACGCCAACGAGCGCGTGGTCTTCGGCCGGCCCATCGGCAAGAACCAGTCGATCCAGCACCCGCTGGCGCAAAGCTGGATGGCGCTTGAGGCCGCGGACCTCATGGTCTGGCAGGCGGCAAAGCTCTACGATGCGGGCGAGCCCTGCGGCGCCGAGGCGAACGCGGCGAAGTTCCTCGCGGCCGATGCCGCCTTCGATGCCTGCGACCGGGCGGTCCGCACCCATGGCGGCTTCGGCTACGCCAAGGAATACCATGTCGAGCGGTATTTCCGCGAAGTCGTGCTGCCGCGCATCGCGCCGGTGACCCGCGAGATGATCATGTCCTTCATCGCCGAGCGCGTGCTCGAGCTTCCGAAATCCTACTGAGGAGGCGCCCATGACCGACCTGACCGGCAAGCGTGCCATCGTCACCGGGGCGTCCGGTGGCCTTGGCCTCCACTTCGCGAAGATCCTCGCGGCGGCGGGCGCTGAGGTGACCCTCGCCGCGCGGCGCAAGGAAAAGCTCGAGGCCGCCGTGGCCGAGATCGAGGGCGCGGGCGGAAAGGCCCATGCCGTCTCGCTCGACGTGACCGACCACGAGAGCGTTGCCGCGGCCTTTGGCGCCGAAGCCTACGACATCGTCATCAACAACGCCGGCGTGACCGTCGACGGGCCGGCCCTGAAGACCTCGGAAGAGGACTGGGGCCGCGTGATCGACACCGACCTGACCGGCGTCTTCCGGGTCGCGCAAGCCGCGGCGCGTGCGTTGACCGCTGCCGGCAAGGGTGGCAGCATCGTCAACATCGCCTCGATCCTAGGGCTGCGGGTGGCAGGCAACCTGGCCGCCTATGCCACCGCCAAGGCGGGCGTCGTGCAGATGTCGAAGAGCCTCGCTCTGGAGTGGGCGCGGCACGGCATCCGGGTCAACGCGCTGTGTCCCGGCTACATCGAGACCGACCTCAACCGCGACTTCTTCGCCTCCGACGCGGGACAGGCGCTCATCAAGCGCGTGCCGCAGCGGCGCCTCGGGCAGATGTCGGAACTCGACGGACCGCTGCTGCTGCTCGCCTCGGACGCCGGCAGCTTCATGACCGGCTCCGAGATCGCCGTCGACGGCGGCCATCTCGTTTCCTCGCTTTAAGGACAAAGACCCATGGACTTCACCATATCCCCGAAGATCGAGGACTACCGCGCCCGCATCGCGCGCTTCGTCGAGGACGAGCTTCTGCCACTCGAGGCGGACCGCGCGAACTACGACCCGCACGAGAACATCCGCAAGGACGTGCTGAACGAGATGCGGGCCAAGGCGAAAGCGCAGGGCCTGTGGTGCCTCCAGCTGAAAGAAGAGACCGGCGGGCAGGAACTCGGCATCCAGGGCATGGCCGTCTGCTACGAGGAGATGAACCGTTCGATCTTCGGCCCGGTCGTCTTCAACGCCGCGGCGCCCGATGACGGCAACATGCAGGTGCTCGAGAAGGTCGGCACGGAAAAGCAGAAGGAAGAGTGGCTGCAGCCCATCGTGCGCGGTGACGTGCAGTCGGCCTTCGTGATGACCGAACCGGCGCCGGGCTCGGGCTCGGACCCGGGCGGCATGATGCTGACCACCGCGAAGAAGGACGGCGACAAGTACGTCGTGCGCGGCCGCAAGTGGTTCATCACCGGGGCAGAGGAGTCCGAGCACTTCATCCTCATCGCGCGCACCTCGGACGATCCGCGCAAGGGGCTCTCGGCCTTTCTGCACAAGAAGGACACGCCCGGTTTCCGGATCGAGCGCCGCATCCCGATCATGGGCCCCGAGGAACACGGCGGTCACTGCGAGGTGGTCTACGAAGACATGGAAATCCCCGCCGAGAACCTGCTGATGAACGAGGGCGACGGGCTGAAGCTCACGCAGATCCGCCTTGGACCCGCGCGCCTGACGCACTGCATGCGCTGGCTGGGCCTGTCGAAGCGCTGCGTCGAGATCGCGAGCGAATACGCCCACAACCGTTTTGCCTTCGGCGAGCGGCTGTCGAAGCGCGAGAGCGTGCAGATGATGATGGGCGACATCGCGATGCAGATCGAGATCGGTCGCATGCTGGTGATGAAGGCCGCCTGGGCGCTCGACCAGGGCAGCTTCGCCCGCAAGGAAGTGTCGATGGCCAAGGTCCATGTCGCCAACGTGCTGCACAAGGCCGCCGACACCGCCATCCAGATCAACGGCGCCCGCGGCTACTCCAAGGACGCGCCGCTGGAATGGATCTACCGTTACGCCCGGCAGGCGCGTCTCGTGGACGGCGCCGACGAGGTTCACAAGATGGTCCTTCACCGCAACGTCGAGAAGGAAGGCCGCGACTTCTGGAAATGGGACGTGGGCGCATGAGTGGCGACATCGATTTCGACGCCGGGGCGCTGCGCCGGTTCCTCGACGACCGCTTCGGCCCGCAGGACAGCTTCGCGCTCGACCGGATCTCGGGCGGGCAGTCGAACCCGACCTACTTCGTGACCCACGGTTCGCGCGACATGGTGCTGCGCAAGCAGCCCAACGGTCCGATCCTGCGCGGTGCCCACGCGGTCGACCGCGAGTACCGGGTCCTCGACGCGCTGCACCCGACCGGTGTCCCGGTGCCGAAGCCGGTGCTCTATCACGAGGATGCGGCACTGCTCGGCACACCCTTCTACCTGATGGAGCGGGTCGAGGGCCGGGTCTTCGCCGATGGGGCTTTGCAGGATGCCGACCCCTCGGAGCGCCAAGCGCTCTGGATGGCGCTCGCCGATGCCATGGCACAGATGCACCAGGTGCGGCCCGACGCGGTGGGGCTCGGCGACTTCGGCAAGCCGGGCAACTACTTCGAACGGCAGATCGGTCGCTGGGGCCGCCAGTGGGAGGCCAGCGAGACCGGCGACATCCCCGAACTCGACCGCCTGCTCGCCTGGCTCAAGGACAACCTGCCGGAAGACGACGGCGCGGTGAGCCTCGCGCATGGCGACTACCGCATGGGCAACGTGCTGTTCCATCCGACCGAGCCGCGCGTGGTCGCGATCCTCGACTGGGAGCTGTCGACCCTCGGCCATCCGCTGGCGGACCTCGGCTACTGCTGCATGGCCTGGCACACCGCGCCCGAGGAATACGGCGGCATTCTTGGCCTCGACCTCGCCGCCGAGGGCCTTCCGGACGAGGAGACCTTCGTCGCCCGCTACATGGATAAGATGCCGGACAGCGCGCCGCTGCTGACCTTCCACAAGGCGTTCTCTCTCTTCCGCTTCGCGGTCATCTGGGTCGGCATCGCCGACAGGGCCCGCCAGGGCAACGCGGCCGGCAGCAGCGGGACCGACGCGGCCGCGCTCGCGCGCCGTTTCGCCATTCGCGGCGTCGAAGTGATCGAAGGGTCTCACGCCGCGTCGGCGTGACCCTGCAACGGAGGAGCGGGCGTTGACGAAAGCGCAGCCGGTGGCACAAATGGTTTCCGGGACGGGAGATCACTGCATGGAAGAACTCGAACGGCGCGTCGCGCGCATCCGGACCTCGATCTCCAAGGGGCGCGACGACCTTGTCGCGGACAACCGCCTGAAGATCGTCGAGACGGCGACGCGCCTGTTCCGCGCCGACGGCTATCACCGCACCGCCATCGGCGACATCGCCCGCGCCCTCGGCGTCAGCCAGGGCAACATCTACCAGTACGTCGAGAAGAAGGACGATATCCTCATCCTGATCCTCTACAGTGCGGTGGAGGACTACAAGAGCCAGCTCTTCGTGCTCGAGACCGAGCCGCTCGCGCCGCTCGACATGCTGCGGCGCGCCATCGAGACCTACTACGCGATCCTCGACCGGCACCACGAGAAGACCACGGTGATCTACCACCAGATCTTCCACCTCACCCGGGAGGACCGCAAGCTCTTCGGCCAGGTCGAGGCCGAGGTCACCGCGCTGTTCCAGCGGCTGCTGGACGCGGTCGTAGCCAGCGAGGATTGCATCGAGACAGATACCTTCGTGCTGGCCTACGACATCGTCTCGCTCGGCCACATGTGGGCCCTGAAATACCGGCGGTTCGATGGCCACACGACGCTGGAAGGCTACACGCGCACCCAGACCGATTTCATGCTCCGCATCCTCGGGCTGCACTGACTCCCGGCCGCCAGGCCTCTGCCTTGCAGGCCCGTCGCCGCGGCAACCGCGCCACGCCCGGCCCTTCTTCTCTTTGAAAATACCGCGGGGGAGCCGCAGGCGGGGGCAGAGCCCCCACCTCTGCCCTTGCCAGCAGCCGAAACGGTAGAACGCGTTGCTCGAGGGGGCCACACCCGCTGCCCGAACCTCCCGAAAAGGAAAACCGCCGGTCGGGCCCGCTCTCCGGAGGAGAGCCCGCGCGAGGGAGAAGACGCGCGGAGGGAGCGGGCCGTTCCGGCGGCCGACCCCGGCGCCCGGAGGAGTAGAGCGCGCCGGGGGTATCGCCGTGTACGTCGCCGCCTAGTGGACGGCGGCGTACATGATCTTGGCCTCGGTGGCGTCCGCGGCGCGCATCTCCTCGACGATCTGACCCTGCCGCGCGACGAGGATGCGATCAGAGACCGAGAGAATCTCGGGCAGGTAGCTCGAGATCATCGCCACGGTGATGCCGCTGTCGGCGAGCTGGTTGATGAAACCATGGATCTCGGCGATCGAGCCCACGTCGACCCCGCGCGTCGGCTCGTCCAGGATCACGAGGCGCGGCTTCTGCACGAGGCTCTTGGCGATCACCACCTTCTGCTGGTTGCCGCCCGACAGTTCGTTGACCTGCGCACCGGTGTCGATGGCGCGGATGTTGAGCGACGTCGTCCACTCCTCCGCGAGCTTGCGCATCCGGGACATCGACATGACGGTGAAGGGGTTGCGGCCCATCGCCAGGTCCCCGAGGTAGATGTTCTCGGCGATCGACATCGTGTCGAAGAAGCCGTCGGCCTTGCGATCCTCGGTGACGTAGACGATCCCGTCCATGACCGCCTGCCGCGGCACCCGGTAGCGCACCGGGCGACCTTCGAACTTGATCTCGCCGCCGTGGAAGATGTTGCGCTTGAAGGCGCCGGCGACGACCTTCATCATTTCCGTCCGACCGGCACCGACCAGGCCGAAAATTCCGGTCACCTGGCCCTCGTAGAGCGTGAACGACGTGTTGCGCACGGCCTCGCCCATCGACAGGTTCGACACGCTCAGGAGCTTGCGCCCGGCGTGACGGTTGTTCTCGGGTTTCGCGTGCTCGCCGCCGTAGAGTTCTTCGCTGAGACTGCGGCCGACCATGGCGTTCACGATGCTCTCGCGGGTGAAATCCGCGGCGGGGCCGTTCGCCACGAGCTCGCCGTCGCGCAGGACAGTGATCGTGTCGGCGTATTCCAGCGCCTCTTCCAGCGCGTGGCTGATGAAGAAGATCGCCGTGCCCTGCGCCTTGAGCCGCTCGAGCAGGCCGAAGAAATGGTGCTTCTCCTCGGGAGTCAGCGTCGCGGTCGGCTCGTCGAAGATGATGATCTTGGCCTTGTGGTGAACCGCGCGGGCGACCTCGACCATCTGTCGCTGCGCCGCGTTGAGCGAGCTGACGACCGCGCGCGGATCGATGCGGAAGTTCATCGACAGCAGGAACTGCTGCGCCTCGATGTAGAAGCCGCGCAGCCGGTTGAGCAGCTTTTCCTGCCCGAGGTAGATGTTCTGCGCCACGGTCATCGAGTTCACGAGGCTGGTTTCCTGGAACACCATGGCGATGCCCGCATCGAGCGCGTCGGCGGGCGAGTGCAGCACGATTTCCTCGCCGTCGAGGATGATCTTGCCGGAGGTGTAGGTGTGCACGCCTGCCAGCGCCTTCATCAACGTCGACTTGCCTGCGCCGTTCTCGCCCAGCAGCGCGTGAACCTGGCCACGGTCGATCGACAGGCTGACGTCACGGTTGGCCGGAACGCCCTTGAACTCCTTGGTCGCGTTGCGGATTTCCAGAAGGACCGGGTCCTTGCCCTTGTTCTCGGGCACCTTGATCTCGCTGAATTCGGTCATGCGAACATGTCTCCTTCCTCTGCGGGCAGGACAAGCGCCGCGCCGCCGCCGCGCGCGCCGACCAGCAGCGCGCCGTTCCATTGCGCCACCGAGGTGGTGCCGTGCATCTGCCCGTTGGCGCGGCTGTGCCACGAGAAGGCCGGAACGAGCTCGGGGCTCAGATGCGCCACGAGACCGTAGCTGCGGGCGGGCGACCAGGGCTTGAGGATGCCCATCTGGATCACGCCGCCACCCTGAAGCGGTTCGAGGAAGGACTGTCGGCTGCGCAGGCTCGGCGCCATCCAGTGCTCGGGGTCGATCTCGTTCATCATGCGTTTGCGGAAGCGGTTCTCCTGAAGGATGAACTCGAGCAGCTGGTTGCGCGGAGCGAAGAGCGACAGCAGGAAATCGCCCGATGCCATCCGCCGGATGCGGCAGGGATAGGCCGACAGGTCTGCAAGGGCCTCTGTTGGCGTGCCGCCCTCCGCCGGGATCGTGACCAGCCGGCACTTCCATGCCTCGCTGACCACCAGCGTGCCGTCTTCCTTGACCGCGACACCGGCGGGCCAGGCGAGTCCCGAGGCGAGGCACGCGCTCTTGCCCGAGACCACGTCGATGCGCCAGACACTGCCCGAGCGCCCCTTGCCGACAAGATCGTGCTTCCAGTCCGACGGCAGCCGGCTGTCGGATCCGACGGTCACCACCAGCGTCGTCGCGTCGGTGAAGACCGCGTCGGTCGGGCAGGCGAGCTCGCCGAAGGTCTTGCCGTGGTGGCTGCCGCCGACCAGTTCGATGCCCTTGCCCTCGAGCCCGACCGCGAGCGTGCCATCCGCCGCCGCCGCGAGGCAGGTGACGGGGGCGCTCATCTCGTGGGCGGGCAGGGGGCCCGTGTCCGATACGCGGTAGACCGTGCTGCCCGACGAGCAGTAGAGCCCGTCCGGCGCGGCACAGAGATTGTCGAGGTCCTCGAGCCGGAACCGGACCTCGGCTGTCTCGAGCAGCTCGTTCGGGTGCCAGGGTCCGTCCATCGACGGGACGGAGGTGCTGTACTGGTTGCGCCCGAAGAAGGCGTCCATCCTGTTGCGTACGAAGCCGAGCATCACGCGTTCCCCCAGTAGTCCTTCATCGCGGTCCAGTCGGGGTCGGCCCCCGGGATGCGATACTTGCCGATGCGGTTGTTGTGCACGCCACCGAGGTAGAGATACCCCTTGTGTTCGCGCATCGAGGTGATCGATGAGTGGTTGCGCCCCTCGGCGTCCCAGATCGTGTCCAGCACCTCGCCCTTCTCGTTGATCTTGATGACGCAGCCGACGTTGATGTTGGCGTAGAGGTAGTTGGCGGGCGACACCCGGAGTGTCATGCGGCGGCGCCACGCCGGTTCGGTCATCGCCATGTCGAGAAGCGGCGTGCGCATCCCGAAGAGCGCGACCCAGTAGTTGCCGTCGCTCGCGCGGTTGATGTTGTCGGGGTATCCCGGCAGGTTCTCGCAGACCGGCTCGACCGTGCCCTTCTTGGGGCCGTCGTAGTAGTAGCGCGAGATGCGGCAGGCCCAGGTCTCGTTGAAGAGCAGCGACTCCCCGTCCTTGAGACAGACGATGCCGTTCGGAAAGATGCGGTTGCGCAGAACGGTCTTCGTGGTCTTCGTCTTCGGGTCGTAGCAGATCAGGCGCCCGTTGCCGCGGCTCTCGATGGCATCCTGCGCCCAGCTGTCCATGCCGTAGCGCACCGTCGCCTCCGAGAAGAAGATCCTCCCGTCGGGGGCGATGTCCATGTCGTCGGGCAGGCGCAGATGGCTGTCGTCGATGATCGACAGCGGGTTGCGCGGCGTCTCGTCGGTCAGTTTCACGACCTCGCGCTCAGGCGTGACCATGTAGAGCCCCATGCCGCCCACGCAGCCGATGAGGTTGCCGTGCCGGTCAAAGTTGCAGCCGAGGAAATGCCCGCCGGTATGGGCGTAGACCTCCCAGGTCTTGTGATCCGGCCCGTGGAACTTGATGACGTCGCCGAAGCGGTTGCCCGCGTAGAGGTTGCCGTCGGCATCGAGGACCACGTCTTCCGGACCCTCGATCTCGCCCAGCCCGATGACCTCGACGTCCTTGAGCTTGTCGTTGATCTCGAAGGGCGAACCGGGTCCGACCTGGGGGCGCTTGCCCAGCTCGAACCAGGTGGGCGAGATGTAGGAGCTCTGCAGCAGCTTGTGGCGGTTCTTGACCCAGCGCACGTCGAGGAAGGCCGCAAGCAGCAGGATCAGGCCGAGGATCATCGCCGCGGTCGGGCCCTGCACGCCGCGCAGCAGCAGACCGTTCTGGACGATCAGCACGACGATGGCGCCCATCAGGGCCTTCGACACCGAGCCGCGCCCGCCGCCGAGCGTCACGCCGCCCATGATCGCCGCCGTGACGACGCCGAGTTCGAGCCCGACGCCGGTGTCGGAACCGACGGAGTTCATCCGGGCCCCGTAGAGCACCGCCGCGAGACCGGTCAGCACGCCCGAGGACACGTAGGCCAGGAACACCACGGTGCGCACCTTGATGCCGGCGTTGAAGGCCGAGCGGCGCCCGCCGCCCACCGCGGAAAGCTGCCAGCCGAAGCGCGAGCGCGACAGCACCACGTGCACGCCCAGCATGATGATGCCGGCGATCCAGATGGCGTAGGGCAGGCCGAGGAACGTGTTGAAGCTCAGCGCGTCCCAGATCGCGCTATCGGACATGCCCATGACGATGGCGGTGCCCA
Source organism: Salipiger sp. D13 (assembly GCF_003703915.1). Classification (NCBI taxonomy): domain Bacteria; kingdom Pseudomonadati; phylum Pseudomonadota; class Alphaproteobacteria; order Rhodobacterales; family Roseobacteraceae; genus Salipiger; species Salipiger sp. D13. The sequence goes on from NZ_ML112590.1 coordinate 64,541, forward strand.
GCTGGGGAAAGATCAGCTCGTAGATCGAGCGGAAGATGATGAGGGTGACCAGCGTGGTCAGGAAGGCGCGCAGCCGCAGGAAGCCGATGAGCACCCCGTTGATGGCGCCGCAAAAGGCCCCGACGCCGGCGGTGGCCAGCACCGACGTGCCGAGTGGCCAGCCCAGCACGTTGAGGCAGGTCATGATCGTGAGGATGCACAGGGCGAAGATCGACCCGATCGCGAGGTCGATCCCGCCCGAGATCATCACGACCGTCAGAGCGACGACGAGCAGCCCGAACTCGGCCAGCTGCCGCGACAGGTCCACGAGCCCATAGGCCGAGAACATCGAGGGCTGGAGCGCCATGAAGGTGCCGAGGGTCGCGATAAGCGCGATGAAGGGCACCGCGTTGTCGATCCACGGCTTGGACAGCACCTCGCCGAAAAGGTGATCGGGGACATGCCGGTAACGGAGTTTGGTAAGACTGTTCGCCATCACTACTTCAATCGGTCAGAGGATGTCTTCGGGTTCCCAGCAGGAACCTTCGGTCATGTTTTCGCGGGTGATGATGCGGTTCGGCGTGAAGAACCGACGGGTCTCGGCGCCCGCCTCCATCGGCGACTGCAACGCGTCCGAGATCACGACGTTGAGCGCGGTGCCCTGAAGCCGTGCGTCCCAGGCGATTTCCATGTCCCAGATGCCTTCGCGGATCTTCTCGCAGGCGGTCGAGGCGCCGGCCCCGGAGGTCACCACGAAGACCTGGTCGGACTTGCCCGCTTCCTTGATCGCGGCGCCGGTGCCGGTGTCCATGCTGTCCCAGACGCCGAAGCTGCCGCAGAGGTCGGGGTGCTGCTGCAGCACCGAGGCGGTGATCGACCGCGCCTTGGTCGGGTCGTAGGCCGCCGCCTGCTGCGAGACGATCTCGATGCCGCCGACCTCGTCGAGTGCCTGCTTGAAGCCGTTGATGAGATACATGTCGAGCGCACTCGTCGGCACACCCATGACGAACTGCACCTTGTTCGACGGGCCTTCGCCCGGCTTGCAGCGTTTCGCGATCTCGCGCCCGGCGATGTAGCCGATGCCGATCCAGTCCGCGCCGACGTAGTAGTCGGACGGCGTCATCGACTCCATGTTCAGCTGCACGACCTTGATGCCCTGCGACGTCGCCTGCCTGATGAGCCGGGCGTAGGATTGCACGTCGGGGTTCTGCAGCACGATCAGGTCGGGCCGCTCCGAGATCGCCGCCGAGATCGCGCGGGCGCCCACCTCGGTGTTGTAGGCCGGATCGCGGGTCTCGACGCTGTAGCCGAGCTCCTCGGCCTGGTTCTCGATCGCCCGGGCCCAGGCCAGCGTCGCGTCGGAGGTCATGTTCATCGGAACGTAGACCACCTTCTTGCCTTCGAGTTCGCCGCGATACTCGTTGCGCGAGGGGTTCTCGACCCCGCCTTCCTGCGCCATCGCGGGCAGCGCGAGGAGCGCGGCACATGCCGCGGTCATCAGTCTGTTCATCAATCGTCCTCCCTGGTGTCCGGCATCCTCCCGCCGGACGGTTGCTCGCCGGCACCTGCGGCCGGCCAGTCCTCGATCCGGGCCCGTCACCGGGCCCGGAGGGTCATCTGGCTCAGAGGATGTCCTCGGGCTGCCAGCAGGAGCCCTCGGTCATGTTCTCGCGGGTGATGATCCGGTTCGGCGTGAAGAAGCGCCGGGTCTCGGCGCCCGCCTCGGTCTCGGACTGCAGCGCGTCCGAGATCACCACGTTCAGTGCGGTGCCCTGAAGCCGTGCATCCCAGGCGATCTCCATGTCCCACAGGCCCTCGCGGATCTTCTCGCAGGCCGTGGCCGCGCCAGCGCCGGACGTCACCACGAACACCTGATCTTCCTTGCCGGCTTCCTTGATCGCGGCACCGGTGCCGGTGTCCATGCTGTCCCAGACGCCGAAGCTGCCGCAGAGGTCGGGGTGCTGCTGAAGCACCGATGCGGTGATCGACCGCGCCTTGGTCGGGTCGTAGGCCGCCGCCTGCTGCGAGACGATCTCGATGCCGCCGACCTCGTCAAGCGCCTGCTTGAAGCCGTTGATCATGTAGAGGTCGAGAGCCGAGGTCGGCACACCCATGACGAACTGCACCTTGTTCGACGNCGCCGCCTGCTGCGAGACGATCTCGATGCCGCCGACCTCGTCAAGCGCCTGCTTGAAGCCGTTGATCATGTAGAGGTCGAGAGCCGAGGTCGGCACACCCATGACGAACTGCACCTTGTTCGACGGGCCTTCGCCCGGCTTGCAGCGCTTGGCGATCTCCTGGCCGGCGCGGTAGCCGATGCCCACCCAGTCGGCCCCGACGTAGTAATCCGACGGCGTCATCGACTCCATGTTGAGCTGCACGACCTTGATGCCGCGGGAATTGGCCTGCTTGATGAGCCGGGCATAGGACTGCACGTCGGGGTTCTGCAGCACGATCAGGTCGGGCTGCTCGGGAATGGCCGCGGTCAGCGCCCGGGCGCCCACCTCGGTGTTGAAGCCAGCGTCGCGGATGTCGACGGTATACCCCAGATCCTCGGCCTGGTTGCGGATGGCCGTCGCCCAGGCGATGTTGGCGTCCGCGGTCATCGTCATCGGCACGAAGACCACGCGCTTGCCCTCGAGGGTGCTGCGATACTCGTTGCGCGAGGGGTTCTCGACGCCGCCCTCCTGCGCCGTTGCCGAGGCGGCCAGGCCGGCGAGTGCGAGACCTGCTGCGATCAGTGTTTTCTTCATGATGTCCTCCCTTGAAACATGGTGCCCCGCCCCCCGCGAGGCCGGCGCGGATCAGATGTCGCCTTGCTGCGAGGTCTGCTCGTCGCGCGGGTTGATGAGCGTGTCGGCGATCAGGGCCGCCAGAAGCACCAGGCCCTTGACGAGGTTCTGCTGCGTGTAGGTCAGGTTCATGATGGTCATGCCGGTGAACAGCGTTCCGACCAGCAGCACCCCGAAGATCACGTTGCGCACGCCGCCCTTGCCGCCCGACAGGCCGATGCCGCCAAGCACCACGACGAGCAGAAGTTCGTAGACCAGCGTCGAGTTGTAGAGGCGGATGTTGATGCCCGAGTTCGACGCCACGATGGCAAGCCCGGCGAGATAGGCGATGAGCGCGCTGATCACGTATTGCGCCACGATGACCGGGCGTACCGGCAGGCCCGCGAGCCGTGCCGCCGCAGGGTTCTCGCCGATGGCGTAGACGGTGCGGCCGAAACGGGTCTTCTTCAGCAGCAGGTGCAGCGCCAGCGCCATCGCTCCGAAGAAGTAGATGACATTCGGAACGCCGAAGGTCGCTCCGTAGCCAAGTGCCTCGAGCCAGGTGTTGTCGGCCGGCGCGAGGTGCAGGTCGTTGGTGAACAGGTAGGTGTTGCCGAAACCGAAGATCACCGCGGCCATCGCCAGCGTGGTAAAGATCGCCGGAATCTCCGCAAAGGCGATGATCGCCCCGATCGCCAGCCCCGAGGCCAGCGCGAAGCCAAGGCCCATCAGCCAGGCCCAGCCAAAGGAAATATCGGTCTGGGATGTGATCCTAAGCGCCCAGGAGGCCCCCACCACAAGCGTCGCCACCATCGCGAGGTCGACGCCGCGCCCGATGACCACGAGGCACATGCCGAGCGAGAGCATCCCCAGCACGGCCACGCTGCGCAGCAGGTTGATCATGTTCCCCGTCGACAGGAAATTGTCGAGGATCACCGAAAAGAACACCAGCAGAAGCGCTGTCAGTGCCAGCACGATCTGCTCCTGAACGGTCAGGCCGAGCCTCTGCCAACGGCTCTTGATAAACGAATTCTGGGTCATGTCTCCTCCACCTTGAGAGGAGCATCGTCGCTGAATGGTCATTCAGTCAACGCCACTCTGCCCAAGGCGCGGCCTCCATAGGGCACGCCCGATGCCGGTCATAGGACAAAGCCCATAGCGCCGGGGGCAGGGGCCGCGCAGGTCTATCGGGCGTGCCGGAAACATGGCTTTTCCGCGGACGGGAAAGACGGGAGGACTTCACATGGACGATAGCGGCGACCTGCACGGCAAGGTGGCGCTGGTGCTGGGCAGCACCGCGGGCGTGGGGCTCCGGACGGCCGAGCGCCTCGCCCGGGGCGGCGCCCATGTCATGCTCAACGGGCGCTCGGCTGCGCGCGGCGCCGAGGCGCTCGCCGGCCTGCGCGCGACCGGGGCCGACTGCGACTTCGCCGCCGGTGACCTGACCGATCCGGCCGCCCTGCAGGAGGTCATCGACGCGGCGCAGACCCGCTTCGGCGGCATCGACATGCTGGTCAGCGCCGGTGCGGAAAGCCGCATCGGTGTCCGGCCGTTCTCCGAGATCGCGCCCGAGGACATCGGGCCGGGGCTGCTCGACCGCTTCCTGCCGCGCATCCTGCCGGTCCGCCTCGCGCTGCCCGCGCTGAAGGCCCGGGGCGCGGGCAGCGTGGTGCTTCTGACCTCGGACGCGGCGCGGCATCCCACGCCGGGGGAAAGCATCGTCGGCGCGGCGGCGGCCGGGGTGCTGCTGGCAACGAAAGTGCTCGCGCGGGAGCTGTCGCGCGACCGAATCCGGGTCAACGCCGTGGCGATGACGATCACCTCGGACACGCCGACATGGGACCGCATCTTCTCTGGGGACGACTTCACCCGGAAGCTGTTCGAAAAGGCGGTGGGGCGGTTCCCCTCGGGCGCAGCCCCGACCGCATCGGAGGTGGCAGAGGTCGCGGCGTTTCTTGCCTCGCCCGCGTCCGGTCAGGTCACGGGACAGACGATCAGCGTGAACGGAGGGCTGAGCTTTGGCGGATGGTGACCTGAGCACGACCCATGGCACGGCGACCCTGCACGGGCGCGCCGAGTCCTGGGAATGCGACTTCAACGGGCACTGGAACACCCGGTTCTACTGCCGGTCCTTCGACATTGCCGCGGGGGTGGGCGCCGCGCTCGGCGGACGGAGCTCCGCGCCGGTCCGGCAGCGCCACATCCGCTTTCACGGCGAAATGCACGCGGCCGACCCGTTCGAGATTCGCTCGGGCGAGATCGCGGGGGACAGGACCGGCCACGTGATGCGCACCCATGGAGGCCGCATAGCGGCAACCGCACTGGATGACGTGCCGGGCACCGGGCTGGGCGCTCTGGCCGAAACGGTGGCGGCGCAGGTGCTGCCGCGCGGCCTTGCTGCGCCGCCCGCCGCCTGGCGTCCGGATCCGGCCCGCGACGTGATCGTCGAGCTCGGCCCGGTCGCGGCCGACGAGATGGACGGCGACGCGCTGGCCTTCGAGCCCTGCGTGGCGCGCCTCGCGGCGGCGTCGCACCACCACGCGATGTCCATCGGCTATACGCATGATTTCACGCAGGAAAGCGGTATCGGCAGGATGCTCGTCGAGATGAGCTACCTCGCCCTGGGCCCGACCGCGCCGGGCACCCTGCTGCGCGGCTCGTCGCGACTGACCCGGGCGCAGGGAAAATCCTATGTCACCGCGCACCTGATCCACGACCACCGGGGAACTCCGGTGGCACTCTTCGAGCTTTGTACGCTGGCGGTCGACATGTCCGCCCGCCGCGCCACCACCCTGCCGGATTTCGTCCTGCAGGCCGTCATTGAAGGGGAGCAAACACCATGACCATCAATCTCAACGGCCGGACGCGGCTCTATCCGCTGCTCGGCGATCCGATCATCTACGCCCGTTCGCCGGACTGGCTGAGCCATCACATGGCCAAGCGCGGGATGAACATGATCTCGCTGCCGATGCAGGTGCCCGAGGGTCAGCTCAAGACCGTGCTCGACGGGCTGGCCGCGACGGGCAACGTCGACGGGCTGAGCCTGACGATGCCGCACAAGGTCACCGGTTTCCAGTATTGCGCCACGGTGACCGAGACCTCGCGGATGCTCGGCGTGGTCGCCGCGATCCGTCGCAACAAGGACGGGTCCTGGCACGGGCACACGACCGACGGCGATGCCTTCGTGAAGGCGCAGATCGACAACGGCGCCACCATCGACGGCGCGAAGGTTCTGGTGCTGGGGGCCGGTGGCGCAGGCAGTGCCATCGTCATCTCGATGCTCGAACAGGGCGCCGCCGAGGTCGGGGTGTGCGATACCGACGGCAGCCGGTCGGAGAAGATCGTGGGCCTGCTCAAGGACAAGTGGGGCGAAAAGGTCTACGTGGCCGACAACGACCCCACCGGCTTCGACGTGATCAGCAACGCCACGCCGATGGGCATGGAAGAGGGAGACCCGTTGCCGCTCGACACCTCCAGGCTGACCCCGGAAATGTTCGTGGGCGACGTGGTGGCGGGCCATGGGGAAACCGCCTGGATCGCTGCCGCCGAGGCCGCCGGGTGCCGCACCGCAGACGGCGATGCGATGGTGGTCGCGGTCCTCGACGTGATGTGCGACTTCCTTGAGGATGCCTGGCAGGCCCAGGGGTAGGCCCCCGGGCCGGCGGGGTCAGCCGTGCGGCAGCAGGATCTGCCGGATGACCTCGCCCCGGTCCAGCCGGTCGAAGCCCTCGTTGATCTGGTCGAAGCCGAACTCCGCGCTCTTCAGGCGGTTCAGCTGCAGCGCGCCGTCGAGATACATGCGCTCGTAGACAGGGATGTCGCGCATCGCGATCCCGCCGCCCATGATCGAGCCGCGGATGGTCTTCTCGGTGAAGATCATGGCGGTCGGATCGAGCGGCCAGGTCTGCCCGCCCTTGGGGAGGCCGACGACGATCACCTCGCCGGTCTTGGCGGTCAGGGACCACGCGGAGGTCAGCGCCGGCATCGCGCCGGACACCTCGATCGCGACATCTACGCCACCACCGGTCAGGTCCATGACCTTCTGCACCAGCTCGGGATCGTCTGCACGCAGGCAGTCGGTGCAGCCGAGTTCCCTGGCGAGGTCGAACTTGGAGTCCAGCAGGTCGATCCCGATGATGCGCGAGGCACCCGAGGCCTTCGCGCCCATCACCGCGCTGAGGCCGACACCGCCAAGCCCGAAGACCGCCACATGCTGGCCCGGTCGGACCTGCGCCGTGTTGAGCACCGCGCCCACCCCGGTCGCCACCGCGCAGCCGAAGATCGCGGCCACGTCCCAGGGCACTGCCTTGTCGATCTTCACGAGGCAGTCGGGTGTCAGCACCGCGTATTGCGCAAAGGCCGAGATGCCGAAGTAATGCTTCACCGGTTCCCCGTTCAGGCGCATCTTCATGGCACCGTTAGGCAAGCGCCCCTCGGCGCGGGTCTGGGTCGCCGCATCGCAGAGTTGCGGCTTGCCCTTCAGACAGAACCGGCACACGCCGCAGCTTCCGCCGATGGTCATCACCACGTGGTCGCCGGGTTTCAGGTGCTGGACACCGGCGCCCACCTCCTGAACGATGCCCGCGCCCTCGTGTCCACCGACAAAGGGCAGGGGCCGGGCACGCTCACCCGCCATCGTGGTCAGGTCGGAATGGCACAGGCCCGCCGAGCGGATCTCGACCAGGACCTCGCCGGGACCGGGCCCTTCGAGGTCCACCTCTTCGATCACGTAGGGGGTGCTTTCGGCATAGGGCTTCGGCAGCCCCTGCGCGTGCAGCACGGCGGCTTTCATCTTCATGGCATGTCTCCGGATAGCATTGGGCCCCGGCCGTCCGCGCGGCCGGGGCAGGTGCAGGGCTGGCCTCAGAACGAGGCGGCGCCTGCGGTGATGCCGCCGTCCACGGGCATCATGATGCCGGTGACGTAGCTCGCATCGTCACTGAGCAGGAAGGAAATCACCGCGGCGATCTCCTCGGGCTGACCCTCGCGGCCGATGGGATGGGCCTTGCGGATCTTCTCGAGATTCTCGGGATCGGCGCGCATGCCGGCTGTCATCGCCGTGGCGATCATGCCCGGCGCGATGCCGTTGCAGCGGATGCCGTGCTGCGCCATCTCGATGGCCACGCCACGCGTCAGACCCACCACGCCGTGCTTCGAGGTGACATAGGCGAGGCGGTTCGGAACGGCCTCGACACCTGCCTGGGACGAGATATTGACGATCGAACCGGGGCGGTTGTGTTCGCGGGCGTAGCGGCAGAACGCCTGGCTGGTGTTGAACGAGCCCTCGATGTTCACGTCCATGTTGAGGTCCCAGACACCGTGCTCGGTGTCGAGGATGTTGCCGACACCGCGCACGCCGGCGCAGTTCACGACACCGTCGAGCCCGCCGAAGGTGGCAACCCCCTGCGCGGTCATCTCGTCGACCTTCGACTCGTCCGACACGTCGACCCCGACGGCAATCGCCCGGCCCTTGTCGACTCCGAGGTCGTCCAGCGTCTTCTGTGCCGCGTCGGCATCCAGGTCGACGGCCACCACGTTGGCGCCATCCTCGATCAGGCGGGCGACGGTGGCGGCACCGATGCCGCTTCCGGCGCCGGTGACGATGTAACTGCGTCCTGCAAGCTTGCTCACTTTGGTCTCCTTGGTCTGCACCCCCGGGCCGGGATGGCCCGGGGGATCTCGGTCACTCGACGGCGTATTCGGCCGGATCGAGCGTGTTGTAGATGTTGTCCATAAGCATCGCCGTGAGGGCATCCTCGTCGAACTTGTCGTCCATGCCGCCGATCAGCTCCTCCCACTTGGTGACGTAGGGCTGGAAGCGGGCAAAGAGCGCCTCGGGGTCCTCGATGCCGTAGGTGTCGCGTGCGACGCCGGCCATGTCGCCGACGCCGTTCTCGACCCACTCGGTAACCGCGGTCTGGATGCTTTCACCGGGCTGAACGACGGTATGGCCGTGTTCGGCAACCGCCTGGTCGAAGGAAAGCTGCTGCTGGTCCTCGTAGAGGATCTGCAGCCGCGCCTGCGCGCGGGCAGCCAGTTCGAAGACGGTGGCGCGGTCCTCGGTGTCGAGATCGGACCAGAACTCCCGGTTGATGAGGAAGAGCGGCGAGTTGTAGCTGCCGGTCCATTTCATGTCGGTGCTGAACTTGGCGACCTCGGCAAGGCTGTTGTCGACCGTCAGGTAGGACGGGAAGATGCCGGCGCAGTCGATCTGACCGGTCTGCAGCGCCTGGTAGATCTCGGGGGCGGGAATGTTCACCGCTACGCCGCCGAGGTCCGAGACGAGCTTGCCGATCAGCCCGAGCGAGCGGACCTTGAGCCCTTCCATCTGCGACAGCTCGGTGATCGGCTCCTTGGTGTTGCAGATGATCGGATAGGTCGGCGTCGAGAAGCCGCCCATGGGCACCACGCCGTGCTCGAGGAATTCTTCCTTCTGTGCGTCGTCGTGCATGACGAAATCGGTCCAGGCCGCCCCGATGGTCACAGGGTCGGACGAGATGAAGCCGAAACCCGCCAGCGCATTGGCGATCGGCACGTCCGAGGGCGTGTAGCCCGAGGTGTGGAAGCCCAGCTGCACCACGCCGTCGCCGATGCCGGTCAGATGCGACTTCGGCGGCATCAGCGCACCCGAGGAAAACACCTCGAACGTGATGTCGCCGTCGGTCTTCTGTTCCAGCTGGTCGGTGAACCAGCGCATCACCACCACAGTGGACTCGTTGTCCGGCAGCCAGGACGAGGCGCGGTAGGTCTCGGCCATGGCCGCGCCGGGAAGCGCCAGCACGCCTGCCATGAGCAGGCCCTTTAGGGTGTTCATTGTCGTCTCCTCCCTGATCGCCGCCCCGTAATGGGACAGCCCCTTGCAAGCGGTATGGCAGGCGGGGTCGTCTCCACTCGATCCGGTGTCCTGCCACGCACGGGCCGTCTCGCCGTTCGTCCTCCTCCGACGTCGGGCGCGGGCCGAATGTGCCGCGGCGGGACGGGCCAGCCGTCACTCGCGTCCAAAGCGTAAGCCGCAACGATGGATTTCAGAAAGCGTCCGCGACGGAGCATCGCCGCAGGCTATGGCGTCCAGAGCCGCCCCCTCTTGTCGGCCCCCGACCCTATGGCGGCTCAAGGCGGCAGGCACGTTGCAGGGGAGCGTCGGCCCGGTAGGCTTTCTCCCGGCGCGCAGGACGCGCCATGGGAGCATGCGGAGGACCGGCCACGCCGGGCATGCCCCCGGAGGAGATGACATGACCAAGCCCCGCGACCTGTCACTGGCGCTCGCCGAGTTCGCCGTGACCACACCCCGCGCCGCCATTCCGGACGCTGCAGCCGAGAAGGCCCGGATGAGCCTGCTCGACACGCTCGGTGTCTGCCTGGCCGCATCCGGGCTGGAACCGGCGGCGCGGGGCATGAACGCCATCGTGACCGAGCATGGCGGCAAGCCCGATTGCACGTTGCTCGGCTTCGGCGGTCGCGCCCCGGCGATGATGGCGGCGATGAACAACGGCGCGCTGGCGCATTGCCTGGACTACGATGACCAGACACCGTGGGGTCAGCATTGCTCGTCCTCCATCGTGCCCGCCGTGCTGGCCGTGGCCGAGCGGCAGGGGGGCGTATCCGGCGACGCACTGATCACGGCCATTGCCATCGGTCAGGACATCTTTGCCCGGCTGCGCCGCAACGTGGCATGGAAGAAGGACTGGAACCTTTCGACCGTGCTGGCAATCTACGGTGCCACCGCCGCCTGCGGTCGGGTGATGGGGTTCGACCAGGCGAAGATGCTGGCCGCGTTTGCCGCCGCCAGCCAGTCCTCGGCCGGGGTGATGGAGCTGGTCTCGGGCACCGGCAGCGACCTGCGCGCGGTCTACGCGGGCTTTTCAGCCAAGGGCGCAGTGCTGGCCGCGCTGCTGGCCGAGCAGGGGGCAAGCGGCCTCGAGACACTGTTCGAGGGGCACAACGGGGTGCTCCCCACCTATTTCGCCGGCCACGACCGCGAGGGAATACTCGCCGGCCTCGGCGCCGAGTTCATGGGGGCGGCCACCCTTTACAAGCGCTGGCCGGCGGTCGGCACGTCGCACAGCCACATGAAGGCCGCCATCGACATCATGGCGCAGAACGCGCTGGTGCCCGCGCAGATCGCGCGCATCCGCCTGTTCGTGGGGGATTTCCACATGCTGGGCTGCGAGCCGCTGGACAAGCGTCGCGCCCCCGAGACGCTGGTGGACGCCAAGTTCGCCATGCCGTTCCTGGTCGCCGCGGCGATCCTGCGGGGCGGCCTGAGCGTCGCGAATTTCAGCCCCGACGGGCTGCGCGACCCCGACGTCCGGGCGCTGGCAGGGAAGATCGAGCCGGTCGCCGACCCCGATCTCGACTGGACGATGGAGATGCCTCCGGGCCGGGTCGAGATCACTCTCGATGACGGCCGCAGCTTTACCGCCACCGGCACCCGCGTGCCGGGAAACGCCGACGCACCTCTTGGCTGGGATGGCGTGATCGCGAAGTTCCGCGAGTGCTGCGCCGTCGCCCACACGCCGCCCGATCCCGCTACCGTCACCCGCGTCGCGGAGATGGCCCAAGACCTCGATGGGATGAGCGACGCCACCGAAATCCTGCGCGTGCTGACCCGCGCGCCCGCCTGCGCGTGAGCGCGCCCGAACCCAAAGGAAAGGCCGAAGACATGTCCAAGCTTGCCCAATCCCTGAGCCTCCGCGGCGTCACGCTGCCGAACCGCGTCATGGTCTCGCCCATGTGCACCTATGGCACCTCCGGAGACGGCGTTGCCACGGACTGGCATTTCGCACACTACGGCCGGCTCGCCATGGGCGGTGCCGGCATGGTTATGCTCGAGGCGACCTCCATCGACCCGGTGGGGCGCCACAGCTACGCCGACCTCGGAATCTGGACCGACGAGCAGGCGGAGGCGCTGGGGCGCATCGCGGGGTTCATCAAGGCGCAGGGATCGGTCGCCGCGATCCAGCTTCAGCACGCCGGCCGCAAGTCCAGCGCGCGCCGGCCGTGGCACGGCGGTGCGCCGCTGACCGAAGAGGACATCGAGCTGCGCGGCGAACACCCCTGGCAGGCAGTCGGCCCCAGCCCGGTGGCCGTGGGCGAGGGCAAGCCGGTGCCCGCCGAGCTTTCGGCCGAGGATCTGCCGCGCATCGTTCAGATGTGGGTGGACGCCGCGAAGCGCGCGGTCGACGCCGGCTTCGACATCATCGAGGTGCATTCGGCGCATGGCTACCTGCTGAACCAGTTCCTGTCGCCGATCGCAAACCGCCGCAACGATGCATACGGCGGTGAGCTGGAGAACCGCATGCGCTTCCCGCTCGAGGTGATCTCGGCCGTGCGCGCGGTGATCCCGGAGGACAAGCCGCTGCTCGTGCGGATCAGCGCGGTCGACGGTGTCGACGAGGGCTGGACGCTGGAGGAATCGGTGATCTACGGCCAACGCCTGCGCGAGATCGGCGTGGACGCCATCGACTGCTCATCAGGCGGCATCGGTGGTGCGGCGACGATGAACCGGCTCGCCCGTTTCCCCGGCTTCCAGCTTCCGCTGAGCCAGGCGGTGCGCGAGAGCTCGGGGCTGCCGACCGTCGGCGTCGGCCTGATCTTCAAGCCGCAGCAGGCCGAGGATGCGCTCGAAGCCGGGCAGGCGGACATCATCGCCATCGGTCGCGAATGCCTGAACAACCCCAACTGGCCGGACATGGCGCTTACCGAGCTCGATCCGGCCCGGAGCTACGCGCACTGGCAGCCCGGCATCGGCTGGTGGCTGGAGAAGCGCGAGAGCATCATCCGCACCTACGAGGAAGAAATGGCCGCAGCGGAACGCGAGTCGGCCTGAAGGGAAAGCACAATGAGCAGGTTTGCAGGCAAGGTCGCGCTGATCACGGGCGCGGCGAACGGGCAGGGCGCGGAAGAAGCGCGACGGTTCGCGGCCGAGGGCGCCTCGGTCGTCGTGACCGACATCGACGAAGCGAACGGACAGAAGGTCGTCGACACGATCACCGAAGCGGGCGGGAAGGCCGCGTGGTGCCGCCACGACGCCGGAAGCGAGGCGGACTGGCAGGCGGCCATCGCGCTCGCCCGAGACCGTTTTGGCGGGCTCAACATCCTCGTCAACAACGCGGGCATCGTTCCCCGCACGACGATCGAGGAAACCTCGCTCGGTGCCTGGGAAAAGGCGATGGCGATCAACCTGACCGGACCGATGCTGGGCATGAAGCTGGCCGCGCCGCTGATGCGGGACAGCGGCGGTGGCGCGATCGTCAACGTGTCCTCGGCGGCGGGTCTGATGGCCCACTACGACGCCGCCTACACGGCCAGCAAATGGGGGCTGCGCGGGTTGTCGAAGACGGCCTCGGTGGAATTCGCGCCCTGGGGCATCCGGGTGAACTCGATCCACCCGGGCCAGATCGAGGGCACCGCGCTGTTTTCCAGCGCCTCGCCCGCATTGGCGCAGTCGCTGCGCGCCAGCATTCCGATGGAACGGGCGGGGACGCCGACGGAATGCGCCGACCTGGTGCTCTTCCTTTCGTCCGACGAGAGCAGTTTCATTACCGGCGCCGAGATCGCGATCGACGGCGGCTACAGCGCCGGATCGACCACTTTCATGCGCCAGCAGATGAAGAAATCGCTCGGCAGCTGAGCCGGGCACGACGGGAGGAGCAAAAATGACCGAAGGAAAACGGCTCGCGGGCCGGAAGATCGTGATCACCGGGGCAGCCTCTGGGATCGGAAAGGCCGTTGCGGAGCTGTTCATGTCCGAGGGCGCCTCGGTGGGGCTGCTCGACCTGGACGCCACGGGGGCCGCGGCCACGCTCGGAGAGAATTCCGGGGCGTCCGCCGGCGTCGACGTGACCGACGAGCGCTCGGTCGAGACCGCCGTCGGCGAGGTGGCCGAGGCCATGGGCGGCATCGACGGTGTCGTCAACGCCGCCGGGATCATGCTCACCGGCAAGCTGCTCGACATGCCGGTCGATGCGTGGCGCAAGCAGATCGACGTGAACCTCGACGGCACCTACCTGGTGATCCGGGCTTGCCTGCCGCATCTCCAGAAGGCCGAGGCCGCGACCGTGGTCAACATCGCGTCGGCGCAGGGGCTGCTGCCGAACGCGCCGGGCCTGTCGAGCTATGCCGCATCGAAGGGCGCGGTGGTGGCCGTCAGCCGGTCGCTCGCCGCCGAGCTTGCGCCGGCGATCCGCGTCAACAGCGTGTGCCCCGGCCTTGTCGATACTCCGATGGGGGCGCCCTACATGCAGAACAGCGGAAACTACGCGCTCGGCCGGCCGGCCGACCCGACGGAGATCGCCGAGTCGATCCTCTGGCTCAGCAGCCCGGCGTCGAGCTACGTCACCGGCGCCGCCCTCGCCGTGGATGGCGGGCGCTCGTTCCACTGAGACACCAAGGGCGCGCCTATGGCCGGACACCGCGCGTTGTCCGGCCGCGTCGTGGCCCATACACCTGACAAAACGCCAACCCGGCAGCAGGAGAGACATATGAAAAGCGTAGCCTTCAACGAATTCGGGGACTCCTCGGTGCTCGAGGTCATCGACCGCGACATCCCGGTCCCCGGTGCCGGCGAAGTGGTCGTCAAGGTGACCGCCGCGCCGGTCAATCCGACCGATCTGTTGATGCGCGACGGCAAGCAGGCCGCGTTGATGACCGAGCTTCAGCCGCCCTACATTGCGGGCATGGAATTCTCGGGCCATGTTCACGCCTGCGGCGAGGGCGTGGAGCTGGCGGCCAGACTTCCGGTGATCGGTGTCACCAACCCGCGCCGCCCGGAGGGCGGCGCGCACACAGAGTATGTCTGCGTGCCGGCGGGGCAGGTGGCCGAAGTGCCCGAGGGCACCGACCTGGTGACCGCGGCGACCGTGCCGATGAACGCGCTGACCGCGATGCTCTCGCTCGAGTTGGTCGCGCTCGAGGCCGGGCAGGTGCTGCTCGTCACCGGCGGTGCCGGCATGCTCGGCGGCTCCGTGCTTCAACTGGCGCACCAGGCCGGTCTCAAGGTCGCCACCAACGCGGCGGAGGCGGATGCCGATCTGGTCCGGTCGCTCGGCGCCGACGTCGTGCTGCCACGAAGCGAGGGGCTCTCGGAGGCCTTCAAGGCGGAGTTCGGAGAAGCCGACGGCCTGATCGACGGGGCACTGATCGGCGATCACGTCGCGCATCTGGTCAAGCCCGGTGCCACGGCTGTCTCGCTTCGCAAGTCCAACCCCATCACCGACTCGCGCCTGAACTGCACCTACGTCTCGGTGCTCGACGGCATGGCGCGGCCCGAGATGGTCGCAGCGGTGGCCGAGCATATCGCGAAGGGAACGCTCAAGGGGCGTGTCGCCCCTGACGGCGTCTTCGCGTTCACCGATGCCCGCGCAGCCTTCGAGATGGCCGAGGCCAACAAGGCACGCGGCCGCGTGGTCCTGAGCTTCGCCGACTGACCCCGCAGCAGCTGACAGGCCAAGCCGATCGGACGCCGCCCCTCCCGCAGGGGCGACGTTCTTCGTTCTTCCAGTCAGGTGAGGACGTAGGCGTAGAGCAGGACCCAGGCCGACAGCAGCGCCATGGCGGCGCAGAAGAAGCCCCGGTTCCACACCCAGCCGACCTGCCATGCCTTGATGCCGCCGAAACGCGCGATCAGCAGTGTCGTGGCCGTGAAGGGCGAGGTGATCCCGGTCAGGATCCAGCCGCAGATCATCGACAGCGCCAGCGCCGAGGGGGCGATGCCGATCGCTTCGGGCGCCGGCAGCAACGGTCCGATCAGCGACAGCGACAGGATCGGGTTCGCGCCGATCTGCCCCATCAGCGGCAGGACCCAGAGCATGGTCAGCAGCACCACCCATGCGGGCAGCGAGGCAAGGTCGAGGTTCGCGGCCCGCATCCAGGGGCCCACCAGAACCGAGGCGGTGATGCCGATATAGCCGGCCGACATCAGCAGCAGGATCTCGTGCTTGTAGGAGTTGATCTCGACAACGGCGTAGTCGCGCAGGCGTTGACCGAAGCCCTCACGCCCCTGCATCCGTAGCCAGATCAGCGAAATCAGCGGGATCACGACCAGCACCACGCCGATGACACGGATGTGCAGCGCCAGTTCCACGGCCAGGATCGCGGCCAGCATGATGAGCAGCAGCAACCCCAGCGGCAGCAGGGCCGTCCAGCGTCCGGGGTCGAGCTGGACCGCCTTGCGTCCGCCCGACACCTTCGGCTTGAAGATCGTGTCCATCGCCCAGCCGGTGCCGAAGTAGAGAATGCCTGTCACGATCCCCGGCAGCAGCAGCTGCCCCCAGCTTGTGCCCGGAATGACCGAAACCGCGATGGCCACGGAAAACGACAGTGGCGACCATGGCAGGGAGGAGATGAAGCCGCGCTGGATCGCCAGCATCATGCGGCGGATGCGGATACGGCGGATCTCGGCGTCGGGCTCGGTCTTCGCGCTGGCAAGCGACAGCCCGCCCAGCAGCTGGATGGCCCCGTAGTTGAGGATCAGCGCGAAGACATGCGCTCCGACCGTCAGCGCCATGTAGCGCCGTCCCGGTGGCTGGCGGGCAAGATAGGTGCCCGCCCGTTCCATCGAGGGCGAGGATTGCGAGACATTGCGCAGCAGCGACAGCGAGCAGAAGAACGCCGCGTAAAATCCTGCAGTCTGGAGCGCCCGCAGGACGGTATCGGTCCAGTCGGGTGTCTGTCTCATCAGCCCCAGCGTCACCGCAGCGGCGACCGCGAGGAACAGCCAGCCCACGAGCCCCGCCTCGAGCGCGAGAAAGGGCACCAGCGCCAGGCCGAGCAGCGCCACCGGCGATTGCAGGACCTCAATGGCGGTCCATTCCACGACCGCCTGAAGCGCGATCAGCGCCAGTGTCACGGCGCTGAAGGCAAGCCTGACCGCCTGTGTCACTTCCGCCGCCCGGCGGTGTAGCCGCCGTCGACCGGCACCACCGCGCCCGTCACGTAGCGTGCCAGATCCGACGCGAGAAAGGCGATGACCTCGGCCACTTCCTCGGGGGCGCCGGCACGGCCGAGCGGATAGGCCCGGCGCAACCGGTCGCTCATGTCGGGGTCCGAGAAATACATCTCGGTCATCGGCGTGCGGATCACCCCGGGCGCCACGGCGTTCACCCGGATGCCCAGCGGCCCGAGATCGAGCGACAGCTGCTTGGTCAGACCCACGACGCCATGCTTGGCCGAGACGTAAGCCGCGCGCCCCTCCGAGGCGAGCAGCCCCGAGGTCGAGGCAACATTGACGATCGCCCCGGACCGGCCGGTATCGCGCAGTCTCCTGGCCACGCCTTGCGCCACGTTGAAGGTGCCGTTGAGGTTGACGTTGAGGATACGCAGCCAGTCAGCCTCGGCAATTTCCAGCGGGTCGGCGAATTCACGCATCCCCGCGGAGTTCACGAGGATGTCCGGCAACCACCCTTCGGCTGCGAGCCTGTCCAGCAGGTCCGTGACGGCCTCGGCGTCGGTCACGTCGAGCCTCTCGGCGCGGCCGCCTTCGGGCGGCGCGCCTTCGCCGAGGTCGGCGACGACGACGCGGGCTCCGCGCGCGCTCATCAGGGCGGCGCTCGCGGCGCCGATGCCGCTTGCACCGCCGGTGATGAGAGCCGTTCTGTTCTCGAGCCCGCTCACAGCAACGCCCGGGTCATGCCGCCATCGAACTGGATCGTCTCGCCGGTGATGAAGCCCGCGTGCTCAGACGACAGGAACGCCACCGTCGCACCGAGCTCCTCGCCCTTGCCGGGACGCTTGAGCGGGATCGCAGCGACCCGCGCATCGAGGTTATGGTAGTTGGCAAAGGTGGGGGTGATGACCGTGGCCGGGGCGACGGCATTCACCGTCACGCCGTCGGGGCCGAGTTCGTCGACAAGGTGCTTGAGCGCGGCGTGCACGCCGGCGCGGAAGATCGAGCTGACCGCGTGGCGTGGCATCGGCTGCTTCACGCTGGCCGAGGTGATGGCCACGAGCCGCCCCCATCCCTTGCCTCGCAGAAGCGGCGCAAGATGCCGGAGCACGAAAAGGGCGCTTTCAAGCTGGTTGTGATAGGCGACCTGCCAGCGCTCGTCCTCGGTCTCGTCGAAGAAGTCCCGCATCGGGCTCGGCGGGCGCGGCGTGTTCAGGATGAGGATGTCGATGCCACCGGAGGCTTCGACCTCGGCGCGCATGCGCTTCACGTCGTCCTGCTTCGTCACGTCTCCGGCATAGCTCTCGGCGGTGATGCCATGCTCGCCGGCAAGCCGTTCCGTAACCTCGGCCAGAGTGTCGGTGTTGCGCGCAGAAAGCGCCAGGTTGACCCCTTCTGCGGCCAGCGCCTCGGCGCTTGCCAGGCCCAGCCCCGACGTGCCGCCAATCACCAGCGCGCGCTTTCCCGCGATCCCCAGATCCATCCGTTCCGCCCTCCCTGCGGTCATTGTCCTCAGGGCAAAATCATAGGCGAAACGGGCCGTTGTGAAACACGCTGCGCGCGGCCATAGGGCACGCCTTGAGAGGGCATACGACCCGTCAGGCCACCCGGTCGCGGGCCGCCGGGGGCAGGTCGGCCTCGGCCGCCTTTTCGGCGGCGGCCTTGCTCAGATCCTCGGCCACGATGGCACGCAGCTTGTAGCGATCGACCATCTCGGCGATGATTTCGAGGATGAAGCTCTCCACCGCCGTGCGGGCCCGGGTGACGGGTCGCACACGCGACCGCGCGAGATAGGCGGTGCGGCGAATCGTCGGCTCCTTGATCGGGACCATCGCGAGCGTGCCAGCGGCCACCTGCTTCATCACCGCGCCATGCGACAGCAACGTATAGGCGCTGGCACGGCTGACCATCTCGACGATGTGCGGCAGAGAATCGATCTCGGCGATGACGTTGAGATCGACGCCGATGGTGCGGGCGAATTTCTCCTGCAGTTTGCGCGCGCCGTGGGTCTGGCTCGTCAGCACCAGCGGCAGCTCCGAGAGCTGCGCCGCGCTGATCGGCTCAAGGGCCACGCCGTCCTCGCCCAGCTCGCCGGGCCAGTTGTCGACCGCGGTGACAAGGAACATCTCTTCGGTCAGGATCGGTTGCAGCGCGTAGCTGATGTTGTCGGGCGCCTCGTAGACGCAGCCGAGGTCGATCCGGTCGGTGTTGAGCCACTCGATGATGTCGCCGGACATTGCCTCGGCGATGTGCAGCTTGATCTGCGGGAACTCGTAGTGGATCGTCTCGAGAAGCGGCACGCTGAGCAGGATGCTCAGCGACGGCGGCAGGCCGATGCTGAGCGTGCCGCGCGGCTCGCCGCCAATCTGGCGGATCTCCTCGATCATGGTTCCCACGTCGTTCAGGATTTCCTGTCCGCGCTTGGCAAGCGCGACGCCGGCCTCGGTCATCTGGACGCCCCGGGCGCCACGGATCGCGAGCTTGGTGCCGAGCTCGTCCTCGAGCTTGGCGATATTCTCGGACAACGACGGCTGGGCCATGTTCAGCGCGTTCGCCGCAGCCGAGATGGAGCCGTGTTCCGCCAGTGCAAGGAAATACGAGAGCCGTTTGAAGTTCAGGTTGCTCCCGGGCTTTTCATGCCTGCTCATGTCAATCCCTCCCAAGTCGACAAAGCACATGCCTGTTCGGCAATAGGCAGACGCTATAGTTCCGGGGCTTCCATGTCCAGAGTAATCCTTTCCCTGGTCCTTGAGCGGGGGAGAATCCGCCCATTGGCAGCTGATAGCGCGAACGATCGCTGAACGCGGCGCTTCGCCAGATCGCGAAATCAGACGTTGTTTCATACCTTTGAAGCGCCATACGAAACTCGCATCGGAGGAACCGATACCCGCAGCCAGCCTTCGCGACGACGGTCGAAAAGTAGTTCTATTGATGGAACTTCATCGTGAAGCGCGACGGCCCGTTAGTGGCTTTGCCTATGTAGCGCCAAGGCGCGGCATCGCCCCCCAGGGCAGGGCAATTGACCGCTGCGCGGCGCGAAACCTAGTCTTTGGCACCGGATGGACTTGGCCCGCTCCGGGGTATGGATCGGGTCTGAAGGGAGGAAAAATCATGTTCAAGACAACCGTAAAGGCGATCTCGCTCGGGGCCGTGTCGGCACTCGCGCTCAGCGGGCCCGCCGCAGCCATCGATCCGCGGACCTTCCGCGTGACGCAGGTGTTTCCGAGCACCCACTGGCACATGACCGAGGGCATCCAAGGCTTCGCCGACAAGGTCAAGGAAGCCACTGACGGCGCGATCGATTTCGAGATCTACCACGCCGGCCAGCTGGGCAAGGAAAGCACCACCGTCGTCACCTCCGGGCTTGCCGACATGGGGCTGCTGGTCCCCGGCTACGAGGTCGAAAAGCTTCCCCTGACCTCGGTCGCGGAGCTGCCCGGTTATTACGACACCGCCTGCGAGGGCACCCGTCAGTTCTGGGAACTCGCGCAGCCCGGCGGCGCGATCTACGAGGCGGAGTACAAGCCGCTCGGGATCCGGCCGCTCTACGTCATGACGCTGCGCCCCTATGAGGTTCAGACCAACGAGGAGATCGTCGAAAGCGTCGAGGACATGAAGGGCCTCAAGCTGCGCGCCAACGGTGCGATGGCCAAGACCGTGGCCGCCGTGGGCGGCACCCCGGTGCAGGTGACCTCGAACGAATTCTACGATGCGCTCGCGCGCGGCACCGTCGACGGCGGCATGTGGATTTCGGGCTCGACCAAGCTCGTCGGCCTCGAGAACGTGCTGAACCACACCGTCACCGGCACCCGGATGGGCGCGGGCAGCACCTTCTTCGCCATCTCCGAGCGGGTCTACCAGTCGCTCGATCCCGAGTTGCAGGAGATCCTCACCAAGGCCGGCGAGGAAATGACGATGCACATGTGCGAGTACCTGCAGAACGCCGACGAGACCGGCGAGGCCGAGCTGGTCGAGGAAGGCAAGCTGACCGTCCACCCGCTGTCCGACGAAGAGGCCGCGCGCTGGAACGAGATGCTCCTGCCGGTGGCACAGCAGTGGGCCGACGAGATGGACCGCTCGGGCCGTCCGGGGACCGAGATCCTGAACGCCTACAAGGAGGCGGCGGACGCCATCGAGTGATCCGGCACCAGCCACAGCCGGGGCCGCGCGGATCGACCGACGCGGCCCTTTTCACACCCGTCGCAAGACCGGGGTCCAAGGAGAGGCATAAAGGGGAGATGCGATAATGGGGCTGGTCCTCAAACGTCTCGAACAGGCTGCGATGCTGATCGCGATGGTGTCGATCACGCTGATCATGCTGATCGTGAGTTTCGACGCGATCCTGCGCTACGTGTTCAACGCGCCGCTGCAGTGGTCCTACGAGCTGGTGGGCTACTACCTGATGGTGGTGGGTATCTACTTCGCGCTGTCGGGCACCTTCACATCGGGCGACCACGTCAACATCACGCTGGTGCGTGACATGCTGCCGAAGCGGTTTCTGGCCTGGATCGACGTGGTCTGGTGCCTCGTCTCGGCCGGGATCTTCGCACTGCTGACACTGGGCACATGGCGCAACGTCGCCGACGCCTGGACACATAACGAGTTCATTCCCGGCTACATTTCATGGCCGTCCTGGCTGTCGCACCTGTGGATTCCGCTTGGCGCGGCCCTGCTGGTGGTGCGGCTGCTCTACCATGTCGTGATCCTCGCCACGCGCGGCCACGACGACGATGTCGAAGACCACGGGGAGCCGATGGAATGATCCCACTGACCGGAATACTCATCCTTTTCGCGATGCTGCTCGTCGGCGCGCCGATCAGTTTCGCGATGATCGTCGCCGGGGCGGCGGGGCTCTACATGATCGGTGGCGAGATGCCGATGATGGCCATCCTGTCCTCGTTCCCGCGCGAGACGGCGATTACCCGCGAATTCATCACCGTGCCGATGTTCCTGCTGATGGCAGAGCTCGTGCTGAAGTCGGGCATCGCCGACGATCTCTTCCGCACCGCGGCGGCCTGGTTCGGCCGCGTGCGCGGCGGCCTCGGGATCGCCACGGCGCTGGCGGGTGCAGGCTTCGGCGCGATCTGCGGGTCGTCGACCGCGGCGGCCGCCACCCTGTCCTCGACCTCGCTTCCGGCGATGACGAAATACAACTACGAGCGACCGATGGCGGCTGGTGTCGTTGCGATCTCCGGCACCCTGTCGATGCTGATCCCGCCGAGCGTGGCGATGATCGTCTACGGGCTGCTCGCGGATGTGTCGATCGCCCAGATGCTCGTGGCCGGTGTCGTGCCCGGCATGCTCGTGACCTTCACCATCGGCTTCACCGTATGGTTCCTCGCCTGGCAGAAGCCCGAGCGTGCGCCGATCTCCGAGAAGGTGCCGCTGCGCGAGAAGATCTACCTGCTGCGTCTCATCGGCCCGATGCTGCTGCTGATGCTGGCCGTCACCGGCGCCATCTACGGCGGCGTGGCGACGCCCTCCGAAGCCTCGGCGCTGGGAGCCTTCGGCGCGGCGATCCTGTATTTCGCCCGCGCCCGCCGCAGCTGGCCCGAGATTTACGAGGTGTTTTCCAAGGCCGCCCGCACGTCCTGCATGATCGCGCTGATCGTGATGTCGGCACATGTCTTCTCGACGTTCTTCGCCATGACCCAGACGACGCAGGGCCTCGTGCGCTGGGTCGGGGATCTGCCGCTTCCGTCCTGGGGCGTCATCATCGTCCTCGTGCTGATCTACATCCTGCTCGGGACGTTCCTGGACCAGATGGCGATCCTCGTGCTGACAGTGCCGATCGTGGTGCCGATGGTCATCAACCTCGGATACGATCCGATCTGGTGGGGCGTGATCGTCATCGTGACCGCCGAGCTCGGAATGGTGACACCACCATTGGGCCTGAACGCCTTCGTGGTCTCGCGATACTCGGGCACGCCGGTCGGCGAGGTGTTCCGCGGGATCTGGCCGCACTTCATCGCCCATATCATCGCCATCGGAATCCTGCTGCTGTTCCCGGCCCTGTCGCTGTGGCTTCCGCATCAGATGAACTGAGGTTTCCTCCCTGCCGCACCTCTCTGGCGGCAACTGTGGCCCCGGACCCAAGGTCCGGGGCCTTTTTCATGTGCGAAGGTTCCATGAGGTCCGCTCATGAATGGGGTGATCTCCGCGGCACTTATGCGCCGATCTCAAAGCCCCACATCCTTGGACACAGACGGATCGGAGGCATCACATGGGTTGGACGAAGCAGGAACTGGACACGATCGAAGACGCCGATGACTTTCGCATCGCACCGCTGCGCGAGGACGGCGTGACGACCGGAACGCCCACCTTCATCTGGTCGGTGGTGGCCGAGGGCGCGCTATACGTCCGTGCCTACAGCGGCACCGAATCGAGCTGGTATCGCGCCGCGCTGCGCGAGCGTGCAGGCCGGATCAGCGTGGCCGGCATGACCCGCGAGGTCACCTTCTCGCCGGCAGAGCCCGAGCTGAACGACCGCATCGATGCCGCCTATCGCGCCAAGTACGTCTCCAGCCGATACCTCGCGCCGATGGTTTCGGACCGCGCCCGGGCCGCCACCGTGCGGGTGGATGCTGACGACAACGACTGAAGGGCAGGGCGGTTCGTCCCGAACCCTGACCGAAACTGAAAGGAAAGCAGGATGAAACAGCTTCTCACCGGAAAGACAGCCATCGTCACGGGCGCGAGCAAGGGCATCGGCCTCGCCATCGCCGAGCTCTTTGCCGAGGAAGGCGCCAATGTCGTGCTGACCGCGCGTGGCAAGGAAGCGCTCGACGCGGCCGTTGACGGCATCAACGCCAAGGCCGGGGGCCGGGCGCGCGGCATCATTGCCGACAGTGCCGATCCGGATGCGCCCGCGCAGGTCTTCGCGGATGCCATCGAGGCCTTCGGGCAGGTCGACATCCTCGTCAACAACGCCGGTGTCGGAGAAATGTATGCCATCGAGAAGACCTCGACCGAGCACTTCGACAAGATCATGCAGATCAACCTTGCCGGGCCGTTCCGCTTCTGCCGCGAGGCGGTGAACCACATGATGCCGCGCGACGAGGGCCGGATCATCAACGTCAGCTCGGTGAATGGCACGACACCGATCTGCGGCGTCGCCTACACCACGACCAAGGGCGGGCTGAACACCATGACGCTCAACATCGCCATGCGCCTGTCAGGCACGAATATCCGCTGCAACGCCATCGCGCCCGGCGTGACCGATACCGACGCAGCCCGCGCCTGGGCGGCCGGCGAACAGGAGGGCGGCGGCGAGATGCTGGAGTTCTCCGACAAGTACACCAACACCTCCGTGCCCGGCACGGAACCGATCGACCAGGCCTATGCGGCGCTCTATCTCGCCTCGGACATGGGCCGGGCCGTCACCGGTCAGGTGATCCAGGTGGACAACGGCCAGTTCCTCTGAGCGCACACGGCTGACAACCCGTCGACCCGCGCCCGGCCCCCGGGGGCGGGTCGACCGCGTGAATCCGATACCTCCAATGGATTAATGAGCTTGGCCAATAGGTGCTATGTGGTCTGCCGCAATAGTCACGATCTGGCCGCGCAATAGCTTTCTCCGAAACAATCGCCCGAGCCCGTTTGCCACCGGTTCGAGGCTTCTCCCGCAACGACAGGAAGGACCTCGCAATGAGCCCACCCATCGACTTCAGGATCCGCCGCCGCACGCTGCTTCAGGGGGGCGCCGCCGTTGCGGCCTTTGGCGCAGCCTCCAACGGCAACTCCGCGCAGGCGCAGTCGCAATCCCAGGACGCCGCACCCGCTGGCTCCGAGACCACGACCGTTTCGCTGACCGTCAACGGCGAGCAGCGTGAGCTGACCGTGGACAACCGCGTGACGCTGCTGGACGCGCTGCGCGAGCACATGCAGCTGACCGGCACCAAGAAAGGGTGCGATCACGGCCAGTGCGGCGCCTGCACCTGCACCGTGAACGGCGAGCGCATCAATTCCTGCCTCAGCCTCGCTGTCATGCACGACGGAGACGAGGTCGAGACCATCGAGGGCATCGGCACGCCCCAGACGATGGACCCGATGCAGACGGCCTTCGTCGAGAACGACGGCTTCCAGTGCGGCTACTGCACGCCGGGCCAGATCCAGTCGGCTCGCAAGGTGATCGAAGAGATCCGCGAGCGCATGTCGGGCAACATCTGCCGCTGCGGCGCCTACGCGAACATCCTCGCCGCCATCACCCAGGTCGCGGAGGATCAGGCATGAGGGCATTCAGCTACGAGAAACCGACCGACGCGGCGGCAGCCGCGACCGCCGCGGCAGAGACGCCGGGGGCGAAGTTCCTTGCAGGCGGCACCAACCTCCTCGACCTGATGAAGCTCGAGATCGAGACCCCCGTGCACGTCATCGACGTCAACGGGCTGGGGCTCGACGAGATCACCGAGACCGAGGACGGCGGCCTGCGCATCGGCACGCTGGTGACCAACACCGCGTTGTCTGCCGACACCCGCATCCGGCGGGACTACCCAGTGCTGACGCGCGCCATCGCGGCGGGCGCCACGGGGCAGCTGCGCAACAAGGCCACCACGGGCGGCAACCTGCTGCAGAGAACGCGGTGCCCGTATTTCTACGACACCAACATGCCGTGCAACAAGCGCGCGCCCGGGTCCGGCTGCGCCGCGCTCACCGAGGGTGCCTTCAGCCGGCAGCTCGGCGTCATCGGCACCTCGGACTCCTGCATCGCGACGCATCCGAGCGACATGGCCGTTGCAATGCGTGTTCTCGACGCGGTGGTCGAGACGGTCACGCCGAACGGGATGAGCCGCGAAATCGCGCTCGAAGACCTGCACCTGCTGCCGGGCGACACGCCCGAGGAAGAAACCGCGCTGATGCCGGGCGAGCTCATCACCCACGTGCGCCTGCCCGCGCCGGTCGGCGGAACGCAGAGCTATCACAAGGTGCGCGACCGGGCGTCCTATGCCTTTGCACTGGTCTCCGTGGCGCTGATCCGGCAGCCGGACGGCTCCGGACGGGTGGCGCTTGGTGGCGTCGCGCCGAAACCGTGGCGCCGCGCCGAAGCGGACGCAGAGCTGCCCAACGGGGCATCCGCGGTAATGTCGGTGTTGCTCGACGGCGCACGGCCGACCGAGGAGAACGCCTTCAAACTCACCCTCGCCGAGCGCACGCTCGCAGCCATGCTGAAGGAGGCCTGAGATGGACTTCAACGAACCCGCAGGCAGCAATGTCTTCGACGACGAGCGCGTCGTCGGCCAGCGTTTCACACGCTACGATGGCCCACCCAAGGTCACCGGCACCGCGCCTTATGCCTACGAGCGCAATGACGCCGCGCCGGATGCACTCTATGGCTATCCGCTCGGCGCCGGCATCGGGCATGGGCGGATCGTGTCCATGAACGCAGACGAGGCCCGCAATGCCCCCGGCGTGCGCGCGGTTGTCACGACGCTCGACATCGACCCCCTCGAAAAGGGCATGAACAACGTCGCGCGGCTCTTCGGCGGTGCCGATGTGATGCACTACCATCAGGCCATCGCCGTGGTGGTCGCCGAGACCTTCGAGCAGGCGCGTGCTGCGGCCGCGATGATCTCGGTGGAATACGAGGAAGGCGAGCCCGCCGATCTCGATCTCGATGCCGCCTTCGAGCGGGTGCAGGGCACCGGCGAGCCCGACACGCTGGTGGGCGACGTCGAGGCGGCCTTTGCCGATGCGGCGCATGTGATCGACAACATGTATCACACGCCCGGCGAGAGCCACACGATGATGGAGCCGCACAGCTCCACGGTCGACTGGTCCGACGGCGAGGACATGACCGTCTGGACCTCGAACCAGATGATCAACTGGAACCACCAGTCCATCGCGACGACCTTCGGCATCGAGCCCGAACGCATCCGGGTCGAAAGCCCCTACGTCGGCGGCGGCTTTGGCGCCAAGCTCTGGCTGCGGGCCGACGCGGTGCTGGCGGCGCTCGGCAGCCGCGCGGCGGGGGCACCGGTGAAGCTGGCGCTGCCCCGGCCGATGGTGATGAACAACACCACCCACCGCTCGGCGACGGTCCAGCGCATCAGGCTCGCGGCCGACGGCGAGGGTCGGCTCAAGGGCATCTGGCACGAAGCGGCCTCCTATTGCCTGCCCGGAGGACGTGGCGAGAACGCCACCGCCCAGACACCGCTGTTCTATGCCGGCGAAACCCGCCGCGTGAAGAACCACGTGGTGGACATGCCGCTGCCTGAAACCGCGGACATGCGTGCTCCGGGCGAGGCATCGGGCCTCATGGCGCTGGAAATCGCCATGGACGAGATGGCCGAAGCGGTCGGAATGGACCCTGTGGAATTCCGCGTCGTCAACGACACGCAGGTGAACCCGTCGAACCCGGAGATTCCGTTCAGCGAACGCCACTACGTCGAGTGCCTGCGCCGCGGCGCCGAGGCCTTCGGCTGGGCGGACCGCAACACGACGCCCGGCGGCACACGCGACGGCGACTGGCTCATCGGCCACGGTGTGGCAGGGGCCTATCGCGGACATCTCGTGCTTCCCTCGGGCGCGCGCGCGATCCTCGACGGAGGCAAGCTGGTCATCGAGACCGACATGACCGACATCGGAACCGGCTCCTACACGATCCTCGCGCAGACCGCGGCCGAGACCATGGGGCTGCCCTACGAGGCCGTCGAGATGCGCATGGCGAACAGCGCCTACCCGGTATCCTCGGGGTCGGGCGGGCAGTTCGGGGCGCCGAGCTCGACCTCCGGCGTCTACGCCGCCTGCATGGCACTGCGCGCGCGCATCGCCGAAACCCTCGGGATCGAGGAGGCCGACTTTGCCGATGGCCGCGTCACCGGGGGTGATGTCGACATGGCCTTGTCGGAGATCAGCGAAGAGGTCTCGGCCGAGGATGCCATCGCCTGGGGCGACTTCCAGCAGAACTATGCCATGGGCACCTTCGGCGCGCATTTCGTCGAGGTCGGCGTCCACGCCTACACCGGCGAGACACGCGTGCGGCGGATGCTCGCGGTATGTGACTCGGGGCGCATCCTCAACCCGATCACCGCGCGCAGCCAGGTGATCGGCGGCATGGTCATGGGTGTCGGTGCGGCGCTTTCGGAGGACATGGCGCTCGACCGGGCCCGTGGCTTCTTCGCCAACCACGACATGGCGAGCTACGAGGTCGCGGTCCATGCCGACATCCCCGAGCAGGAAGTGATCTTCCTCGACACGCTCGATGCCGCGGCTAGCCCGCTCAAGGCCAAGGGCGTGGGCGAGTTGGGTCTCTGCGGTGTCGCGGCAGCCGTCGCCAACGGGCTCTACAACGCCACCGGCGTCAGGGTTCGCGACTACCCGCTGACCATGGACAAGTTCATCGACCGCCTGCCGGCGGTCTGAGCGGCCTGTCATGAAGAGCCTTGGGGGCGTGCCGCGAGGTGCGTCCCCTTGCGTTCGACGCGCTGGACGATTGATGAGCGCGCGTCATGACTGGCTGTATTGTGGCGTCGATTATCAACCGCCCCGGCGGAGACTACATCGTTCGTCACAAGGGCAGCGAAGACGCTGTCTTCGAACCGAAACGGCCCGGATCGGGCCAGAGAAGAAAGGAGCCTCCCGATGATGCTTCAGGAAACCCAGACCCTCCCGAATGGTGTCGCAATCCCCAAACTCGCGCTCGGCACGTGGATGATCGACGATGACAAGGTCGCCGAGGCCGTCAAGGCCGCCGTGAGCCTTGGCTATCGCCACATCGACACCGCGCAGGCCTATGGCAACGAGCGTGGCGTGGGCGAGGGCATCCGCGAATGCGGCGTGCCGCGCGAAGAGCTCTTCGTGCAGACCAAGCTTGCCGCCGAGGTCAAGGACTACGAGGGCGCGAAGGCTGCCATCGACGAGTCGCTTAAGACCCTCGGCCTCGATTACATCGACCTCTTCATCATCCACAGCCCGCAGCCGTGGGCCGACTGGGCCAGTGATGACCGCTTCTTCGAGGGCAACCTCGCCGCGTGGAAGGCCATGGAAGAGGCGCTCGAGGCCGGCAAGCTGCGCGCCATCGGCGTGTCGAACTTCCAGAAGGAAGACCTCGACAACCTGCTGGAGAACGCGACCGTCAAGCCGATGATCGACCAGGTCCTGGCGCACGTGGGTAACACGCCCTTCGAGCTGATCGAGCACGCCAAATCGAACGGCATGCTGGTCGAGGCCTATTCGCCCATCGGCCACGGCAAGATCCTCGAGAATGCCGAGATCGGCGAGATGGCCAAGAAATACGGCGTGAGCGTCCCGCAGCTCTGCATCCGCTACGTGCTGCAACTCGACCTGCTGGCGCTGCCGAAGACGGCAAACCCGGATCACATGAAGACCAACGCCGACGTCGATTTCGAGATTTCGGACGAGGACATGGAAACGCTCAAGTCGGTGACCGCCAAGGACTACGGCGACGCGACGGCCTTCCCGGTCTACAGCGGTCAGCAGTAACCACGGTTTCGGAAGAAATTCCCCGAAATGATGACGGGGCCGCCCATGGGGCGGCCCCGTTTGCTTTTCTGCGTGACCGCAAAGGTCAGGCGTGGGCGAACATCGGTGCCCCCGAGACCCCGAGCGTGGCCGGGAGCTCTGCCTTGAGGATGCTGCCGGAGTCGCTTTCGGTGATGAACAGCGTCCGCCCCTCCGGGCCTCCGAACGCGCAATTGGTGGTCCCGAGGCCCCGGGGCGAGCGGACCACCGCGATTGGCTGGCCGAGCGCGTTGTGGATCCACACCAGCCCCATGCCGGTCTGGCAGACCACCACGCCGCCCTGGTCGGTGAGCGCAAGCCCGTCCGGCCCCGCGCGCCCACCCGAGAACTGGATGAACAGACCGGCCTTGTTGACGCGCCCGCTCGCCGCCATCGGCAGTCGCCAGACGGCGTTGGCCCGGGTCACCGCCAGGAAGAGCACATGCTCGGCAAGGTCGAGCACCAGCCCGTTGGGGCTGGGCACCTTGTCGATCAGGCAGGACAGCTCTCCGGACTCCGGGCGCCAGCGCCAGACGCGTCCCGACGGGTCCTGCAGGCCGGTCTGGCCCTGATCGGTGAAATAAAGCGCGCCGTCCCGCCCGAAGTGGAGGTCGTTGCACCCCTTGAACCCTTCGGTGTCCGCATCGCCCAGCGCTGTCGTGACATCACCTGTTGCCGGGTCGAGCAGCATGATCCCGTTCTGGTAATCGGCAAGGAAGATGCGCCCGTCCGCGTGGATCTTGAGCCCGTTGGGCTGCCCCTCGTACTCGGCGACCTGGGTCACCTCGCCGGCTGGATCCGCGCGGAACACCCGGCCAAAGGGGATGTCCACGAAATACAGGTTTCCCTCGCGGTCGAAGGACGGACCCTCGATGAAGCTGTCCACCGGCTGCCCGCGCCGGTTCTTCTCGGCCCAGTAGGAGGAGACCCCGGGCCGTCGAAGGGCGGCGGGCAGCTCGGTGAACACGGTCGCGTCGATGACGACGGGATCGGGGAAAGGGTAGGTGGGAATGGTCATCCGAACGTGAACTCCGGCAGGAACAGCGCGATTTGCGGAAAGGCGATCAGCAGCAGCATGAACGCGAGGATGATGATGAAGAAGGGCAGGGTGCCCATGATCACGTCCTCGACCCGCACCTTGTCGGACGAGCTTGCGACGACGAAGAGGATCACGCCCAGCGGTGGGGTAAGCTGGCCCAGCTCGACGAGGATCACGACGAAGACACCGAACCAGATCGGGTCCACATCGAGCGCGAGCAGCGCCGGGAAGATCACCGGCACGATGATCGCGATCATTCCGAGGCCCTCCATGAAGCAGCCGAGGATGGCGAAGACCACCATGATGATCAGCAGGAACGCCGTGCGCGAGACGTTGGCCTCCTCGAGCATGCCGACGAGGTCCTCTCCGACGCCCGACAGCGCGGTTGCATAGGCGAAGATCATCGAGGTGAAGACGATGAACAGGATGTTCCCGCTCATCCGGACAGTGCGGGACAACGCGCTTCCGAGCAGCGACAGACTGAACTTCCCGTAGAGCGCCGCGATGGCGATGGCACCGACGGTGCCGACCGCACCGGCCTCGGTCGGCGTGGCGAAGCCACCGTAGATGCTGCCGAGCACGATAACGATCAGCAGCAGGAAGGGCACGATGTCCAGCAGGGCGCGGCCGAGGTCCCCGAACGACGTCTTCTCGTCGGATTTCGGGGCAAGCCCGGGGTTCACCAGAACGCGCGCGATGATGAAGGCCATGTAGAGCAGGGCAAGCACGATCCCCGGCACCAGACCCGCCGCGAAGAGCCGTGCGATCGAGGTTTCGGTGAAGGTCGCGTAGATGATCATGGTGATCGATGGCGGAATGAGGATGCCCAGCGTGCCGCCCGCCGCCAGCGAGCCCGCGACGAGCCGCTTGTTGTAGCCGCGCCTGGTAAGCTCCGGCAAGGCGACTGTAGACATCGCGGCGGCGGTCGGCGCGGAGCCGCCCGAGATCGCGGCGAAGATGCCGCTGCCGGCGATGTTGGTGTGCATGAGCCCGCCCGGAAGCCGGCGCATGAAGGGTGCCACCCCGTTGTAGAGACGGCCCGCAAGGCCCGATCCCAGCAGGATCTCGGCCATCAGAACGAACAGGGGAATGGCGGCAAGGGTGAAGCTGTTGGACGCGCCCCAGCTGACCATGCCGAGGGCACGGAACCCGCCGAAGCCGTTCAGCATCCAGATGTAGAAAAGCCCGGCACCGGCCACGGCAAACTGCACCCACATGCCACCGAGAATGAGGCCGATGAGAACACCGAAGGCGAGAATGGCTTCCATCAGTTGGTCTCCTTCCGGCGGAACGTGAGCAGGAACTGCTCGATGAGGAAGATGCAGATGACCGTGAAGCCGAGCGGCGGGATCATCTGCGGTATCCACAGCGGCGTGCGCAGCACGGTCGCCGCGAAGCGGTTGCGCGAGAACGAGCTAAGCGTCAGGTCCTTGGCCTTCCACGCGAGGATCACGCAGACGATCAGTGCAACGATGACGAAGACCCGCTGCACCCAGGTGCGAACTGCCGGCGAATACTTGTCGAACAGGAAATGCACCTGGAAGAGGGAGCCCGCCCGCAGGGCGAGCGCGGCTCCGAAGAAGGTGAGCAGGACGACGCAATAGCCGGTGAGTTCCTCGGCGAAACCGAGCGAGTAGTTGAAGGCACCGCGCAGGACCGCCTCGAGGCAGACCAGCCCGACGAGCGCCGCCAGGACGGCACCGCTGAGCACCCGGGTGACCAGCGCCGCCGCGTCGAAGACGGGACCGGCAGAAGCCGGTCCGCTGTTACGTTCGTCCATCATTCAGTTGCTCACTTTCCGATCGCGTCGCGCACGGTCTGGAGTGCCTCGACGTATTCCGGGCCGTTCTGCTCGGCCCACTCCTCCCAGAACGGGGCCAGCCGCTCGCGCGCCATGTCGGCGTCGCCCTCGGCTTCCTCGACGAGGGTCATGCCCGCCTCGGACTGGGATGCCTTCTGGGCCTCCTCGTCCTCGAGAAACGCCGCGGTGGTGGCCGGGCCTTCCTCTGCCACGATGGCGCGCAGCGTCTCCTGGGTTTCCGGCGACAGCGCCTCGAAGGAGTCCGCGTTGGCGATGATCATCGAGTTTCCGTAGTTCACCGCGAACCGGTAGTTGTAGGGCAGGAATTCGTGCCAGTTCTTCGCGCCGCCCGCGCTCGCGGTCAGCACGCCCTCGATGACGCCGCGCTCCAGCGAGGTCGGAACCTCCGAGCCCGAAAGCGTGATCGCGGCCCCGCCGAACTCTTCGATGAAGTGGCCCTGTTCGGGCGACGTCACCCGGATCTTGTGGCCTTCGAGATCCGACAGTTCGTCGATCTCGAAAGTGGTGAAGATCGTCTGCTCGGGGTAACGGTAGCCGCCAAGCAGGACGACGTTCTGCTCGGCGAAGGCCTCCACCAGCACGGGCTCGATGGCGGCGTAGGCCTTGTCCCACTCCTCGTCGTTCTCGATCAGCATGGGAAGGTTCAGCACCCGCGCGATCGGCACGTTGCCAGAGAAGAAGAAGTCGGCAGCCATATCGACGATGCCGTCGCCCACCGCCTGGGTGATGTCGGCCGAGGCGATCTGCAGGGTCTTGCCGAGATGCAGGGTGATGTCGAGGTCGCCATCGGTCTCCTCTGCGGCGCGATCGGCGATGCGGTTCATGCCCTTGACCGCCGATGTCGTCGACACCGAGGAGTAGGTGTAGGCGGTCCAGTTGTCCGCATGTGCCACGGCCGTCGAGGCCATCAGGAGCGCCGAGGCGCCAAGTGTCGTCAGTTTCATCGCTTTTCCTCCTTTACACCGTGACGGTGCCTCTTGCGAAAATCTGGCGTCGGGCCGCTCAGCGGAACGCGCCGGTGTCTGTGTCCGGGGGGCCGTATCTATCGGTCCGGCCGCCCGGGGCTTGTCCGGGGCCGTCACATGCCGCTCTGCTTGCGACGGTCGGTGAGCCTGCGCTTGACGATCGGGCCGACCACCACCGCGACGGTGAGCGCCACGAGGACCAGGCTCGTCGTGTTCTGGAACAGCACGCCCCAGTCGCCACGACCGATCCGGAGAGCGAGCCGGAGGTTCTCTTCGGCGAAGCCACCTAGGATCAGACCCAGCACCACCGGCGGCAGCGGGAACTTCAGCTTGTCCATCACCCAGCCGATGGCACCGAACCCTAGCATAAGGTAGACGTCGAACATCCGGCCGTGGATCGAGTAGACCCCGATCAGCATCAGCACGATGATCACCGATCCAAGCAGCGGACGCGGCAGGATGAGAAGTCGCGCGAAGCTGTTGGTGGCAAGGCTGCCGCCAAGCAGGATCAGCAGGATCGCCCCGAACAGGAACTGCCACATGAAGCCGAAGACGATGCCGGGGTTCTCGCGGAACAGCATCGGTCCCGGTTGCAGGCCATGGACCAGCAGGCCACCCAGCATCACCGCGGCAACGGCGGTTCCCGGGATGCCCAGCGTCAGCGCCGGGATCAGGGCCGAGGCCGTGTCGGCGTTGTTCGCGGTCTCCGAGGCGGCGACGCCCTCGGGCTCGCCTTCGCCCCATCTCTCGGGATGCTTCGAATTGCGACGGGCCTCGTTGTAGGACATGAACGCCGCCATCGAGCCGCCCGCGCCGGGCAGGATGCCGATCCAGATGCCAAAGACCGACGAGCGCAGCCAAGTCTTCCAGAAGCCCTTCATGCGGGGAATGGCCTTCCAGATCGGCTCCGTGCCGAGCTGCGAGCTTTCGATGCCGTCGGTCTTGAGCGGCGTCTCGAGCAGGTCGATCACCGGCGGCAGGGCGTAGAGACCCACGAGGAGGATCACGATGCTGATGCCGTCGAGCATTTCGAGCTGGCCGAAGGTGAAACGGTCGTTCCCGTAGATCGGATCCGACCCGATGACGGAGACGAAGACCCCGAAGCAGGCCGAGATCAGGCCCTTCACCGGGTTGCCGCCCAGCAGGAAGATGATCGAGGCCAGGCCGAACACGGCGACCCAGAAGACCTCGGACGGGCCGAACAGCAGCGTGACCTTGGAGAGCGGCGGGGCGAGCAGCATCAGCGCGAAGGCAGAGGCGATGCCGCCAATGGCCGAGGAGACGACCGCGACCTGCAGGGCGAAGCCGCCCTCGCCCTTTTGCGCCATCGGGTAGCCGTCAAAGGTGGTGGCCACGGCGGCAGGCGTGCCGGGGATGCGCAACAGCACCGCCGGGATCGCGCCGCCATACATGGCGCCGTTGTAGATGCCGGCCATCAGCCCGAGCGCGACGAGCGGTTCGAGACCGAAGGTGAAGGGCACGAGCACCGAGATGGCCATCGTCGCGCTCAGGCCGGGCATGGCGCCGACCACGATGCCGGCGAGCACCCCGATCACCACGGCGGCGAAATTGCTGAAGCCGACTACGGCGGGAAGTGCCTGGAGAAGATCCGAGTACATGGCGACCTCATTCGGTCCAGAGACGGCCGGCAGGGAAATCCTGCGACATGCCGAAATCGAAGATCAGCCAGATCGTCCCGACAACGATGGCCGTGGCGAGGGCAAGTCCGAGCGGGTTGCGAAATCCGAAGAGGAACGCGGTCAGCGGCACAGCTACAACCGTGCTCACGTAGAACCCGATGAAATCGGTGGCGAGGGCATATGCGACGATCAGCGCGAAGGCTCCGACGACGCGCGCCGGCGACTTCGTCATGGGCTGGGCGGGTGTGCCGGCAGCGGCCTTGCGCTGATCCATCATCAGCAGGATCGCGGAAAGAATGATCAGCCCGACGAGCATGGCCACAGGCAGCAATGCCGAAATCGGCCGCAGCGCGGTGGCCGGAACGAGGAAGCCGGCGGCGACCACGATGATGCCCAGGGCCGTCAGGGTCTCGGGGCGGGACAGGCGGTTTGACATGAGACTGGCTCCGGAAGCAGGGGAAGGATGGCGCGGGGAGTATGCCCCGCGCCGCGATGCCTCAGTTCCAGGGCGTTTCTTCCCACACCCCCCTTGCAAGGTCGTAGAGATCGCCGGTCAGCGCCTTGAACGCGTCGCCGGTGACGACCTCGACCGGGTTCGCGGTGGCCTTCATGGCCTCCTGGAACTCCGCGTCGCCCTCGAGCTGCTCGAAGGCATCGAGCAGTTTCGCGCGCACGTCCTCGGGAAGACCCGCCGGAGCGACGAAGCCGCGCATCGAACCGTTGATCAGGTCGACGCCCTGTTCCTTGAAGGTCGGCAGGTCGGGGGCGAAGTCCGAACGCTCCTCGGTTGCGACGCCGAGCACGTTGAGCTCTTCCTGGAACTCGGCCACTTCCGAGATGTTCAGGATGCCCATGGCGACATGCCCGCCCATCAGCGCGGTCCGCGCCGGTGCCGAGCCCTTGAAGGGAACGATGGTGAACTCGGCGCCGGTGAGCTGCTGCAGCTTGATCAGCATGAAGTGATCGTCGCCGCCGAGGCTCGACATGCCGACGGTGACCGCACCGGGGTTGGCCTTTGCTTCCTCGATCAGCTTGTCGATGCTGTCGAGCCCGCCGCCCTTGGTCGTGACAATCACGTTGGGATCGTTCACCACGTTCGCGAGATAGGTGAAGCTGTCCTGGTCGTAGTCGGCTTCGCGGTCGATGGTCCGTGCCATCATGCCGGGCAGGTTGAAGGTGCCGAGCGTGTAGCCGTCGGGGTCGGCCGTCGCGACCTCGGTGACACCGATCTGGCCGCTGGCCCCCGGCATGTTCTTGACCACGATGCTGGCACCGTCACCGAGGTATTTCTCGATGAAGGGCGCGGTGGTGCGGGCCATCACGTCGGTGCCGCCGCCGGCCGAGTAGCCGACGATCACCTCGATCGGCTTGTCCGGGTGGTCCTGGGCAAAGGCGGCGCCGGCCGCAAGGGCGACGCTGCCCGCGATCGTGATCGTCCTGATGAAATGCAGCATGTGTTCTCCTCCTGTTTACATGCGTGTGGGGTCAGTCGGCCGGAAAGGCGCAACCACGGTCCCTGAGAGCGCGGTCGACCCAGCTCCGGTCGTTCGTTCCGGCCTCGATGGCCGCCATCTGGCGGATCTCGGCGTCGGATTTGGCCTGCGTCTTCGCGAGGATCTCCTCGGCCTCGTCGATCGGCACGCAGAGCACGCCGTCGCTGTCGCCGATCATGATGTCGCCGGGATGGATCACCATGCCGTCGATGGCGACGGGCACGTTGATCTCGCCGGGGCCGTCCTTGTAGGGGCCGCGGTGGGTGATGCCTGCGGCAAAGGTCGGCAGGTTGGTCTCGACGAAGTTGTCCGCGTCGCGGATCGCACCGTTCAGCACGAAGCCCACGACACCTTTCTTGATCGCGTATGCCAGCATGAGCTCGCCCATCAGCGCGTTGGCGAGATCGCCACCGGCATCGACGACGATGACATCGCCGGGCACCGCCATGTCGATGGCCTTGTGCAGCATCAGGTTGTCGCCGGGGCGCGCCTTCACGGTCAGCGCCACGCCCGCCATGCCGCCGGACGCATGCATGGGGCGCAGGCCCGGTCCCGCGGCGGTCATCCGGGACATGCTGTCCGAGACGTTGGCCACCGGCAGCTTGGCGAAGGCCTCGACCAGCTCTTTCGAGGCCACACGCTCGCGGTTCAGGATGCGGAAACCGATGGTCATCTTCATTTCTCCACGTTTTCTAGGGCAGGGGCATCGGCAAGCAGCTTGCGGTTGGCGATCCGCGCCTGCGGCACCTCCTGCCCCTCGATGATCTGGATGATGCCGCGGACCGCCTCGACCCCCACCCGGGCGCCGGCCTCGCGCGTCACCCCGCCGATATGCGGCGTCAGCACGATGGCGGGTTCGTCGAAGAAGACGTGGTCGGCGGCCGGCGGCTCGGAGGCAAAGGTATCGAGACCCGCGCCGGCGAGCTGGCCGGAACGGACCGCATCGACGAGGGCGGCCTCGTCGATGAGGCCTCCGCGGGCGGTGTTCACGACGTAGGCCCCCTTCGGCATCTTCGCGATGGCCTCGGCATTCAGCATCTCGCGGGTGTCGGGGGTCAGCGGACAATGGAGGCTCAGCACCTCGGACTGCGCGAGAAGCTCGTCCACCGAGGCGCAGCGCGTGGCGCCGAGCTCTTCGAAGGCACTGTCGGGGGCGAAGGGATCGTAGCCGACCAGCTTCAGGCCGAGCCCCTGCGCCATCCGTCCGGTGGCGCGCGCGATGGCGCCCATGCCCATCAACCCCATGGTCGCCCCGGCAAGCTCGCGCCCGGCGAACCCGGGCTTTTCCCAGCGCCCTGCTCGAAGGCCCTCGTCGAGCGGCAGCACACGCTTCACCGCAGCGAGCAGCAGCGCGATCGCATGCTCGGCAACCGAAACCGCGTTGGCGCCGGTCGCCACCAGCACCGGGATCCCGCGGCTGGCGGCGGCGGCGAGGTCGATGTTGTCGACGCCGACACCATGCTTCGAGATCACCCGGAGCTGCGGCGCTGCATCCATCACCTCGGCGTCGATCCGCCCCATCCGCGAAACGATCCCGACCGCGCCGCTCTTCACGAGATGTTCGGAAATCACCTGGCTTTCGGCATAGGCGGGCGTATGGACGAGGTCGAACCCGTGCTCCGTCGCCAGCGCCACTGCCGCGGGGTCGAGGTCGGGGCCCGTTACGAGGATGGTCTTGCTCATCGCGCATGTCTCCTGGGCGGTCCCGAAGGTCGCCGGGAACGCGGGGTTGAATCTGAATGTTTCGTGAAGCGCGCACCCTGCCTCCCAGCCGGGTACGGCGTTCCTCCTGGCCAATATGGATAGAGGGAAATATTTCTTCACGAAAGCGCGTAATTCTGGTTATTACATTAAGCAAAACTGGATCTGATGATGGACACCCGCCAGCTCAAGACCCTTGTTGCCATCGACACGCATGGCACCTTCGCCCACGCGGCCGACGTGGTTCGGCTGACCCCATCGGCGGTCAGCCAGCAGATTCAGGCGTTGGAACAGGAACTTGGCATTACCATCTTCGACCGCACCGCGCGGCCGCCGAAGCTGACCCCGCAGGGGTCGCAGGTGCTCGAAATGGCCAAGGACATCCTGCGCCGGGAGGAGGACACCAAGGCCGCGCTGCGGGGCGACCAGATCGCCGGAACGCTGATGCTCGGGTCGGTGCGCTCAAGCGCGCTCAACCTCCTGCCGCAGGCAATCGTCCGGATGCGCACCCAGTATCCGGCCCTCAAGACGAGCCTGCGGGTGTCGCTTTCGTCGACGCTGATCGCCGACGTGGCCGCCGGACGGCTCGACGCGGCGGTCGTTGCCGAACACGTGGGGTTTCCGCAAGCCCTGCGCTGGAGCCCGTTCCTGCGCGAGCCGCTCTGGTTGATCGCGCCCCGTGGAACGCCCGAGCGCGAGCCGACCGAGCTGATGCG
Source organism: Salipiger sp. D13 (assembly GCF_003703915.1). Taxonomy (NCBI): domain Bacteria; kingdom Pseudomonadati; phylum Pseudomonadota; class Alphaproteobacteria; order Rhodobacterales; family Roseobacteraceae; genus Salipiger; species Salipiger sp. D13. The sequence goes on from NZ_ML112590.1 coordinate 103,011, forward strand.
GACCCTCCCGTACGTGAGGTTTCGCAGCGCGGTGCCGCTCGCGAACATGATCGACACCGAGATTTCACGGCTCGGCGTGGTGACACAGGATATCGCCGAGATCGACACCATCGGGTCGATCGTGACCTGCGTCCGGCAGGGGCTCGGCATCTCGGTGGTTCCGCATGTCGCGCTGCAGGAGCCCGAAGACCTGAACCTGCTTCGGCTTCCCTTCGGCAGCCCCCAGATCAAGCGCCAGATCGGGTTGGTGGAGCGCACCGTGTCACCGCGCGAAGAAATCATCGCCCGTCTGCATGCGGTCCTCGCGGATCTCTGTCGCGAGCACGGTCTCCCACGCGATTGACAAGGCGAGGGCAGGGCGCCTGGCTCGGAACGCCCGTCCACCTTCGTTGCCGCCTTGTCAGTAACATTGCATGGCAGAGACAATACGCCGGCAGCGCAAGGTCACCGCCGGCGCGCGCGTCACTCCTGAGGTGTCAGCCGCAGCAGCGCGCCGTTGGCGGAGTCGGTCAGGATCATGACCGCGCCGTCATCTGCCACGGCGACGTCCCGCACGCGTCCCTGGCCCTGAAGATAGCGGGCCTCGCCGGTTACGCGGTCGTCCTCGAGCTCGAGCCGCACAAGGGCCTGTCCGGCCAGCCCGCCGACCAGAATGCTGCCCTGCCAGTCCGGGAACAGATCCCCCTCGTAGAAGGCCATGCCGCTCGGGGCGATCACCGGGTCCCAGTAGTAGACGGGCTGCTCCATCCCCTCGGTCGAAGTGGTGCCGTCACCGATCGGACGACCGCTGTAATCCTCACCGTAGGTGATAACCGGCCAGCCGTAGTTGCGGCCCGGAAGGACATGGTTCAGCTCGTCGCCGCCGCGCGCGCCATGCTCGATGGCCCAGAGGTCGCCGTCGGGCCCCAGCGCCGCCGCCTGGACATTGCGGTGCCCGTAGGACCAGATTTCGGGCAGGCCGCCCTCGATCTCGGGGTTGCCCTCGGCCGCACCGCCCATGGGCGCGATGCGCACCACCTTGCCGATATGCGTCGAGACGTCCTGCGCAAGCTGGCGTGGTTCGGGAAGCGAACGCTCGCCGAGCGTGACGAAAAGCGCGCCGTCGGGCCCCCAGACGAGCCGCGACCCGAAATGCGCCGTCGAGGCCCAGGCAGGCTCCTGGCGAAAGATCACCTCGGTCTGCTCCATCGTGCTGCCATCCTCCGAGAGGATGCCCGTCGCCACCGACGTGCCGTTGGTTCCGTCACCGCGGGGTTCCGCGTAGCTCCACCAGACGCGGCGGGTGTCTGCGAAATCGCTCGCCACGAGCACGTCGAGTAGCCCGCCCTGACGGCGCGCATCGACCTCGGGCAGACCGGACACCGGGTCGGACAGCGTCCCGTCGGGCGACACGATCCGCAGCCGGCCGGGCCGCTCCGTAACGAGCCAGCCACCGCTCGGAAGTTGGTCCATGCCCCAGGGGTTTTCGAGGCCCTGCACCACCACTTCGCGCGACAGCGACAGGGTGTCCTCGATGACCGGCGCGCGGGTCTGTTCGGCGAAGGCCGGTCGCTGGTCCGGGGCGTTGGGCGGGGCGTCGTTGAAGGACTGGGCACTGGCGCAGGAGGCAAGGGCAATGGTGGCGGCGGCAAGGCTTGGGATCTGCATGGTCAATCGTCCTGAAAATGGTCTCGGAACCATCGAGGGGCGCTCGATGCGTGGTGGTCACTCACTGTCTGAGAGTAGCGCCGCTGCGCGGACTTCGAGCCCCTCGCGCGCCCGGCGATCATCACGATCCGGTCAGCCGGGCGTGTGGCCGGGCTGCAAAAGGGCAGGAGACAGGGATCGCGCTGGCCGCCGCACCGGACCGCTCTACTTATGCGGCTCGCTCATGAGCGTGATCGAAATACCGCCAGCGACACTCGAACCGCCCTCACTTAGTTTCGCAGGATCGTCCGGCCAGAAAACCCGCAACAGGAGAAACGAAACATGTTTGCCGCCGTCATGGGCATCATCGGGGCCTATGTCGCCCTGCGGGTCGTGCCGCCGCTGGGCATTCCGCTCTGGGGAAAGATCCTGCTCGCCATCGTCATCCTGCTGCTGGCTGAAAACCACCTCCTGACGCGCCTGGCCTATGGGAACATGTTCTCGCTCGAGCTTCCCCGCATGATGGTCATCGCGGTGAACCTTGGCTTCGGAACGATCCTGCTGACCGCCGCACTGCATCTCGTGCTGGACATCGTGTCGCTCGGCCGGTCGCTTCTGCTCTGGGACTGGCGCCCGCTGGCACCGGGATGGAGCGCAGGCGCGGTGCTTTTCGCGCTGGCGCTCTCTGCGTTCGGTGTCTTCAACGCGGTCCGGCAGCCGTCGCAGAAGGACCTCGCGATCGAGATCGCCGACCTGCCGGCCGCGTTCGACGGCTACGAGGTCGTGCACCTTACCGACCTCCACCTCAGTCGTCTCTTCCATCGGCCTTTCGCCGAGAGGCTGGTCGCGCGCGTCAACGCGCTCGAACCCGACATCATATTGATCAGCGGCGATCTCATCGACGGATACCTCGATGTCCGCCGACAGGATGTCGCGCCGCTCTCCGGCCTGTCAGCAACGGATGGAGTCTTCGTCAGCCCCGGCAACCACGAATACTACTTCGAATTCGACAGCTGGTGGCAGACCTACCGGCAACTCGGCATGCGCCTGCTTGCGAACGCGCACGAGACCATCGAGCGCGAGGGCGCGGCGCTGGTGGTGGCCGGCGTCACCGACCTGAGGGCCGGGCGCTTCGGACTGCCGATCCCCGACGTCGACCGCGCGCTTCATGGTGCCCCGGAGGACGCGCCGGTACTGTTGCTCAATCACCAGCCGAGACAGGCGCACCAGATGGCGGAGCGTGGCGTCGATCTTCACCTCGCAGGCCACACCCATGGCGGCATGGTGGTGGGCCTCGCGTCGCTGATCGCGCGGTTCAACGCCGGTTTCGTCTCGGGGCACTACACGGTCGGCGACATGCAACTCTACGTCAGCAACGGCACGGCGCTCTGGCCGGGGTTCGCGCTGCGGCTCGGCGTGCCGTCGGAGCTCACCCGGATCACGCTGCGCCCGCGCGCAGGAGAGCGTGACCGCGAGAGCGCCGGCGCGGCCCGGGCGGGAAGCTGAACCGCGCAGGGCAGGGTGCCATCACCCGAACGGCCGGCTCTTCAGCCAGTCGCAGGTCTCGGCGATCACCGACGGGATGTCTCGCATCGCGACGCCCAGGCTGTCCCGCCGCGTGAAATCGAAGCGGGTCGGCTCTTCGGGCGGTCCGTCGAGCGGCGCGGGCATGATAGACGCGGGCACATGCTTTCCGAGTTCGGCGTATAGATCCCGCCACGGCACGCTGTCGTAGACCGCGAAGAACCGGCCGCGCGCGCCTTGTTCGTAAGCCGCGAGAAAGAGCTTCGCGACATCGCCGATGTGGCTCACCGACATCGACCCGGCGGGCACCTTGTCATGGCGTGTCCTGCCATCGCGCACTGCGCTGGTGACGAAGCCGGCGCTGTCGCCCTCGAGATGTTGCGGCAGGATCACCGGACCGAGCATCATCGTCGGCAGGAAGATCGCCAGCCGCATGTTGTGGTGCACGCAGAAGTCACGGGCAGCGGTTTCCATGACGATCTTCTCGGCCGAGGTGAACTTGCCTTCGCTCATCTGGAATTCGGCGTCCGAGACGGCATTGGTCTCGGTCTTGATCGCCACACCCTCGGGCGGGTTCGTGGAGGAGGTCGACGAACACAGCATCACGTGCGCGATCCCGGCCCGACGCGCAGCTTCGAGAACGTTAAGGCAGCCGTTGCGCACCGGCGCCACGATCTCGGCATAGCCGCGCACCCGGTCGAGTTCCTTGGCCGGCGTTCCGTCCTCGGCTTTGTAGATCGGCGGGAAGCAGGCGATGAACACCGCGTCCGCACCGGACAGGGCGGCGTCAAAGCCTGAGCCGTCATCTGCATTGGCGGAATGAAGCGTGAGCCGGTCCGCGGCGCCTGGAAGCGCCATGAGCCACTTCGTCTTGGACTCGTCGGACGCGTCGCGCAGGGTGCCGCGCACCGTGTAGCCACGTTCGAGCGCTTCCTTGACGATGTTCGAACCCACGAGGCCCGAAGCCCCGGCGACGGCAATCGTGCTGGTCATCTGTTATCCTTTTCTTCGGAGTATTCCTGGAAGGTCGACAGGCGACATAGCACGTTGCCGCTCTTGGCAAGGACTGCGGCAGGTGGGCGTTCGACCGAGCGAGGCGCTCGCGGGCCCACGTCCGAGCTTCCGGGGCCCCCGTAAGCCTCAAACCAGGTATCGTATAATCAGTATTATGTAAATCAAGCAATCACTCCGGGATGGGCCCGAGATTTTGACCTTTGGCTGAATTCGCGCCAACCTTCCACGATGAAGCATCGCCTCCCTCGCAAGGTCCTTGTCGTCATACTGCTGATCGCGCTCATGGGCGCTGGCTTCTTCACGCTCAACTCCGTCCGGCGCGCAGTCTACTGGGCGGATCCTGCCCATCGCGACCAGGCACCCGAGGCATGGATGACGCTCGGCTACATCGAGCGTTCGCACCGCCTGCCGCCGCGCAGTCTCGGGCCGATGCTCGGCATCGAGCACGCCGGCCACCAGAGCCTGAAGCAGATCGCCGCGGCCCGTGGCCAGGATCTCGACAGCCTGCTGGCCGAGATCACCGCACAGCTGGCGGCGCTCGATCCGCCGCCGTCGGATCCTCGCTGATGAGCGAGACGCTGCTTGCCGCTCTTCCGTCGCTCGGTCTGCCGGTGATGTCGCTGGTCATCGCACTGGGTGCGCTTGGCGTGCCGATGATGCCGGCCTCGCTGATGCTGCTGGTTTCGGGCACGCTCGTGGCCGCCGGCGATCTGCCGCTGATTGGCGCTGCGCTTACCGCGCTGCTGACCGCGACCTTCGCCGACAACCTCGGATACGCTCTGGGACGGTTCTCTCGCGGTCGCTTCATCAGCCAGCACAACGCCGGCCTGAACCATGCCAAGGCGCTGCTTTACAAGCGCGGCGGCATGGCGGTCTTTCTGACCCGATGGCTGCTGGCACCGCTCGGTCCGCCGATGAACCTCGTAGCCGGTGCCGCCGGAATGCGCTGGCGTCGCTTCTTCGCCTGGGATCTTGCCGGCGAAATCGTCTGGGTCACCGGATACATGACCCTTGGCGCCGGATTCGCGCCATTCGTGCCGCAGATTTCGGACATGGCCGGTAACCTCACGGCACTGCTTGCCTGTCTGACGATCGCATGGTTCGCGTGGATGTTGCTGCGGAGAAACCAGCGCGACCGGAAACGCTGAGCGCAAAGGCTCGGTTCTGGACAAGCCAGAGTGCCGCAGGGTAAGTATTGCGCCGATTATTGGAGACGACAGATGCACGGTATTCTCATCCTGAACGGGCCGAATCTGAACCTGCTCGGGACGCGCCAGCCAGAGGTTTACGGGCGCACGACATTGTCCGATATCGAGGCCATGTGCCGTGCCCACGGCGAGCGGATCGGCGTCGACGTTTCCTTCATGCAGAGCAACCACGAAGGCGCGCTCATCGACGCCATCCACGAGGCGCGCGGAGAACGCGACGGGCTGATCCTCAACGCGGGCGCCTACACCCACACCTCGGTGGCCCTGATGGACGCCATCAGCTCGGCCGAGATACCCGCAATCGAATTGCACCTGTCGAACGTTCATGCGCGCGAGTCCTTCCGGCACACGAGCTACATCGCCAAGGTCGCCGTCGGCGTGATCTGCGGCTTCGGTGCGCGTGGCTACACCCTGGCGATGGACGCCATGAAGAGCCATCTGGAGAGCTGATCCATGAGCCTCGAACCGGACATCCGCGCACATCTCACGGCAATGACGAACGCTGACAGCGTCGAAGAGCTCTGGGCGATGCATCTCGAGCGGATGGCGGGCTACGGGTTCGACCGGCTCATGTATGGCTTCACCCGCTACCGCACGACGACCTCGCTCGGCGATCCCAACGATTTCGTGCTGCTGACCAACCATCAGGCCGATTACACCGACCGCTTCGTCGGCGACGGGCTCTATCATCATGCCCCGATGGTCCGCTGGGCGCTCGAACACGAGGGCGCCTGTTCGTGGCGGGCAATCGGCGACATGCTGGCCCAGGGCAACGTCAGCGACGCCGAGCGCCGGGTGATCGAGTTCAACCTTGGCATGAACGTGGTGGCCGGCTATTCGATCAGCTTCAAGTCGGTCTCGAGCCGCGCCAAGGGCGCCATCGCGCTCACGGCGAAGCCCGGCATTCATCAGCACCAGGTCGATGCCATGTGGCAGACGCACGGCGATGACATCATCCTGATGAACAACGTCCTGCACCTGAAGATCCTCACCCTGCCCTACATCCCGCCGAACCAGTCGCTGACCAAGCGTCAGCGCGAGGCACTGGAGTGGGTCGGCGACGGCAAGACCATGCAGGACATCGCGGCGATCATGGGGCTGACACAAGCCACGGTCGAAAAGCACCTGCGGCTTGCACGCGAGGCACTCAACGTCGAGACCACCGCCCAGGCCGTGGCCAAGGCGGCGTTCCAGAACCAGATGTTCATCATCGACATCTAAAGACGCCTCTCGCACCAAAGTGAACTGGTGGGTCGAGTCGTTTTTTAGGCTACCTTCCAGTTGCTTGAACCCCGTCTCGGCAGCGCTCATTTCGAATTCCTTTCGAACCGATTTCAAGGATCGAAATAGAGGCACCCTGCCCCCGGGAATTTTTCGTGAAAAAACTGTCAGCGCGGAATACCCGACTTTATCGGCGCTTCGGAAATTGCCATTCTGACAATGTTCCGTGAGTGGTGGCATTGGCCATGGGACAATGAGGGGCTCATCCTTCGCGATTTCGAAGGCCCTGGGTTCTTCCCGGTAGACTCCGGAGCCGGGTCGGTGGCGCTATAGTCGCGCAGCCGGCCTGGCACCCTAACCCGCCCCAGTCTCATCCCCAATCCAGGCTGGGTCCGGGAAAGGAAACGGAGCCGTCCCTTTCGGGGCGGCTCCGTCACTTCTGGATAAAGGGGGTACTGTGCGCGCCCCCGAAGATGATCCGCAGATCAGCCCTGAGCGGCCTTGGCCACCTCGGCTGCGAAATCCTCTTCCTTCTTCTCGATGCCTTCGCCGACCTGCATGCGGACGTAGCCCACGATGGTCGCGCCGGCTTCCTCGGCCGCCTTCTCGACGGTCAGGTCGGGGTTGATGACGAACTGCTGGCCCAGCAGCGTCACCTCGGCGAGGAACTTGCGCATGCGGCCTTCGATCATCTTCTCGATGACCTGCTCCGGCTTGCCGGACTCGCGTGCGATGTCGATCTGAACCTGACGCTCCTTCTCGACCACGGCCGGGTCGAGATCGTCGGTCGACAGCGAGGCGGGGTTCGCGGCGGCGATGTGCATCGCGACCTGCTTGCCGAACTCCTCGGTGCCGCCGTTCAGGGCGACGAGCACACCGATCTGGCCCATGCCGGGCGCAGCCACGTTGTGCACGTAGGTCGCAACGGTCTCACCCTCGACCTTGGCCATCCGGCGCAGGGTCATGTTCTCGCCGATCTTGGCGATCTTGTCGGTGATGACCTCGGAGACCTTCTTGCCGTTCAGCTCCGCGTCGGCCAGTGCCTCGACGGTGTCGACGCCGGTCGCGGCCTTGGCGATGCCACCGACCATTTCCTGGAACTCGGCGTTCTTGGCGACGAAGTCGGTCTCGGCGTTGATCTCGACGGCGACGCCGGTGCCACCGTTCACCTCGACGGCCACGAGGCCCTCGGCGGCGGTGCGGCCCGATTTCTTGGCGGCCTTGGCGAGACCCTTGGTGCGCAGCCAGTCGACGGCGGCATCCATGTCGCCATCGGTCTCGGTCAGCGCCTTCTTGGCATCCATCATGCCTGCGCCGGTCATCTCGCGCAGTTCTTTCACCTGTGCAGCAGTGATCGCCATTTTATCGGCTCCCTCTCGAATAATCTAAGGCGGCCGGCCCGGTGGGCCTTGCCGCTCATGTCATGTCTGCGTGACGCTTTCGCGACAGTGGCCGGTTCAGCTGTTCTGCGCGCCGGCGAGCAGTTCCTCGGCGGGCGCATCCTCGAGCGCACCGAGGTCGACGCCTGCGGCTTCCATCTGGCCGGTCATGCCGTCGAGAGCGGCACGGCTCACGAGGTCGCAGTAGAGCGCGATGGCGCGGGCCGCGTCATCGTTGCCGGGGATGATGTAGTCGACGCCGTCGGGCGAGCAGTTGGTGTCGACAACGGCCACGACCGGGATACCCAGCTTCTTGGCTTCGGCGATGGCGAGCTGCTCTTTCTTCACGTCGATGATGAAGAGAAGATCCGGCAGGCCGCCCATCTCGCGGATACCGCCCAGCGACGCCTGCAGTTTGGTCTGCTCGCGCTCCATGCCGAGACGCTCTTTCTTGGTCAGGCCCTCGGCGCCGGCTTCCATCTGCTCGTCGATCGACTTCAGGCGGTTGATCGACTGCGAAACGGTCTGCCAGTTGGTGAGCGTGCCGCCCAGCCAGCGGTGGTTCATGTAGAACTGCGCGCATTTCTCTGCGGCTTCCGCGATCGGCTGCGACGCTTGGCGCTTGGTGCCGACGAAGAGCACGCTACCGCCCTTGGCGACGGTCTCGCGGATCACGTTCAGTGCCGCGTCGAGCATCGGCACGGTCTGCGTCAGGTCGAAGATGTGGATGCCGTTACGCGCACCGTAGATGAACTCGCCCATGCGGGGGTTCCAGCGCTGCGTCTGGTGGCCGAAGTGCACGCCTGCTTCAAGCAGCTGGCGCATGGAGAACTCGGGAAGAGCCATGTCCTATATCCTTTCCGGTTTCATATCCTCGGCGGGGGCTTGACCCAAATGGGGCAACCGGTGGACGTATCGCGGATGTCTCCCGCAACAGCCCGACCCCGCCTGCGGGGTTCGTGAGCCGGGCCTATAAGGTCAAATTCGGAGGAACGCAACCCTGCCCGGCGGGTTGGACTGGACAAAACGCGCGGCCTCCCCGCATCCTGCCGCGATACACTGTGATTGTGACACCAAGGAAAAGACGGAGACACCGGTGACAGACCTGACCAAGCTCATGGGCGTCGGCCCAGCGATGGCATTGAAGCTCGACGAGATGGGCGTGAGCACGCTCGAGGACATGGCCAGGGCAGATGCCGCGAAGATTGCTGAACTGCCCCGGGTCACCACCGCGCGCGCGCAGGACTGGATCGACAGCGCCTCCCGGCTGACGGCCCCTGCCCCCGATGCCGATGTTCCGGCCGCCGTCGCCTCCGATGTGCCGCGCACCGCCGACACCGAGGCGATGCCGGCCCCCGGCACGCCCGGCGATGACAAGCTCGACGCCGCGCCCGAGCCCGAGGAAGCGCCGCGTCTCGCCCCGGAGCCCGATCCCGACAGCCCGCTTGCCGTCAATGATCCACTGCCCGAGCCGCCCGAGGAGGACATCGAGCCTGCCGGTTCCGGCAAGCGCAAGGCGCCGACCAAGCCCGCGGAAAAGGGTAAGAAGAAGAACAAGAACGGGAAAACGGCGGAAAAGAAGAAGTCCGCCGGGAAGAAGGCTGCCGACGAGGCTGTGTCGAAGAAGAAAGCGAAGAAAAAGGCCAAGAAGGCCGCTGAGGCCGACAAGAAAGCCCTGAAGAAAGCGGACAAGAAAAAGGCGGACAAACCCAAGAAGAACAAGAAGAACAAGAAGAAATGACCCCTTCCCGTCCAGGATGGGTCAAACCTGTTGCACCGTCACTCGGCGTGGACGCCGGGGCCAGTGGCCCCGGTGCAGGATATCACCCCAGCGCGTAGCCGGCCCCGCGGACGGTGCGCAGCGGATCGTTCCCGCCATGCACGCCGAGCGCCTTGCGCAGCCGGCCGATGTGCACGTCGACCGTGCGCGTGTCGACGTAGATGTCGCGGCCCCAGACCCGGTCGAGCAACTGCTCGCGCGACCAGACCCGGCCGGGTTTCTCCATGAACGTCGACAGCAGTCGGAACTCGGTCGGCCCGAGTTTCAGCTCGCGGCCCTCGCGTGTGACGCGATGGGTCTCGGCGTCGAGGATGATGTCCTCGTATTCGAGCCGCAGGCCCGCCGCCGCCGGACGGGCGCGGCGCAGCTGGGCCCGCACCCGCGCCATCAGTTCCTTGAGCGAATAGGGCTTCACCACGTAGTCGTCGGCACCGGTCTCTAGTCCGCGAACCCGATCGATCTCTTCGGACCGGGCCGACAGCATGATGACCGGCGTGCCGCGCGTCTCGTTGCGGGTCTTGATCTGGCGGCAGACCTCGATCCCCGAGAGGTTCGGCAGCATCCAGTCGAGTACGATGACGTCGGGCGCCTCTTCCTCGAGCATCAGCAGCGCCTCTTCGCCGTTCCCGGCCGCGGCGACGTTGAAACCCTCGGCTTCCAGGTTGTAGCGCAGCACCTCGCGCTGCGCCGCTTCGTCCTCGACCACCAGGACGGTGGGCTGATCGGCCGGCATCGTCCTACTCCAGCTCGATGTTGGCGCTCAGCGCGGGATCGGACGCCGTGCGGTCCTGCTTGATCCGCGCATCCTCCGGCTTTTCGCCGGTGGCGAGGAACACGACCTGCTCGGCGATGGCGGTGACATGGTCACCCATCCGCTCGATGTTCTTGGCGATGAAATGCAGGTGCATGCAGGACGTGATGTTGCGCGGGTCCTCGAGCATGAAGGTCAGGAACTCGCGGAACAGCGTGTTGTACATCTGGTCGACGTCGGCGTCGCGCTCGATCACGTCGAGCGCCAGCGCCTCGTCGCGCTTGATGTAGGCGTCGAGCGCGTCCTTGAGCATGCTCTCGACATCGCGGGCCATGCGACGCAGCGCGGCGGTCGAGCCGTTGATCTGCGTCATCTGCGCAAGAACCGTCGTCCGCTTCGCCATGTTCTTGCTGAGATCGCCGATCCGCTCGAGGTTCGCCGACATCCGCATGACCGACAGCACCACGCGCAGATCCGACGCCGTGGGCGCGCGCAGCGCGATGACGCGGGCGGCTTCCTCGTTGAGGCTTTCGTCGAGCGCGTCGATGACCTTGTCACCGCTGCGCACCTTCTCGGCAAGCTCTTCGTCCCGGCTTTCAAGTGCCTTGGCCGCGTCGTGGATCGCCGCTTCGACAAGCCCGCCCATCTTCAGGATCTGCGCCTGGATGCCCTCGAGATCGCGATCGAAGGCGGTCGAGATATGTTGTTTCAGATCGCTCATGGCTCTTATCCGATCCGTCCGGTGATGTAGGATTCCGTGCGGGTGTCCACGGGGTTGGTGAAAATCTGGCTGGTCTCGCCGTATTCCACCAGGTTGCCGAGGTGGAAGAAGGCGGTCTTCTGGCTGACCCGGGCGGCCTGCTGCATCGAGTGCGTGACGATCACCACCGAGTACTGCTCGCGCAGCTCGTCGATGAGCTCCTCGACCTGAGCGGTGGCGATGGGGTCGAGCGCCGAGCAGGGCTCGTCCATCAGCAGCACCTCGGGCTCGGTCGCAACCGCGCGGGCGATGCAGAGACGCTGCTGCTGGCCGCCCGAAAGGCCGGTGCCCGGCGCGTGCAGCCGGTCCTTGACCTCGTCCCAGATGGCGCCGCGACGCAGCGCGCGCTCGACGATCTCGTCGAGCTCGGCCTTGTTCTTGGCCAGCCCGTGGATCTTGGGACCATAGGCCACGTTGTCGTAGATCGACTTCGGGAACGGGTTCGGCTTCTGGAACACCATGCCGACCTTGGCGCGCAGCTGCACCGGGTCGACGCGCTTGTCGTAGATGTCCTCGCCGTCGAGCTCGATCTTGCCCTCGACCCGGCAGATGTCGATGGTGTCGTTCATCCGGTTCAGGCAGCGCAGGAAGGTCGACTTGCCGCAGCCCGACGGCCCGATGAAGGCGGTGACGGTCTTGTCGAGAATCTCGACCGAGACGTCCTTGATGGCGTGGTTCTCGCCGTAATAGACCTGAACGTCCCTGGCGGCGATCTTGGTTTCTTGCGCGTCCACAGCGGATTTCCTCAACGGTGCGTCGTACATGGGTTCTTCCCCCTTATCGATCCTGGCGTCCATCCTGTCACCACCTGCGTTCGAACTTGCGGCGCAGGATGATGGCGATGACGTTCATGGCGAGCAGGAAGATCAGCAGGATGATGATGCCTCCCCATGCCTTTTCATAGAAGCTGGCGTCGGCGCGGGCCGCCCAGGTGTAGATCTGCGCCGGCATCGCCGAGTTGGGCTCGGTGAAGCCGCCGACGAAGCCGTCGGGGTAGCCGCGGGCCACGAAGCCGACCATGCCGATCAGCAGCAGCGGCGCAGTCTCGCCGAGCGCCTGCGCAAGGCCGATGATCGTGCCGGTCAGGATGCCGGGCATGGCGAGCGGCAGCACGTGGTGGAACACCGCCTGCATCTTGCTCGCGCCGACGCCGAGCGCCGCGTCGCGGATCGACGGCGGCACCGACTTCAGCGAGGCGCGCGTCGAGATGATGATCGTCGGCAGGGTCATCAGCGTCAGCACCAGGCCGCCCACCACCGGGGCCGACTGCGGCAGGTGCATGAACTGGATGAACACCGCGAGGCCGAGGATACCGAAGACGATCGACGGCACCGCGGCGAGGTTCGAGATGTTCACCTCGATCAGGTCGGTGAACTTGTTCTGTGGCGCGAATTCCTCGAGGTAGATCGAGGCCGCGACGCCGATGGGCAGTGCCAGCACCAGCACCACCAGCATCATGAAGAACGAGCCCACGACCGAGGCGCCGATGCCCGCGCCGCCGGGGTTGTCCACGCCCGAGTCCGCGCCGGTGATGAAGGTCCAGTTGAAGCCCTGCCGGATCACGCCGCTTTCGGCCAGCGCGTCGACGAGGTCGAGGTCGGACTGCTGCAGGAAGCGGCTGTCCTGGAGCGCGTCGCGGGTGACGCGGCCGTTGAAGTAGCCGTCGACGCGCGACGAGGCCGGAAGCTGGAACGACACCGGCTCTCCAAGCTGGCCCTCGTTCGCGGTGTAGAACTCGCGCAGCGTGCCGCCGACCTTGCCGAGCAGGCGTTCGATGGCGGCGGCGTCGAACTCGAGCTCGACGCCGTCGTCGCGCAGCGTGTCGCGCAACTGGGCCACGAAGAGGTCGGAATAGGCCTTGGTCTTGAAGAGCGTCGACTCCGCTTCCTCGTATTCGGCCTGCGACAGGGTGAATTCAACGTCGACCACCGTCTTGGTGAAGGCCGGCGCGCCGGATCGCACGATCGAGACCGCCAGCACCACGAGGAAGAACAGGCCGATCAGGATGGCGGTGATGCCATAGGCCTTGAACCGCTTCTCCGAGGCGTTGCGCTTGCGGGTGCGGGCGTCGATCTCGTGGATCGACGATCCCTTGCGCGGGGCCGCCGCGCCTTCCATGCTCGCGTCGGTCATTCGTACTGCTCCCGGTATTTGCGCACGATGTAGAGAGCCAGGACGTTCAGCCCCAGCGTGATGACGAAAAGGGTCATGCCCAGGGCGAAGGCCACCAGCGCCTCGGGCGAGGAGAAGTCCGCATCGCCGGTCAGCTGGCTGACGATCTTCGCGGTCACGGTGGTCATCGCCTCGAACGGGTTGAGGCTGAGCTTGGCCGCGGCCCCTGCCCCGAGCACCACGATCATGGTCTCGCCGATGGCGCGGCTCGCGGCGAGCAGGATGGCACCCACGATGCCCGGCAGCGCCGCCGGCATGACAACCTGCTTGATGGTCTCGGACCGCGTCGCGCCCAGCCCGTAGGAGCCGTCACGCATGGCCTGCGGCACGGCGTTGATGATGTCGTCGGACAGCGAGCTGACGAAGGGGATCAGCATGATCCCCATCACGAGGCCCGCGGTCATCACGGCGGTGCCGGCCTGCATCCAGCCAAGCCCGTCGTCTCCGAACACCTTCAGCAGCAGCGGGCCGACGGTCAGCAGCGCGAACAGGCCGTAGACGATGGTCGGGATGCCGGCGAGGATCTCGAGCATCGGCTTGGCGATGGCGCGCACGCGCGGGGTCGCGTATTCCGACAGGTAGATCGCCGAGAACAGGCCGATCGGCACCGCGACGGCAAGCGCCACGATCGAGATGTAGAAGGTGCCCCACAGCAGCGGGATCACGCCCAGCTCGGACGAGCCGCCCCGGCCCGAGAAGCTCGGCGACCAGGTGGTGCCGAAGAAGAAGTCGGTCGCCGGGTAGAGACGGAAGAACTCGACCGTGTTGAAGATCAGCGACAGGATGATCCCGACCGTCGTCAGGATGGCGATCGAGGCGGCGGCGATCAACAGTGCCCGGACGCTCCGCTCCACGGTGTTGCGGGCGCGGAAGTCCTTCTGCGATTCCCGCAGCCCCCACAGCAGGCCCGCCACCGCGAGCAGCAGCACCACCGCCGACATGATCATGTTGCCGGTGGCATACATCGTCCGGTAGTCCTGCGCCGCGACCAGCATCGTCGGCGTGAGCTCGGAGGTGACGATCTGGCCGGCATCCTGAAGTTGCTGGGTCACTGCCTCGATGTCGCTGTCCGCACCGATGGTCGTGTCCGCAGGCATCACCCCGCCGGCAATGGCGTTGTCGATACCCTCGGCGGTGCGCCGCACCTCGGACATCATCAGCCCGAGCGAGGAATTCTCGCGCACGGCACTTTCGGGAATGGTGCCGGAGATGACGGTATTGATGACGAGCGGCTGCACGACGAGCCAGACCAGCATGACCAGCATCGCCGGCACGATCACCTTGATCGCGACGTTGTTGCCATAATACGCCGGCAACGAATGCAGGTGCCGGGCGTCCCCACCGGCGCTGCGCATGGCACGGCCGCGACCGAGCACGAAGCCCGCAGCGGCGATCGCCAGCACGATCAGGATGAGCCAGAGTAAAGGCATGTGCCCCCCGTTCGTCTCTTTTCAAAAGGTCCTAAAAGAGCAAGGGGGCGGCAAAATACACCGCCCCCGGAAATCAGGCGCAGGGCCTGATTACATGCTTTCGCCCATGGTCACTTCGTCGGCAACCTTTTGCTGGGTCTCTGCCAGCTCGGGGTCGGACACGAGGCCGTAGTTGGCGAGCGGGCCGCTCGGGCCGGCAAGCTCGTCGGCGACGAAGAACTGTGCGTATTCCTTGAGGCCGGGGATCACGCCGATGTGGGCCTTCTTCACGTAGAAGAACAGCGGGCGCGACACGGGGTACTCGCCCGACGCGATGGTCTCGGTCGAGGGCTCGACGCCGGACATGGTGGCGACCTTCAGCTTGTCCTGGTTGTTCTCGTAGAACGCCAGCCCGAACACGCCGACGCCGTTCGCGTTCGCGTCGATGCGGGCGAGGGTCTCGGTGTAGTCGCCGTCGATGTCGACCGAGTGGCCGCCGTCGGTACGCACGTCGAGGCAGGCGTCCTCGGCGTCGTCTTCCGACATGCCGCCGTCGACCATCGCCTGCATGGCGCCGGTGTCTTCGCAGCCCTTCAGCAGGACCTTGTCTTCGAAGACTTCACGGGTGCCGTGCTTGGTGCCCGGGATGAACATCGCGATCTCGGCATCCGGCAGGTCGGAGTTGAACTCGGACCAGTTGGCATAGTCGTTGTCGACCAGCTCGCCGTCCTTCATCACCTTGGCGCCGATGGCGTTGTAGATGTCCGCCGGCTCGAAGGCGTCGAACGCGGGACCGCTCTGCTGGCTGGCGAAGACGATGCCGTCATAACCGATGCGCACTTCGATGATGTCGGTCACGCCGTTCTCGGCGCAGGCATCGATTTCCTTCTGACGGATGGCGCGCGACGCGTTGGCCACGTCGATGGTGTTCTCGCCGACGCCTTCGCAGAAGCGCTTGAGGCCAGCCGAGGAGCCGCCGGATTCCACGACCGGGGTCGGGTAATCGGTGTTCTCGCCAAAGGCTTCGGCCACGATCGAGGCGTAGGGCAGAACGGTCGAAGACCCGGCCACCTGGATGTTGTCGCGCGACTGGGCCGCGGCGGCAGTGGCGGAAACGGCAGCGATCGCCAGAGCCGAAGCGGTGAGTTTCACGGATTGCATGTCGTATGCTCCTGTCATTTGTGAGCGATCCCCTTCCCCTCGGAGATCTTGCGGGCACCCCTAGAGCCACGCCGCAATGCTTTTGTGACACTGACGTAACAGTTTAATGACAGCGTACATGATTTGTCGGAAACTTCGGATTGCCGGGCTGCTGATTGAGGTAAACGGCACGTTCTTGCCGACCTTGCGGCGGACGTCGACACGCGGCGGAGATTTTCGAGGAAGGAGCAAGACTCTGAAACAACGGGACTTTATAGCCGCATCCGCCGACCAGAACGTGATCTGGGTCGATCCGCTCTCGATCACGCGGCAACTTGGCAGCAAATGGCCAGTCGGCCAGGAAAAGCTTGCGCGGCTGCGGCGGCTGCTGCCCGGGCCGGTGGTGAATCTCGTCCGCTCGCCGATCAAGCGCGCAGAGCCCTTCGAGATTCCGCGGCGGTTCCTCGATCGAACGATGAGGGTCGAGGACACCCGGCGGCACCAAAGGCTCGAGAACCTGCTTGCGACCCGCGACGGCCCGCGCCGGAGCCTCTGGTTCACCGAGCTGACCGGCGACCTGCAGAGGAAGGGCGTCGCGTATTACAAGACCCGCCCGTTGCGCAGCGAGGCCGAGATCGACGCCTTCCTGCACCAGATGATCGCGCTTGCGGATGCGCTCGCGACGCGGGGGTTCGACCCACGTGCGACAGGTTACGAGTCTACCGCGGTCATCGACGCGGACGGGATGCTGGTCAAGACCGGCTCGGGCAATCACCGCTTCTGCCTTGCGCGCCTCGTCGGGCTCAGGCGCTTCCCGGTGCAGATCGTCGGGGCCCACGAGGACTGGCTACGCGCAAATGTTGCCGCCCCGGTGACGGTCGAGGCGGTCATCGACTGCCTGCCCGCCGTCGCCGCCCGTCATGCCGCCCCGGAACAGCCGCAGGAGGCCTGCGCCTGAGGCGCGGCCTCAGACCCGGCTTGGAAGCACCACGCGGAAGGTGGTGCCCTGCCCCGGCGCGCTCTCGATCCGCAGCCGCCCGCGGTGCCGATTGACGATGTGCTTGACGATGGCGAGCCCCAGCCCGGTGCCGCCCATCTCGCGCGAGCGGTGGTTGTCGACGCGGTAGAACCGCTCGGTCAGCCGCGGGATGTGGATGGGGTCGATGCCAGGCCCGCTGTCGGTCACGGTCAACTCGACACCCTCGCCCCGCAGACGCGGCTGGTAGGCCGGCTGACTGACCGCAAGGCGCACCTCGGAGCCGGTCCCCGAGTATTTCACACCGTTCTCGACAAGGTTGACGATGACCTGCCGCAGCTGGTCCGGGTCGCCGGGGATCTCCGGGGAGACCTCGGGAAGGTCCAGCGCGAGCGTTACGCCTGCCTCCTGCGCGAGCGGCGAGAGACCGTTCAGCACCGAGCGCAGCAGCGCGCCGAAGTCTACCATATCGGTCGGGCGCACGCGCTCTTCCGCCTCGACCCGGCTCAGCGACAGCAGGTCGCCCACGAGACGCTCCATCCGGCCGGCCTCGGCCTCCATGATGCCGAGGAACCTGTCACGGGCAGCGGCGTCGTCGCGCGCCGGCCCCTTGAGGGTCTCGATGAAGCCAAGCAGAGCCGTCAGCGGCGTGCGCAGCTCATGGCTCACGTTGGCGACGAAATCGCGGCGCATCTGGCCGGCCTGCTCGAGGTGCGTGACATCCTGAAAGGTCAGAAGCACACCGGGGCCGGATTCCAGGTCGACTGCGCGGCACGACACCTCGTAGGCCGTATCCTGGCGGCCGTCGCTCGTCAGGTAGCGCGGCAGGCGCGGCGCACCGTCCCGGAACGTGCCCTCGATGGCGTCGAGCAGCGTCGGCTGGCGCAGCGCGGTTATGAAATGGCGCCCCGCGAGATCCTTGCCCAAGAGGGCTTCGGCCTCGGCATTGCCGGCCGCGATCCGCTCGTCCCAGCGGATCAGCACCGCCGGCAACGGAATCGCGGCGACGAGCTGTCGCGCATCCGCTTTCATCATCACTCTCCCGCGCTGAGCGGCGGGCGCACTCGTCACAGGGGGGTTCCCCGAACCAAGGCCCGACCGACGGACCCCATGCAGACTGAATGTAACGTCTTCATGACGCGGTCGCCTAAAGCGCCTCGAGACCGGCGGCATACCGCCGGGCGTTGTCCTGATAGTGCTTCGCGGACTGGCGCAGGCCCTCGATGGCGGCATCGTCGAGCTGGCGGACTACCTTGCCCGGCATCCCCATCACGAGGCTGCCGTCGGGGATCTCCTTGCCCTCGGTCACCAGCGCGCCGGCGCCGATCAGGCAGTTCCGGCCGATCTTCGCGCCGTTGAGGATCGTCGCTCCCATCCCGATCAGGGAGTTCTCGCCGATGGTGCAGCCGTGCAGCATGACCTTGTGACCGATGGTGCAGCCGGCACCGATCACCAGCGGAAAGCCCATGTCGGTGTGGCACACGACGTTCTCCTGAACGTTCGAGCCGGCGCCCACGCGGATTTCCTCGTTGTCGCCGCGCAGCGTCGAGCCGAACCACACCGAGGCGGCCTCCTCGAGCACCACCTTGCCGATCAGGTTCGCGTCGGGCGCCACCCATGCGTTGTCCGCGATCTCGGGGCGCATCCCGTCGAGCCGATAGATGGTCATTCCTCGCCCTCCTCGAATTCCGCCTGCAGCCGGCGCACGTGGTCCAGCAACTGCGGCTGCTGCGTGCGGCGCAGGCGCGCCGCCGTCACGATACTCTTCAGCCGTTTCTCGGTCGCGTCCAGATCCTCGTTCACCAGCACGAAGTCATAGGAGCCCCAGTGCGAGATCTCGTCCCAGCTTTTCTGCATCCGCCGGTCGATCACGTCGGCGCCGTCCTGCCCGCGCATCTCGAGCCGCCGCTTCAGCTCGGCAATCGAAGGCGGCAGCAGGAAGATCGACAGCGTGTGCAGCGCCAGCTCGGAGTTGGTCATCTGCTGCGCGCCCTGCCAGTCGACGTCGAAGAGCACATCCTTGCCACCGATGATGGCATCACGCACCGGCCCCTTTGGCGAGCCGTAGAAGTTGCCGAAGACATGTGCGTGTTCGAGCATCTCGCCGTTGTTCACCGCGCGCTTGAAATTGGCCTCGGACATGAAGTGGTAGTCCTCGCCGTCCACTTCCCCCGGACGCGGCGCACGGGTCGTGGCCGAGACCGAGAAGATGATCGACGGATCCCATTCGCGCAGCCTGCGCGCCAGCGTCGACTTGCCGGCCCCGGAGGGCGACGACAGTATGATCAGAAGACCTCTACGGTTCATGGGGTTACTCCACGTTCTGGACCTGCTCGCGCATCTGGTCGATCACCGTCTTGAGCGCGAGACCGACCTGCGTCAATGCCGAAGATCCCGACTTCGAGCAGAGCGTGTTGGCCTCGCGGTTGAATTCCTGCATCAGGAAGTCGAGCTTGCGACCCACCGGGCCGGGCTCGGCCAGCAGCGCATGGGCCGCGGTCACATGTGCGCCCAGCCGGTCGAGCTCTTCGGTCACGTCGGATTTCACGGCGATCAGGGCAAGCTCCTGCGCGATGCGGCCCTCGTCGGCGCCGTCCACGTTTTCCATCACCCGCGCCAGCGCCGCGCGCATCCTGTCGGCCTGCTCGTCGCGGCGGGTCTCGACCACGCGGGCGGCCTCGGCCACCAATGTCTCGATCTCGGAAAGCTGGCCCGCGAGCACCTCGGCGAGCGCCGCGCCCTCGGTGCCGCGCATCGCGACGAAGTCGGCAAGCGCCGCGTCGAAGGTCTCCATCAGCGCGTTGCGCAGCGCCGCGATGTCGCGCTCGGTCCGGCCGGCGGCCATGACCCCGCGCAGCGCGACGATCTCGGCTGCGCTCGACGGCTCGAGCGCCAGGCCGCGCCGACCTGCCGCCGCCTCGATCCGCGCCATGGCGTCGAGCACGCGGCCAAGCGCGGCCTCGTCGAGATCGGCCGCCGCGTCGTCTTCCGCGCCCGCGATGCGCAGCGAGACCTGCACGTTGCCGCGCGCAAGCCGCTTGCCCGCGGCGGTGCGCACCAGCGGTTCGAGCCCCTCGATCCAGTCGGGCAGCCTGAGCCGCAGGTCGAGACCCTTGCCGTTGACGCCGCGCAGTTCCCACGTCCAGCGCAGCCCCTCGCCGTCCGCGCTCCGCGATGCAAACCCGGTCATCGACTGCCGCATTTCCGTCTCCTTCCGTCTGGATCGGCGCCGGATCACACCGGCGCGATGTCGCAACGGCCTACAGCCTGGCCCCGGGCAAGGCAAGCAAGGGCCGTGCGCCTGCGCCGTTAACCTTTTGGTCACAATTGGGGCGCAAATCCGCCGCATTTGAAGTAAGTTGAGTCTCGAGCCGAAAGGAATAGGTAGCTAGTTGGAACGGGGGCTCCGACCGCGCCGCGCAGAACTTGGAAGGAGTGCGGAAGATGTTCGGAAACGACCGAACCGGAACGGAAGTGGTGTCCATGACGGATCTCGAGAAACAGAAGCGCCTGGCACCGCTCCGGCTGCTCGAAACCTACTGGCGCAGCCTCGCCGACGAGACCGGAGAGATCCCGCTGCGGAGCCAGATCGACCCTCGCGGCATCGAAAGCGCTCTTGAATACGCTTTTCTTGCTGAACGTATCACCCCGAGCCTTGCCAAGCTTCGGGTGTCGGGCACGCATCTCAACGATCTCATGGGGATGGAAACCAGCGGGATGCCACTTTCGACGCTGTTCACCCCCGAGGCGCGCGACGCGCTCGGCGATGCGGTCGCCCGGGTGTTTTCCGAAGGCGCGATCGTCCGCATGAGACTCGATGCCGAGGAAGGCTTCGGAAAGGGCGCGCTCGACGCACATATGACACTGCTGCCGTTACGATCGGACATGGGCGACCTGACGCGGATGATCGGCGCGCTGGCCACGACCGGGCGGATCGGGCGGACCCCGCGTCGTTTCAGCATCGCCGAAACCGAGTTCCTCCCCGCATTTGGAGCGGGCCGGCCTGCGGCCCCCAACTATCGACAGGACGAGCGCCCCACCCCGGAGTTGTCGGAACCGCCAGCAGCGTTCCAGGCCGAACCGCCGCGAACTGCGCCCGACAGCCCGTCACGCAAGCATCCTCACCTTCGACTGATCGTCGACAACGACTGAACCTCGGCGGCAGGACACGGCACACGCTCACTCTCGAAGCGCGGTAACGCAAAAGACCCCCACCGTCCGGCACGGTGGGGGTCTTTTTTAACTTCACGATGAATCACTGCCGCCAAAGCGGAATGACTATCACTCTGCCGCGAGCGGGAGCTTGCGCTCTTCCTGCAGAACGCTGTCGAACTCGCTGCGCTGACCGGCATATGCAAGCGTCGCGCGCAGCATGCCTGCCTTCGAGCCGCAATCGTAGCGCTGACCGCTGAAGCGGAAGCCGCAGAGGCCGACGCGCTCGACGCCCTTTGCAATGGAGTCGGTGAGCTGAATCTCGCCACCCATTCCCGGCTCTTGCGTTTCGAGATCGTCGAAGATCGACGCATCGAGCACGTAGCGCCCCACCACCGCATGAAGGGAAGGCGCGACCTCCGGCTCGGGCTTCTCGACCATGCCGCTCGCGTTGACGCAGTTGCCGACCGGCTCGTCGATCGGGTCCAGAACGCCGTAGGCGCTTACCTCGTCACGGGCGACTTCCATGGTCGCAACCATGTGGCCCGCGTCCATCTTCTCGTAGGCTTCGATCATCTCGCTGATGCAACCCTTTTTGCCCATGATCAGATCATCGGGCAGGATCACCGCGACCGGCCCCGGCAGGACCTCGTCCTTGGCGCAGAGGATCGCGTGACCCAAGCCGAGCGGCTCGGGCTGCATGACGAAATGCGCCTGCTCCGAGGACGGGTCGATGGCATGATCGTCAAGGGTGTCGGCAATGCTGTCCTTGCCTTTCGCGCGGAGCGTCTTGCACAGCTCCTCGTCCTGATGGACGTAACGCTCGATGGCGGATTTCGAGGGGTGGGACACGAACACCATGCGTTCGATCCCTGCCTCGCGCGCCTCGTCGATCGCGAACTGCAGCAGCGGCCGATCGACGACGGGCAGAAGCTCTTTCGGGGTCGCCTTCGTGGCCGGCAGGAAACGCGTTCCGAGACCCGCCACCGGGAAGATTGCAGTGCGCACTTTCTGAGTGGACGTCGGGTTTCCGGTTGTCACGTTGTCATCTCCTTTGACTGTCGCACGCCGCAACGCGGCAATTGCGTAAGAGCTTATGCCCTTTTGGTTGATCTTCAAAAGAACGACTCTCGGCAAAATTTGGTTCCATCACGAAATCATTGTTTTTCGGTAGCTTACCTTTCGATTTCGATATGTAACACGACATTTTTTCGCCAAAAGTCATGTTGCAGCGCAGCGAAAAATCGAGTTTTTCCGGCATTTTCAATGTCAAACTGTCGCAACATGCGGCGATGCGGCGAAAAACGCGCACAACTATTGAGCAATTCTTGACCGGGGCATCTTCCGTGCCGAAAATCGGCTCCGAAACTTGGTGAGACGGAACCCAATGACTAGTATGACGTTAGACATCAAGCACAACACGGAGTGAGCCTTCTGCCGGCACACCCCTTATTCGAGGGACCACGGCACATTGTTATGGACGGACTGAACTTGGACATCCCGCCCGCACGCGGAACCGGCGACACGCCGCGACGCGCCGAACCTTACGCCCGCCTTGCCGTCATCGGCATGGGAAGCTGGGGCACCGCACTTGCCGCTGTCGCGGCATCTGCCGGCTGCGAAACCCGGCTATGGGGACGCCGAGAGAGCCTTGCGAAGGCGATGGCTGAAACACGGCAGAACCCCGAGCACCTTCCCGGTATCGACTTGCCCGCGACCCTGCATCCGACATCGGATCTGGCCGAAGCGCTCGACGGCGCCGAAGCGGTGCTCCTCGTCACACCGTCGCACACGCTGCGCGACATGGCGCGGGCGATGAAGCCGCACCTTCCCGAAGGCATCCCGATCGCGCTCTGCTGCAAGGGCATCGAGCGCGGCACCGGCTTCCTGCTAAGTCACGTCATCGAGGACGAGCTGCCAGGCCATCCGGTCGGCGCCCTGTCGGGCCCGACCTTCGCGAAGGAGACGGCGCTCGGACATCCCACGGCCGCGACGGTCGCCTTCCCCTTCCGCCACCATGACCGGATCGCGCCCGAGCGTGCCCCGGCGGCGCGCCTGGCGCTGACGATGCAGACCCAGAACTTCCGCCCCTACGTCTCCGACGACATCGTCGGCGTGGAAGTCGGCGGTGCGGTGAAGAACGTGATCGCGATCGCCTGCGGCATGATGACAGGCGCCGGTTTTGCCGAGAACACCCGCGCGGCGCTCATCACGCGCGGCATGGACGAGATGAAGTTGCTCGCGGAAGCCCTTGGCGGAAAACGCGAAACCGTGACCGGCCTTGCTGGCGCGGGGGACCTGACGCTGACCTGTTCGTCGACCACGTCGCGCAACATGTCGCTGGGCACCCAGCTCGGCCAGGGCATTGCGCGCGACGAATGTTTCGGCGGCAAGCCGACCGTGGTCGAAGGCGAGGTGAACGCCATCTCGGTGGTCGATCTTGCGCGTCGCGTCGGCGTCGAGATGCCGATCTGCGAGGCCGTCCACGCCATCCTGCACGAAGGCGCCCCGCTCGCCGAAACCTTCCGCGACCTCTGGGCCCGTCCCATCGAGGGCGAGCCCCGCGCGCTCGACATCACGCTTCACCCTCACGAGGGAGACCCCGCATGAGCTTCGATCATCCCCACAACCGCGACATCGCCGGCTGCCGGTTCGTTCTTGCAACGGATCTCGACGGCACCTTCCTTGGTGGCTCCGAGGAAGACAGGGCGCGTCTTTATGACTGGATCGAAGCCAACCGCGAGACCATCGGCCTCATCTTCGTGACCGGGCGCGACCCGAAGTTCATCGGCGAGCTCTGCGACGGCGGCGTGCCGTGGCCGGAATATGTCGTGGGCGACGTCGGCACCACCATCGCCCGGGTCGAGGATGGCAAGATCCACCCGATCGAGCCGCTTGAGGTGGAAATCGCCGAAACATGGGGTGACGCCGGCGACGCCGTGCGCGACCGCCTGCACGGGCACCCGGGCCTTACCCTTCAACCGACCGATTTCCGCTACCGCGTGAGCTATGATCTCGATCACGCGAATTTCGATGATAGCGCTCACGATATCGTCCGAGAGATGGGTCACGATCCTCTGGTTTCGGACAACCGCTATTTCGACGTGCTGCCGCGCGGCATCTCGAAGGGCCCGTCGCTGCGGCGCCTCGTGACCCACCTCGGGATCGAGGAAGGCCGCGTGCTGGCCGCCGGCGATACGCTCAATGACCTGTCCATGCTGCAATGCGGCCTGCAAGCCGTCGCCGTCGGTGGCTCCGAGGCCGCGTTGCTCGAGAGGGTGTCGGGGCTTCCGCATGTCCATACCGCCGAGGCCATCGGCGCCGCGGGCATTCTGGAGGCCGTCGAGGCCTTCAACCTCCACCCCCTTCCGAAAGGAGCATAAGTCATGCCCAGCGAACTGGTGATCGTCTATCATCGTCAGCCCTATGAAGAGGTCGAGGTCGACGGCAAGATCGAGTATCGCGCCAACAAGAGCCCGAACGGCATCGTCCCCACGCTCAAGAGCTTTTTCGGCAAGGTCGAGAATGCGGCCTGGGTCGCGTGGAAAGAAGCCGAGGACACGACGAACCCCGGGTTCGAGCGCGTCATCCAGATCGAGGACAGCTTCGGGAAATACACCGTCTCGCGGCTGCCGCTGACAGCGGCGCAGGTGAAGAGCTTCTACCACGTCACCTCGAAAGAGGCGTTCTGGCCGATCCTTCACGGCTTCAAGGAAAAGTACAACTACGACCCGGTCGACTGGCCGACCTTCAAGGAGGTCAACTGGGCCTTCGCCGAGGCCGCCGCCTCCGAGGCCGCAGAGGGCGCGAGCGTCTGGGTGCACGACTACAACCTGTGGCTCGTGCCCGGCTACCTGCGGCAGATGCGTCCCGACGTGCGGATCTCGTTCTACCACCACACGCCCTTCCCGCCTGCCGACATGTTCAACGTGCTGCCGTGGCGTGGCGAGATCATCGACTCGCTTCTGGCCTGCGACGTGGTCGGCTTCCACATCCCGCGCTACGCCTCGAACTTCGTGAGCTGCGTGCGTTCGCTGCGTGATGTCGGCAGCGTGCCGCGGATCAAGGTCGAGGACGACATGATGTCCGAGGGGTCCGCCCTGTCGGACCGCACCGTGCCGACCGAGATCCACTGCGACGATCACAAGGTGCAGCTTGGCGTGACGCCGGTCGGGGTCGACGTTGACTACATCAAGAGCCTCGCGGCGTCGGAAGAGACCGACAAGATGGCGGACCGCTTCCGCGAAGAGATCGGCCACACCCGCGTGCTGCTCTCGGTCGGTCGGACCGATTATACCAAGGGCGGCGCGGACCAGTTGCTGGCGTTCGAGCGTCTGCTCGAACGGCGGCCGGATCTTCGCGGCGTGGTGCGGCTGCTGCACGTGTCGGTGCCCGCAACCCGCGGCATGACCGTCTACGAGCCGATCCAGAAAGAGCTGGAAGAGATCGCGGGGCGCATCAACGGTCGTTTCGGCAGCTTCACTTTCCAGCCGGTCGCGCTCATCTCGCGCGCGGTGCCCTTCACCGAGCTGGTCGCCTGGTATCAGGTTGCCGACGTCGCTTGGATCACCCCGCTGGCCGACGGCATGAACCTTGTCTGCAAGGAATACGTGGCGGCGCGCAAGGACGGCGACGGCGTGCTCGTGCTGTCGGAATTCGCCGGGGCCGCGGTCGAACTGGGTGCAGCCGTTCTGGCCAACCCGTTCTCCAGCCGCGCGATGGATTTCGCCATCGACATGGCGCTCGACATGCCCGAGGCCGAGCGCCGCGCCCGGATGGAACTGCTGCGTGCCTCGGTCGAGAAGCGCGATACCCGCCACTGGGCGAAGGATCAGCTGACCCTGCTGTCGCCCGGCGATTTCGGCGGTGACGCCTCCGAGGCCGCCTGACCGCACGACACACGGAACCATGAAACGAGAACGGGCTGCAATTTGCGGCCCGTTTCTTTTTCAGTTTTCATCTGAATGACCTAGCCCGTCAGTTGGCCATCTCGTTACGACGCATGGGCATGCCGTCGATCAGCGAGAACAGCGTTTCGGGATCGAGCACCTCCTCCTGCTCCAGCTTGATGCCTCCATCCTTGCCGACGAGAACGATCCTGAAACCACCGGGCTGGAACCCCTGCCGCAGCGGCGACGGCGTGTCGGCGTCCAGATCGCTCAGGACCACGATGTCCCGCTCGGCCAGCGCATCGACCTGTGCGCGTAAAAGTTCCATCTGACGGCTGTAGGCGGGATCATCGCGCGAGGGTGCAAAGATCAGCACCGGGCGCTTTTCCCAGCGCAGGTCATTCAGATCGCGCGCGTCACCGGGCAGGTCCCGGAAAAGGTCTGGCGACGCGTTAGCGGCGCTGGCGGCAAGTGCACCGGCCATCACGGCGACCCCGAGTTTCGTCCTCATGCGGACACGGCCCATCGCGGTTCTCCATCTGTTGCGAGGCATCGCAGTCCTACGCGCAGACGCACGGACGGTTCCCGGCGGCCCCATCACGAAAAAGAACGGCGCCCCGTGAGGCGCCGTTCGAAAGACTTCCGCGTGCGGAAAACCGGGCTCAGCCGGCCGCGACCGCTGCCTGCCGCTGATGCAGCGCCGTGAGTTCCTCGGCCACGAGGAACGCCAGCTCGAGCGACTGCGAAGCATTAAGGCGCGGATCGCAGGCGGTGTGGTAGCGGTCGGAAAGGTTGTCCTCGGAGATCGCGTAGACGCCGCCGGTGCATTCGGTCACGTCGTCGCCGGTCATCTCGAAGTGCACACCGCCCGGGATCGTGCCCTGGTCCTTGTGGACGGCGAAGAACTCGCGCACCTCGCGCAGCACCGCGTCAAACGGGCGGGTCTTGAAGCCCGAGCCCGACTTGATGGTGTTGCCGTGCATCGGATCGCAGACCCACAGCACGTTGGCGCCTTCGCTGCGCACCGTCTCGATCAGGCGCGGCAGGTGCTCGGCGACCTTGCCCGCACCGAAGCGGGTGATCAGCGTGAGCCGGCCCGGATCGTTCTGCGGGTTGAGCTTGGCCATCAGCACCTTGAGGTCTTCGGGCGTCATCGAGGGGCCGCACTTGAGCCCGATCGGGTTCATCACGCCGCGCGCGTATTCGACATGCGCGCCGTCGGGCTGACGGGTGCGATCGCCGATCCAGATCATGTGGCCGGAGCCCGCGAGCCATTTGCCCGAGGTCGAGTCGACGCGGGTCAGCGCCTCTTCGTATTCCAGCAGCAGCGATTCATGGCTGGTGTAGAAGTTCACCTGGTGCAGCGCCGCCGAGCGGTTGCTGTCGACACCGGCCGCCTTCATGAAGTCGAGCGTGTCGCTGATCCGGCCCGCCATCTCGCGGTAGCGCGCGGCCTTCTGGCCCTCGGTGAAGCCGAGCGTCCACTGGTGCACCTGGTGCACGTCGGCGTAACCGCCCGTCGAGAAGGCGCGGATCAGGTTCAGCGTCGCCGCCGCCTGCGTGTAGGCCTGCAACATCTTCTGCGGGTTCGGGATACGCGCCTCGGGCGTGAAGGCCAGCTCGTTGATGATGTCACCGCGGAAGCTGGGCAGCTCGACGCCGTCGACGGTCTCCGTCGGGGCCGAGCGCGGCTTGGCGAACTGGCCCGCCATCCGGCCGACCTTCACCACCGGCACCTTGGCGCCGTAGGTCAGGACCATCGCCATCTGCAGCATCACCTTGAAGGTGTCGCGGATCGCGTTGGCGCTGAACTGGTCGAACGCCTCGGCGCAGTCACCGCCCTGCAGCAGGAAGGCCTCGCCACGCGACGCCTTGCCGAGTTCGTCACGCAGCCGGCGGACTTCGCCCGCAAAAACCAGCGGCGGATACTTCGAAAGCTGAGCCTCGACGGCTTCAAGCGCCGCCTGATCCTGATACTCCGGCATCTGGATCCGGGGCATGTTTCTCCAGCTCGATTTGCTCCACTCGCTCATGGCTTCCTCTCCCAAGGGGTCCTCGTTGGCGAAAACGTCTTGCGCCTATACATAATCGAAAGCTCGATGGCCATAGGAAATGGCCATCATCTCTTGACGCGTTTTCCGTTCTCTGCCCATGTGATTGAACCGCGTTTGGCGGGCATGCCCACCCATGCAGTCGAACGCCCTGAGAGAATTGAAGAAACAGCAAGTCGAGACGAGGTCGGAATGCCTTTGCCGCGCAACTCTTCCGAGGGGGCCCCGCAGGCGCGACCGCGCCGCTTCGTCTTTGTCCTTCTGCCCGAGTTCACGCTGCTGAGTTTCGCCGCCGCGCTCGAGGCGCTGCGGATCGCCAACCGCATGGCCGGCCGGCAGGTCTACGACTGGCTTCTCACCGGCGACGGCGGCGGCATGACGCGCTGCTCGGCGGGCACCGAGTTCATGCTCGACGGCGACCTGCCCGAGCTTACGCGTGACGACACCGTCCTCGTCTGCGGCGGTATCGATGTCGCGGCCGGCACCACGAAACGTCTCATGAACTGGCTGCGCCGCGCGGCCCGTCGCGGGGTCACCATGGGCGGGCTCTGCACCGCCGCCTGGACACTGGCCGAGGCCGGGCTGCTCGACGGCAAGCGCGCCACCATCCACTGGGAGAACCACGACGGCTTCGGGGAGGAATTCCCCGAAGTCACGCTGACCAAGTCGGTCTTCGTGGTCGACGGCAACCGGATGTCGACCGCCGGCGGCACGTCCTCGATCGACCTGATGCTCAAGATCATCGCCGACGACCACGGCGAAGAGCTTGCCAACGCCGTCGCCGACCAGCTGATCTACTCGTCGATCCGCACCGACCAGGACACGCAGCGCCTGTCCACCCCGACCCGCATCGGGGTGCGCCACCCCAAGCTCGGCGAGGTCATCAAGCGGATGGAGGCCAACATCGAGGAGCCGATCTCGCCCGCGCTGCTCGCCAAGGAAGTCGGCATGTCCACCCGTCAGCTCGAACGGCTGTTCCGGCGCTACCTGAACCGCTCGCCCAAGCGCTACTACATGGAGCTTCGGCTTCAGAAGGCGCGCAACCTGCTGATGCAGACCGACATGAGCGTGATCAACGTGGCGCTGGCCTGCGGTTTCGCGAGTCCGTCGCATTTCTCGAAATGCTATCGCGGACACTACCAGACCACCCCCTACCGCGAGCGCGGAACGCAGGGTGGAAAGTCGCCCCAACCCGACGGATGAGCCCGTCCGCAGCCCCGGTGCCGCAGATGTGCGACCCTACGGAACCCGCGGCCCGGCACTCTTTTCTTTTCGCAAGGGCGCGCATAGTCTGCGGCCCGAACAACAAACCGACAAGGGAGAACCTGACATGAAGAAGTGGCTTCTGGCTTCGGCCGCGACCACCCTGCTCGCCGCGGGCGCCGCTCACGCCCAAGAGGCGAAGATCGGGGTAATCCTCGGCTTCACGGGTCCGATTGAATCGCTGACCCCGGCCATGGGCGACAGCGCCGAACTCGCGCTTTCGGAAGTCAACGATGCCGGCACCTTCCTCGAGGGTGTCACGCTGACGCCGGTCCGTGCGGACTCGACCTGCATCGACAGCGCCGCGGCCACCGCCGCCGCCGAACGCCTGATCACCACCGACGGTGTGCTCGCCATCATGGGCGCGGACTGCTCGGGCGTGACCGGCGCGATCCTGTCGAATGCCGCCGTGCCCAACGGCGTGCCGATGATCTCGCCCTCGGCCACCTCGCCGGCGCTGTCGAACGCCGACGACAACGGCCTGTTCTTCCGCACCGCGCCGTCCGACGCCCGCCAGGGCGAGGTGCTCGCCAGCATCCTCGGCGAGCGTGACATCTCCTCGGTCGCGGTGACCTACACCAACAACGACTACGGAAAGGGCTTCGCCGACAGCTTCGCGGCGGCCTTCGAGGAGACCGGCGGCGAGATCACCCTCTCGGCCCCGCACGAGGACGGCAAGGGCGACTACTCGGCCGAGATCGGCGCGCTGGCCTCGGCGGGCGGCGACGTCCTCGTGGTGCTTGGCTACTCGGACCAGGGCGGCAAGGGCATGATCCAGGCGGCGCTCGACACCGGCGCCTTCGACACCTTCGCCATGGGTGACGGCATGTACTCCGACGCCCTGCTCGAGGATCTCGGCAGCGCCCTCGAGGGCAGCTTCGGCTCGGTGCCCTGGGCCCAGGGCGAAGGCACCGAGGCCTTCACCAAGATCGCGACCGACGCCGGCATCAATGCCGAGGGCTCCTACACCCGCGAAAGCTACGACGCCGCGGCGCTGATCGCGCTCGCGATGATGAAGGGCGGCGAGGCCTCCTCGGCGGCAGTTGCAGCGAACGTCATGGACGTCGCCAACGCGCCGGGCGAAGAGATCCTGCCGGGCGAACTCGGCAAGGCGATGGAAATCCTCGCCGACGGCGGTGACATCGACTACGTCGGCGCCACCAACGTCGAGCTCGTGGGCGAAGGCGAAGCGGCAGGCACCTACCGCTACTACGAGATCGAGGACGGTGAATTCACCACCGTGTCGTTCAAGTAAACACGCCACAGCACTGATCACGGGCAGCCCGGGGTATGATCCCCGGGCTGTTTCAACTAGAGAACAGGCACCGCAAAAGGGGCCGATGGGGATGGGACATTGATCCGGGTCGAAAACCTGCACCGCCATTTCGGCGGATTCCGCGCCGTCGACGGCGCGACGCTCGAGATCGCCGACGGCTCGATCACCGGGCTGGTCGGCCCGAACGGCGCCGGCAAGTCGACGCTGTTCAACGTGATCGCCGGGGCGCTGCCGCCCACGAGCGGCACCGTCATCATGGATGGCGAGGACATCACGGGACTGCCGCCGCACACGCTGTTCCACAAGGGCCTGCTGCGCACCTTCCAGATCGCGCACGAGTTTTCCTCGATGACCTGCCGCGAGAACCTGATGATGGTGCCCGGCCGGCAGGCGGGCGAGAGCCTCTGGAACGCGTGGTTCGGCCGCGGACGGATCGCGCAGGAGGAAGAGGCGCTTCTGAAGAAAGCCGACGAGGTTCTTGATTTCCTGACGATTTCGCACCTCAAGGACGAGAAGGCGGGAAACCTGTCCGGCGGTCAGAAGAAGCTGCTGGAGCTCGGCCGCACGATGATGGTCGACGCCAAGATCGTGTTTCTCGACGAGGTCGGCGCGGGCGTGAACCGGACGCTGCTGAACACCATCGCGGACACCATCGTCCGGCTCAACCGGGAGCGCGGCTACACCTTCTGCGTGATCGAACACGACATGGATTTCATCGGCCGCATCTGCGACCCGGTCATCGTCATGGCCGAGGGCAAGAAGCTGGCCGAGGGCACGCTCGACCAGATCAAGGCCGACGAGGCGGTGATCGAGGCCTACCTGGGCACCGGGCTCAAGAACAAGGAGGCGGCGGGATGAGACCTGCGCGTCGCGGTGGGGGCGCTGCCCCCACACCCCCGAGGTATTTTCAAAGAGAAGAAGAGGCGGGCGCATGAGCAGCGGCGTTTACGATGATCGCGGCAATCGCGACCGCTCGATCGCCAACGCGGACGGCATGGGCAGCGCGATGCCGGTGAACGAGGGCGGCAAGGCGCATCCGGCGCCGGCGGGTCCGTTCCTGATCGGTGAGGCGATGACCGGCGGCTACGGTCGGGGCGCGGACATCCTGCACGCCTGCACGATCGCCGTCGACCGCGGCGAGATCGCGGTGATCGTCGGTCCCAACGGGGCCGGCAAATCGACCGCGATGAAGGCGGTCTTCGGCATGCTGTCGCTGCGCGAGGGCGCGGTGCGGCTCGACGGAGAGGACATCACCGAGCTCACGCCGCAGGCGCGCGTGCGCAAGGGCATGGGCTTCGTGCCGCAGACGCACAACATCTTCACGTCGATGACCGTCGAGGAGAACCTCGAGATGGGGGCCTTCATCCGCGACGACGATTTCCGGAGCACGATGGACCAGGTCTACGAGCTGTTCCCGATCCTGAAGGAAAAGCGCCGGCAGGCGGCGGGCGAGCTGTCGGGCGGGCAGCGCCAGCAGGTGGCCGTGGGCCGCGCGCTGATGACCCAGCCCAAGGTGCTGATGCTCGACGAGCCCACCGCCGGCGTGAGCCCCATCGTCATGGACGAGCTCTTCGACCGGATCATCGAGGTCGCCCGCACCGGGCTGCCGGTGCTGATGGTCGAGCAGAACGCGCGCCAGGCGCTGGAGATCGCCGACAAGGGCTACGTGCTGGTCCAGGGCCGTAACGCCCACACCGGCACCGGCAAGGAGCTGCTGGCCGACGCCGAGGTGCGCCGCAGCTTCCTTGGCGGCTGAGCGAGGAGGCCCCGACGAGATGTATTCCGAGATGACAACGACCTTTGGTCCGGCCTGCCGCCGGCTCGCGGACGACCCGCGCGGCAGCGGACCCTGCGGAGGGCGGCCCTGATGGACTTCCTCAACGCCCTCGTGGCGCTTTCGAACTTCGTGCTGATCCCAGCGATCGCCTACGGCAGCCAGCTTGCGCTCGGCGCGCTCGGGGTGACGCTGATCTACGGCATCCTGCGGTTCTCCAACTTCGCCCATGGCGACACGATGGCGATCGGCACCATGGTGACGATCCTCGCGACATGGGGGTTGCAGGCCATGGGCGTGAGCCTCGGGCCGCTGCCGACCGCCCTGCTCGCCATTCCCGCCGGCATCGCCGGGGCGGCGCTGCTGGTGCTGCTCACCGACCGCTTCGTCTACCGCTTCTACCGCGAGCAGAAGGCCAAGCCGGTGATCCTCGTGATCGTGTCGATGGGCGTGATGTTCATCTACAACGGCGTGACGCGCTTCATCATCGGCCCCGACGACCAGCGTTTCGCCGATGGTGAGCGCTTCATCATCAATGCCCGGCAGTTCAAGGAGATGACCGGCCTCGACGAGGGGCTCGCCCTGAAGTCGACGCAGGGCATCACGCTGATCACCGCGGTGATCGTCGTGGCGCTGCTGTTCTGGTTCCTCAACCACACCCGCACCGGCAAATCCATGCGCGCCTATTCCGACAACGAGGACCTGGCGCTGCTTTCCGGCATCAACCCGGAACGCGTGGTGATGGTGACCTGGCTGATCGTCGCGGCGCTGGCGACCGTCGCCGGCACGCTCTACGGGCTCGACAAGAGCTTCAAGCCGTTCACCTACTTCCAGCTGCTGCTGCCGATCTTCGCAAGCGCCATCGTCGGCGGCCTGGGCAGCCCTCTGGGCGCCATCGCGGGCGGCTTCATCATCGCCTTCTCGGAGGTCGGCATCACCTACGCGTGGAAGAAGGTGCTGTCCTACATGCTGCCCGAAAGCCTCGAGCCGTCGGGACTCGTGCAGCTCATGTCCACCGACTACAAGTTCGCCGTCAGCTTCGTGATCCTGATCATCGTGCTGCTGTTCCGGCCCACGGGTCTCTTCAAGGGGAAATCGGTATGAGGACGCTCGGTCTCTTCGCCCTCGTCGCCGTGCTGATCCTCGGCACCGGCTTCATGCAGAGCTGGAACTCTGCGCTGATCATCCTGAACATGGGGCTGGTGAGCGCGATCATGGCGCTGGGGGTCAACCTGCAATGGGGCCTCGCTGGGCTGTTCAACGTGGGCGTCATGGGCTTCGTGGCGCTCGGCGGGCTTGCCGTGGTGCTGACCTCGGAGACGCCGGTGCCCGCCGCCTGGTCCGCCGGCGGCTGGCGTGTGCTGGGCGCGCTGCTCTTCGGGCTCGCCGCCATCGCCGCCTGCGTGGCCGCCTGGAAACGCCTGCGGCGGGGGCGCCGCGGCTGGGCCGTGGCGGCGATCGCCATCGCGGGGTTCTTCGTCTACCGCGCCATCCTCGACCCCGGCGTCGAGGCGGTCGAGGCCGTGGACCCTGCCGCGACCGGCTTCCTCGGCGGGCTCGGCCTGCCGGTGCTGCTGGCCTGGCCGGTGGGCGGCCTGCTCGCCGCGGGCGTGGCCTGGGTGATCGGCAAGACCGCGCTGGGGCTGCGATCGGACTACCTCGCCATCGCCACGCTGGGCATCGCCGAGATCATCATCGCGGTGCTGAAGAACGAGGACTGGCTGTCGCGCGGCGTGAAGAACGTGATCGGCCTGCCGCGCCCGGTGCCCTACGAGATCGACCTGCAGAACGACCCCGGCTTCGTCGAGAGCGCGGCGGGGCTCGGGCTCGATCCGACGACTGCCTCGACCCTCTACGTCAAGCTCGGCTACTCGGTGCTGTTCACCGTGGTTCTCGTGGTGCTTCTGGTGCTGGCTCAGCTTGCGCTGAAATCGCCCTGGGGCCGCATGATGCGCGCGATCCGCGACAACGAGGAAGCCGCCGAGGCGATGGGCAAGGATGTCACCGCGCGGCACCTGCAGGTGTTCATCCTTGGCTCGGTGCTCTGCGGCATCGCCGGCGCGATGATGACCACGCTCGACGGACAGCTCACGCCTTCGAGCTACCAGCCGCTGCGCTACACCTTCCTGATCTGGGTGATGGTGATCGTCGGCGGGTCGGGCAACAACCTTGGCGCGGTGCTGGGCGGCTTCCTGATCTGGTTCCTCTGGGTGCAGGTCGAGCCGATGGGCCAGTGGCTGATGAGCGTCGTCACCTCGGGCATGGCCGATGGTTCGGCCATCAAGGCGCATCTTCTGGGCAGCGTGCAGCACATGCGGCTGCTGACCATGGGGGTGATCCTGCTGGTGGTGCTGCGGTTCGCCCCGCGCGGGCTTTTGCCCGAGCGCTGATAAGGCGACCTTAAGACTTCACAACGCATTCTGCCGCGGGGCCCCGGCCCCGCGGCTTTTTTGCGGGTTTCCGCTTCCGGTCCAGACAACCGGAACGGAGGGACGCGACATGCGTTGCGAAGGTATGAGCTATATGGATTGGAACCGCATCACCCGGAACTGGAACCGCGCGTCGCAGCGGTTGCAGGACCGTTTCCCCGACACCGACCCTGACATCCTGTCAGCGCCGCCGCCCGATCTCGATCACGTGGCACGGCATGTAGCAGAGCGGCATGATCTGACCTACGCGGAAGCGCTGGTCGAGGTTCAGGACCTGTTCTTTGCCGAAAGCCTGCCCGAGCCGGTCCGACAGAAGGTCGCCTGAAACAGGCGTTCAGCCCAGCGAGGTAACCCAGAGGATCGTCGCATCCTCGGGGCTGACCGAGACGACGTTGTGGCCCATGCTCGCGTCGTAATAGGCGCTGTCGCCTCGTTTCATCTCGATGGGTTCGTAAAACTCCGTGTAGAGCCGGATGACCCCGGTGAGGACGTAGAGGAACTCCTCGCCGTCGTGGCGGACCCAACCGTCGAACTCTTCCATGCTCCGTGCCCGCACGCGCGCGCGGTAGGGAAGCATCTTCTTCTTCGTCAGGCTTTCGGCCAACAGCTCGTGCTCGTAGGTCACCGTCGCCTGATGAAGCCCTTCGCCGTCGCGGGTGTGAACCATGCGCCCCGACACCTGGTCCTTTTTGGGGGGCGTAAACAGCTGCGGCACGCCGATACCGAGCCCCACGGCGAGCTTCTTGAGCGCGTCGAAGGTCGGAGACATCTGACCATTTTCGATTTTCGACAGCGTGCTGCGCGCAAGCCCCGCCTGCTTTGCCGCCTGCTCGAGCGTCCAATCGCGCGCCTTGCGCAGTTCCCGCACCCGCGCTCCCAGATCAAGCGGTTCGGCCGAGGCATCCTCGCCGGTTTCCCGGGCCAGCCGGATCAGGGTTTTGGGGTCGCGCGACATGCGCAATCCTATAGGACCGGGGTCCCGGGCTTGCAACAGCGCCCGCGCGGACCTAATCCCTTTGCATGATCTCGGAATTCGACGAAGGGCCGTTCGCGCCCTGCCCCCAGCCCTTCAACCTCGCCGCTCACGTCCTTGCAGCCGGTGAGGCGACGCCTGACAAGATCGCCCTGTCGGTCGTGAAGCCGACCGGCGCCGCGCGCTGGTCCTATGGACGGCTGACCGCGGCCGTACGCGGGACCGCCACGGGGCTTCTGCAGGCGGGGCTGGAGCCCGGGGATAGCGTCCTCTTGCGGCTTGGCAACACCGTCGACTTTCCCATTGCCTACCTCGGTGCCATCGCTGCCGGAATGGTGCCGGTTCCGACATCCTCGCAGCTCACCGCGCGCGAGGTCGCGCCCATGATCGCGCATCTCGGCCCCAAGGCAATTCTGCGCGGTGACGATATTGCGTGCCCAGAAACCGACCTGCCCGTTTTCGGCTCGGCGGATTTCGAAAGCTGGCACGATCTGCCGCCCGCTGAATATGACATGGGCGATCCAGGGCGGCTTGCCTACATCATCTATACCTCCGGCACTTCGGGAACGCCGCGCGCGGTCGGTCATGCGCATCGCGCCATATGGGCGCGACAGATGATGATGCAGGGCTGGTACGGCCTGCGCCCGAGCGACCGCCTGCTGCACGCGGGTGCTTTCAACTGGACCTATACGCTGGGCACCGGTCTGATGGACCCTTGGACGATGGGCGCGACCGCGTTGATCCCCGCCGCCGGCACCGACCCGGCACAGATCCCGCTGCTTCTGAAGCGTAACGACGCGACCATTTTTGCAGCGGCTCCGGGTGTTTACAGGCAACTCCTGAAGTATCCCGTGCCGCCGATGCCGAAGCTGCGCCACGGCCTTGCCGCCGGCGAGAAGCTGGCCGCACCGATCCGCGAGGCTTGGCGCGAGGCCACGAGCACCGAGATCTACGAGGCCTTCGGCATGTCCGAATGCTCGACCTTCGTGTCGTCTTCGCCCGATCATCCGGTCACGCCCGGCACGCTTGGTCGTCCGCAAACCGGACGTCGCGTCGCCATCCTCGGCGAAGATCACCTGCCGGTCGAGCGAGGCACACCCGGCATGATCGCCGTTCACCGCTCCGACCCCGGCCTCATGCTGGGCTACATCGGCGCGCCCGAGGAGACCGCTGCCCGCTTTGCCGGTGACTGGTTCCTGACGGGGGATCAAGGCGCGATGGATGACACGGGCGAGATCACCTATCTCGGCCGTGGGGATGACATGATGAACGCCGGCGGCTACCGGGTCTCTCCGCTCGAGGTAGAGGCGGCGCTTGCCGACCTGCCGGGCATCGTCGAGATCGGCGTCACCGACATCGCGATCAAGGAGGGCGTCAGCATCATCGCCGCCTTCTACGTGGCCGAGTCAGAGCTCGATGAGGATGCGCTGAAGGCCGCCGCCGCCGACCGGCTGGCGCGCTACAAGCAACCGAGGGCCTTCGTGCGCGTCGATGCCCTGCCCCGCAACCCCAATGGAAAAGTGACCCGCAAGGCGCTGAAGGATCAGGCTATTTCTTGATTTCGTACGCTGATCAAACGGTTTCTTAGGGTCTTGACCAGGCGCGTGGATGCGTGGGATTTTAGAGGCACTTCCAAACAAGTCTTTTCTTCATCCACATCCCCGAAAGCGTTTCTCATGCGTCTTGTTCTTCTGCTCCTCGGCGGCCTTCTCGCCGCGTCCTCCGCCTCTGCCGCCTGCTCAGAAATCCGCTTCGCGCCGGGCGCATCTGCCGGTGAGGTCAAAGGCCAGGTCATCGACGGTGAGCCCCGTTGCTTCACCTTCGGCGCCGGTTCCGGCCAAAGCGCGCGCCTGCAGATCTTCGGTAGCGACAACACCTGCTTTACGGTCCCCGGCATCGCGGACTGCCGCGACGAGCTGACCTTCGGCACCGATCGCCGCGATTATCAGGTCAACGTCTTCCAGCTGTTCCGGAAGCCGAGCCACGATCCCTTCACGTTGCGCCTGACCATCAAATGAAAAAGGGCCCCGCGTCCGGGGACCTTTCTGCATCATCTTGCTTTGCGAGTGGCTCAGCTGCAGCCCGAGGTCGACCCGCAGGTGTTGCACTTCATGCAGGTGCCGTTGCGCACCAGCGTGTAGTTGCCGCATTCGCCGCAGGCCTCGCCTTCGTAGCCCTGCATCCGGGCTTTGGCA
Source organism: Salipiger sp. D13 (assembly GCF_003703915.1). Taxonomy (NCBI): domain Bacteria; kingdom Pseudomonadati; phylum Pseudomonadota; class Alphaproteobacteria; order Rhodobacterales; family Roseobacteraceae; genus Salipiger; species Salipiger sp. D13. The sequence goes on from NZ_ML112590.1 coordinate 140,973, forward strand.
CGGGCATCCATCGCCATGGCCGAGCCCGACGACGACAGCGTCGCCACCGTGCTCTGCGCGGCACCGGCGGTCTGTGCAGCGCCAGACCCGTGGGTGCCGGTCTGCGCACCGCCCTGAAGCACCACGAGTTCCTGCGGCAGCCGCTTGCGCAGGTAACCGGTGGACGAGATCTGCTTGAGCATCTCGATCGACCGGGCCGCCGTGGTCTCGGACAGCTCGGAGACGTTCGACACGCCCTCTTCCTCGCCGCGGCCGAGGTCGTCGAAGGTCGCCCCCGACGGTTTCACATGCGCAAGGTCTGTCCGGTCGAGATAGCTGACCGCCAGCTCGCGGAAGATGTAGTCGAGGATCGAGGTGGCGTTCTTGATGCTGTCGTTGCCCTGCACCATGCCCGCGGGCTCGAACTTGGTGAAGGTGAAGGCGTCGACGAACTCCTCGAGCGGCACGCCGTATTGCAGACCGACCGACACCGCGATGGCGAAGTTGTTCATCATCGCCCGGAAGCCCGCGCCTTCCTTGTGCATGTCGATGAAGATCTCGCCAAGCGCGCCGTCCTCGTATTCGCCGGTGCGCAGGTAGACCTTGTGGCCTCCGACAACCGCCTTCTGGGTGTAGCCCTTGCGGCGCTCGGGCATCTTGGTCCGACCGGCCCGCACAACCTCCTTGATGACCACCTCTTCGACGATCTTCTCGGCGATGACCTGCGCCTTCTCCTGCGGCGAGCCGCTCTCGAGCACTTCGAGCGCGTCGTCGTCATCCTCGATCAGCGCCGAGGCGAGCGGCTGGCTCAGCTTCGAGCCGTCGCGGTAGAGCGCGTTCGCCTTGACCCCCAGCGACCACGACAGCTCGTAGGCGGCCTGGCAGTCCTCGACGGTGGCGGCGTTCGGCATGTTGATCGTCTTCGAGATCGCGCCCGAGATGAAGCTCTGCGCGGCGGCCATCATGTGGATGTGGCTTTCCACCGAGAGGTAACGCTTGCCCTTCTTGCCGCAGGGGTTGGCGCAGTCGAAGACCGACAGGTGCTCGTCCCGGAGGTGCGGTGCGCCCTCGAGGGTCATGGTGCCGCAGACGTGGTCGTTGGCGGCCTCGATGTCCTGCTTCGAAAAGCCAAGGTGGCGCAGCAGGTCGAAGGTCGGGTCGATGAGTTTTTCCGCCGGGATGCCGAGCACCTCCTGGCAGAACTCCTCGCCCAGCGTCCACTGGTTGAAGACGAAGCGGATGTCGAAGGCGGTGGCGAGCGCGGATTCGACCTTTTCGATCTGCGCGGGCCCGAAGCCGTGGCCGATCAGCGCCGTGTGGTTGATGCCGGGCGCGTTGCCGAGCGATCCGTGACCCACAGCGTAGGCGACGATCTCCTCGATCTCGGCCGAGCTGTAGCCGAGCTTTTCCAGCGCGCCGGGCACCGAGCGGTTGATGATCTTGAAGTAACCGCCGCCCGCGAGCTTCTTGAACTTTACCAGCGCGAAGTCCGGCTCGATGCCCGTGGTGTCGCAGTCCATGACAAGCCCGATGGTGCCCGTCGGCGCGATCACCGAGACCTGCGCGTTGCGGTAGCCGTTCTGCTCACCGAGCCGCAGCGCTTCGTCCCACGACGATTTCGCCAGCGCCACAAGCGCCGCATCGGGGCAGTTGCCGTGATCGAGCGCGACCGGCTTCACCGCGAGGCCGTCGTAGCCATCGGTCTTGCCGTAGGCGGCGGTGCGGTGGTTGCGGATGACGCGCAGCATGTGATCGGCGTTGCGCTCGTAGCCCGGGAAGGTACCCACCTCGCCCGCGATCTCGGCCGAGGTCGCGTAGGACACGCCGGTCATGATCGCGGTGAGCGCGCCGCAAAGCGCCCGGCCCTCGTCGCTGTCATAGCTGTAGCCCATGTTCATCAGCAGGCCGCCGATGTTGGCATAGCCAAGACCCAGCGTGCGGAAATCATAGGACCGCTGCGCGATTTCCTTGGACGGGAACTGCGCCATCAGAACCGAGATTTCCAGCGTCAGGGTCCACAGGCGCGTGGCGTGCATGTAGGTCTCGGCGTCGAAGCGGCCGTCCTTCAGGAAGGTCAGCAGGTTCATCGACGCGAGGTTGCAGGCCGTGTCGTCGAGGAACATGTATTCCGAACACGGGTTCGAGCCACGGATCTCCCCGTCTTCCGGGCAGGTGTGCCAGGCGTTGACGGTGTCGTGGAACTGGATGCCCGGGTCGGCGCAGGCCCAGGCCGCGTGGCCGATCTGCTCCCACAGTTCGCGGGCGTCGACGGTCTTGGCGACCGTGCCGTCGGTGCGGCGGATCAGCTCCCACGGCTTGCCTTCGCGGACGGCTTCGAGGAAGGCGTCGGTCACGCGGATCGAGTTGTTCGAGTTCTGGCCCGAAACCGTGGCATAGGCCTCGGAGTCCCAGTCGGTGTCATAGGTGGGGAACTCGATCGAGGCGTAGCCCTGCCGTGCGTAGTCGAGCACGCGCTTGATGTAGGTCTCGGGGATCGCGACCTTTTTCGCCTCGCGGATCGCCTTCTTCAGGCCGAGGTTGGCGTTGGCCTCGTAGGCGTCGGCCTCGAGCCCGTCCCAGTTGCGGATCGCGGCGAAAATGCCGTTGAGCATCTGCTCGTGCATCTTCGAGCCGGCGACGATGCTCGCGACCTTCTGCTCTTCCTTGACCTTCCAGTTGATGAAGTCCTCGATGTCCGGGTGGTCAGCATCGCAGATCACCATCTTGGCCGCGCGGCGCGTGGTGCCGCCCGACTTGATCGAGCCCGCGGCGCGGTCACCGATCTTGAGGAAGCCCATGAGACCCGACGACCTGCCGCCGCCCGAGAGGCTCTCGCCCTCGGCGCGCAGGCTCGAGAAGTTGGTGCCGGTGCCGGAGCCATACTTGAAGAGCCGCGCCTCGCGCACCCACAGGTCCATGATGCCGCCCTCGTTCACGAGGTCGTCGCTCACGGACTGGATGAAGCAGGCGTGCGGCTGCGGGTGCTCGTAGGCCGACTTCGACTTGGTGAGCTTCCCGGTCACGTGGTCGACGTAGTAGTGACCCTGCCCCGGACCGTCGATGCCGTAGGCCCAGTGCAGGCCGGTGTTGAACCACTGCGGCGAGTTGGGCGCTGCGGTCTGGCTGGCCAGCATGTGGCGCATCTCGTCGTAGTAGGCCTGCGCGTCGGCCTCGGTCGAGAAGTAGCCGCCTTTCCAGCCCCAGTAGGCCCAGGCACCGGCGAGTCGGTCGAAGACCTGCTTGGCAGAGGTTTCACCGGTGCGGGGCGTGTCCTTGGAGGCCGGGGCCGAGCGCCAGAGGAACTCGGGCACGTCGTCTTCGGCGACCTTCCTGAGCTCGGTCGGAACGCCGGCCTTGCGGAAGTATTTCTGCGCGATGACGTCCGACGCGACCTGGCTCCACTTCGCGGGAACCTCGAGCGTGTCGAGCTTGAAGACCGTGCTGCCGTCGGGATTGCGGATTTCCGAGCTCGTGGTGACGAACTCGATGCCCGCATATGCGTCCTGGCCTGCCGTGGTGTATTTCCTGTCGATCTTCATCGCTGCCTCTGCCTTCAGCTGTGCCAAAATCCGTGCCGGCCACAGGGAAAGACAGACCGTTCGGCGACGGTTGATACCCGTCTCCGTGACTCGCGCTGATGCTGTCGCTTCTGACTGTCCCCGCCGATGGCCACTACATGTTGTGCGCTCTCGTCCGGCCCCCACAACCTGACGCAAAAGCGCCGGGACGGTCAACGCTTTTCTGGACGGCTCCCGCACATAATTGGGAGGTCAGACTTCGCCGCATACCAAGTGTATGGAATGTTCGAATTTCATCCACATGGTGATCCACCGGCCGCTTTCGCAGAGACGTCACGTAACCGCTCTTTGCGTCGGGCTTATCCACAGTCTCCTTCCGCGCGTGCTGCAAGGCTGGGGACATGTCGGAAAAGGCAGTGCGCCCTTGCTGCAACACCCTGTTTCGCCGGGATAATGCCGAAAAACGGCGTATCGGACGCGACTCGGGGCTCCGGCAACGCCTGCGCCGCTGCGGGTCACATCAATATCTTGTGGAAGGTGGGTTGGTCGGGGCGGCGAGATTCGAACTCACGACCTTCTGTACCCAAAACAGACGCGCTACCAGGCTGCGCTACGCCCCGACACGGGACCGCATACAAGCGGAACCGAGATTTGAAAAGTGCGAAATCACCCGCAGGGCCAGGCGGCGGCCTCGATCGCGGGATGCTTCATTTCGCTGCCGACCTCGATGCCGAGGGTCGACGCGAGACCGCCGTTGATCTCGAGCACGTATTGCGACGGTGCGCCGCTCGGGATCGGGGTCTCGTCGTGCGGGATGGCGTTCTCGTGGATCGCGACCACCCTGCCCTCGGCGTCGGCGAAGATCATGTCGAGCGGGATCAGCGTATTCTTCATCCAGAAGGACACCGGACGCTCGCGGTCGTAGACGAAGAGCATGCCCGCAGCCGCCGGCATCTTCTCGACGTTCATCAGCCCCTGCGCGCGCTCGCCGGCATCATCGGCGACCGCCACGTTGAACCGCGCCGTGCCCCAGTCGCCACGCAGCCAGAGCGTGTCGTCGCGGCATGCGCTCGCGGCGGGGCCTGCCACAAGCGCGGCGGCAGAGATCAGGACTGCGTAAGTGCGGCTTCCCATGCACATACCTCGGTGGCCATGAGCCCGCGCTTGCCGTCGATCTTGCGGATTCCGAGCGCCTCGCCCGGCTGCAGATCGGCGAGACCTGAGCGACGCAGGACCTCGATGTGGATGAACACGTCTTCGGGCTTGCCGAAGACATTGGCAAAGCCGAAACCCTTTGCTTTGTCGAACCATTTGACCCGGGCCGGCTCGAGCGGTGCGGCGCGCATGACGTCGGGGTCGATGCCCTCGAAGTCGGCAAGCGGCGCTCCGGTCGGCATTTCGGGTGGTTCTATACTGAGAACTTCGGTGGCCTGGATGCCGCGTTCTGTCCTCTGTACCACAACCTCTACGTGAGCGCCGTCCGCGACGGAACTCTGGCCGAAATTGCGCAGGACGTTGGCATGCAGCAGGATGTCGGGACCGCCTTCATCGGCGATCACGAATCCAAATCCCTTCACGGGATCGAACCACTTCACCTTCCCGAGGACCTTCTGTCCCTCGTCGTCATGCTGTTTCAACTGCGTTTCCATTGATCTTCTAACGTATCCCTCACTCCTCTCTTTCGACGAGCGGAGGTGGGAATGCAAGCCTCAGAACCCTTTATTTTGTGACCACATGCAATTCACGCGACGTGAAATTCACGGGTTGAGGCGCGTGACGACCCATGCATCGGCGGGGTTCCGCCGGCGCCAGACAAATCGGTCGTGCAACCGGAAGGCGCCATCGGCCCAGAACTCGATCTCGACAGGCGTGATCCGGAAGCCCCCCCAGAACGGCGGTCGCTTCGGCGACGGTCCCTGCGTTGCGGTTACCTTGGCGACCTCTGCCATCAATGCAGCCCTAGAGGCGAGTGGCTGCGACTGTTGCGACGCCCAAGCCCCCAGTCGCGACTTCAGCGAACGCGAGTTGTAGTAGGCATCGGCCTGCGGCCCGTCCTCGCGCTCAACCATACCGCGAACGCGGATCTGGCGCCGCAGGGATTTCCAATGCATCACAAAGGCGGCCTTGCCGCTCTCAGCGATTTCCTGCCCCTTGGCGCTGTCGTAGTTGGTGTAGAAGACAAAGGCATCGTCCTCGATCTCCTTCAACAGCACCATGCGGGCGTTCGGCAGGCCGTCCGCGTCCACGGTCGACAGTGCGATGGCGTTGGGATCGTTCGGCTCGTGGGTTTCGGCCTCGGCAAGCCAGCTGCGCGCGATCGCGAAGGGATCGTCGCCCGCAAATATACCGGTCCGGTCGGACATGACTGCTTTCTCCTTAGTGAGGCCCGGCAGTCGCAGTCGAGAGGCGCTGGCGGGCGCGAACCCTTGAAGCCCCCACGGGCTTGCCCTAAAGGGTTGCGGAAACAGAAATGCCGGTTGGGGGAAGGGAATGTCAAACACTCTGATGGCGGGCAAGCGCGGTCTCATCATGGGCCTCGCCAACGACAAGTCGATTGCCTGGGGCATTGCAAAGGCCCTGCGGGACGCGGGCGCCGAGCTTGCCTTCTCCTACCAGGGCGAGGCGCTAAAGAAGCGCGTCGGCCCGCTGGCCGAGCAACTCGGCTCGGACATCGTGCTGCCCTGCGACGTCGGCGACGAAGCCTCGATCGACGCGCTCTTCGAAGGTCTCGGCGAGCGTTGGGACGGGCTGGACTTCATCGTCCACGCCATCGGCTTCTCGGACAAGTCCGAGCTGCGCGGCCGCTACGTCGACACCTCGCGCGACAACTTCGCGATGACGATGGACATATCGGTCTACTCCTTCACGGCCGTCATGCAGCGCGCCGAGAAGATGATGAGCAACGGTGGTGCCGCGCTCACGCTGACCTACTACGGCGCCGAGCGGATCATGCCGCACTACAACGTGATGGGCGTCGCCAAGGCCGCGCTCGAGGCCTCCGTGCGCTATCTCGCCGAGGACCTCGGCAAGGACGGCATCCGCGTCAACGCGATCTCGGCCGGCCCGATCAAGACGCTGGCGGCAAGCGGCATCGGCGATTTCCGCTACATCATGAAGTGGAACGAATACAACTCGCCGCTACGGCGCAACGTGACCATCGAGGACGTGGGCGGCTCCGCGCTCTACCTTCTCTCGGATCTCGGGTCCGGCGTGACGGGCGAGACTCACCACGTGGACGCGGGCTATCATGTCGTGGGCATGAAGGCGGTCGACGCGCCCGACATAACCAAGGCCTGAGCGAGAGGACGCAGGAACATGGACCGGTTGCCGCACGAGAAAGGGTTCCACGTCAGCTGGGACCAGCTTCACCGAGACGCACGTGCGCTGGCGTGGCGCATGCAGGGGCACGGTCCCGACGACGGCGGCTGGAAGGCGGTCGTGGCGATCACCCGCGGCGGCATGGCCCCGGCGATGATCATCGCGCGCGAGCTCGACATCCGGCTCGTCGACACGATCTCGGTCAAGAGCTACAACCACCAGACGCAGGCTGAACCCCGGGTCATCAAGTTCCCGGACATGGAAGTGATGGGCGACGGCACCGGTGTCCTGATCATCGACGACCTGGTCGACACCGGCCGCACGCTCGAAGTGGTGCGCGAGCATCTGCCAAAGGCCCACGTGGCCACGGTCTACGCCAAGCCGAAGGGCAAGCCGATGGTCGACAGCTACATCACCGAGGTCAGCCAGGACACCTGGATCTTCTTCCCGTGGGACATGGCGCTGCAATACGTCAAACCCTATCGGGGCACCTCGGACTGACACAATGCACAGAGCCGTACGTAGGGCTCTCCCAAGGCACGACGGAATATCGGGGCGCGGTTGATCACCGCGCCCCGTCTTCGTTTCAGAGCCCCGCTTTCAGCGTCTCGCGCCAAGGGGTCGTCGCGCGTCCGATGAGCGTGGACAGCGTCTTGTCATCGCTGAAGAGCCCGCCTTCGGAGGCGCCGCGATCGCTGTCCGCGAGCATCTCCGCCACCGGCCCGGGCAGCCCGGCGCCGGTCAGCGCGGCGGCATACTCTGCCTCGGACATGTTCACGTAGGGCACGGTCTTGCCGGCGGCTTCGGACAGCGCGGCTGCGAATTCCGCAAGCGTGTAGCTGTCATCGCCCGCAAGCTCGTAAATCGTGCCGCTTTCGGGCAGATCGCCGGTCAGAACGGCGGTGGCAGCCTCGGCATAGTCCTTGCGCGCGGCCGAACTGATACGCCCCTCTCCGGCGGCGCCGATGAGCGCGCCATGCTCCAGTGCCGCACCCGCACCCATCACGTAGTTCTCGGTATACCAGCCGTTGCGGAGCAAGGCGTAGGACAGACCGGAAGCCGCGAGCGCCGTCTCGGTGGCAACATGTTCGACCGGAAGGACCTTGAGCGGCGAGCTGTCCGCGTTGAGGATCGAGGTGTAGGCGATAAAGCCAACGCCAGCGGTCTTCGCTGCCTCGATGACCCTGCCATGCTGTGCCGCGCGCTGGCCCACCTCGCTGGAAGAAATCAGCAGCAGCCGCTCCACTCCGGCGAACGCCGTCTCGAGCGCCGCCGCATCGTCATAGGAGGCGATGCGCACCGAGACGCCCTTGGCCTCGAGCGGCGCGGCCGCTTCGCTGCGGCGCACCAGGGCGCCGATCTCTTCCGCCGGTACACGCGCGAGGAGCGCATCGATCACGAGCGCGCCCAGCTGACCCGACGCGCCTGTCACGAGATACTTGATGGTCATGGTGTTGTCCTTTCCGAACTGCCGAATTTGGGCTATGTTTGCAACATGGTCTCAAATGTAGACCGCCATTCAAAGCCGGTAAAGGAGGCACTTTTCGATGACCAGGGAACATGCAGGTAACCCACCCGTGCCGGAAGCGCTCGTGCCCTTCCTGCAGTTCGAGGGCGCCCCGGAGGATGCCGCTGCCTGCCCGGTCCGCGATGTGCTGGACCGCGTTGGTCAGAAGTGGACGCTTCTGCTGCTCATCGCGCTGATCCCGGGGCCCCGGCGCTTTTCGGCGTTGCAGCGACAGGTGGGCGACATCTCGAAGAGGATGCTGACGCAGTCGCTGCGCCAGCTGGAACGCGACGGGCTCGTCGCCCGCGAGGTGTTCGCCACCAAACCGCCGTCGGTCGAATACCGTCTGACCGAGCTCGGCCGCTCGGCGCTGGACCCGATCGCGGCGCTCACCGACTGGGCAGACCGCAACCATGACCGCATCCGCGCCGCCCGTTCGGCCTATGATGCGTCGGAAGATGGGGCGGCTCTTTCCCTTGCCCGGACGGGCTGTTAGCGTGCCGCGACATTTAATCCGGACCATGTGACCATGCCCCAGCCCAGCCGCACGCAATCGACCTTTACCCCGCCCGTTCCCGAGGCCAAACGCTGGATCGAGGGGGTGAGCTTTCCCGCCGACCGTCCGCTCGTGAACGTGAGCCAGGCGGCGCCGGTCGACCCGCCGCCCGCGGCCCTGCGGCGCGCGATGGCCGAGGCGATGGAACGGCCCGAGACGCATCTCTACGGACCGGTGCTCGGCCTGCCGGCCCTGCGGGAAGCACTCGCGCGGCACTGGAGCGCACATTACGACGCCACCGTCCGCGCTGATAACATCGCGATCACTGCCGGCTGCAATCAGGCCTTTGCAGCGACGCTTGCGGCCATTGCCGGAGAAGGGGATGAAGTTCTTCTTCCAACACCATGGTATTTCAACCATAAAATGTGGCTCGACATGCAGGGCGTCCGCAGCATCCCGCTGCCCACAGACGACCGGCTTCTGCCCCGTGCCGAGACCGCGCGGGCGCTCATCACCGAGCGCACCCGCGCCATCGTGCTGGTGTCGCCCAACAACCCCGGCGGCGTGGAATACCCCGCGGAAACGCTGGCCGAGCTTTACGATCTCGCCCGCCAGCATGGGCTGAAGCTGATCGTCGACGAGACCTACAAGGACTTCGACAGCCGCAGCGGCGCCCCCCACGACCTGCTGTCGCGCGAGGGGCACGAAGAGACGCTGATCCAGCTCTACAGCTTCTCCAAGGCCTACCGTCTCACAGGGCATCGCGTCGGCGCCATCGTCGCCGCGCCCTCGCTGCTTCAGGAGATCGAGAAGTTCCAGGATACGGTCGCGATCTGCGCGCCGCAGCTCGGCCAGATCGCCGCGCTATGGGGGCTCGAGAATCTCGCGCAATGGGTGGCCGGCGAACGGGACGAGATCCTTGCCCGCGGACGCGCGATCTCCGAGCAGTTCCCGAAGCTTGCGGCAAAGGGCTGGAAGCTCAAGGGCCTTGGCGCCTACTTCGCCTATGTCGAGCATCCGTTTGCCGAAAGCTCGGACGTGCTCGGGCGGCGGCTGGTCCACGAGGCGGGCGTGCTCGCCCTGCCCGGCACCATGTTCATGCCCGAGGATGACGCGGACGGCGCGCGCCATTTCCGCTTTGCCTTCGCGAACCTGGATGCCGCCGGGATCACGACACTGTTCGACCGGCTTTCCGCGCTGGACTGGCCCCTTGCGGGGGCGGACGCCCCGGCGTAGACACGGGCGCCAGAAACCATCGGGGAAGAGGCAGCACATGGCGCGCGGCAAAGGCGGCATCACGAAATATATCGTCTGGGCGATCCTCATCGCCTCCTTCGTGGGCTTCGGCGCCTTCGGGACGGTCAACTTCAGCGGCGGCGTCGGCGAAATCGGCCGCGTCGGCGACACCGAGATCACCACGGCAGAATACACGCGGGCGCTGCAAAGCGAGATGCGCTCGATGGAGGCCCAGACCGGCCAGCCCATGACCGTCGAGCAGGCCCGCCAGCAGGGCGTCACCAACCGCGTCCTGTCGCAGGTCGTCACCAACGCCGCGCTCGAGGACGAGACCAAGCGCATGGGCCTCTCGGTCGGCGACGAGCGTGTCGCCGAGGCGCTGCGCAACATCGACGCGTTCAGCGGCTCGGACGGCAGCTTCGACCGCGACGCCTATGCCTACGCGCTGCGCAACGCCGGGCTGAACGAGGGCGAATTCGAAGAGAACCTGCGCCGCGACAGCGCCCGCTCGATCCTGCAGGGCGCGGTGCTTTCCGGCGTCTCGCTGCCCGACACCTACGTCGACACGCTGCTGTCCTACGTGGGCGAGACCCGTGCCTTCACCTGGGCGACGCTCGGCCGCGACGCGCTGAACACCGGCCTGCCGGTCGCCGACGAGGACACGCTGCGCGCGTTCTACGAGGACAACATCGAGCAGTTCACCCTGCCCGAGACCAAGGCGATCACCTACGCGTGGATCACCCCGGAAATGATCGTCGACACCGTCGAGATCGACGAGGACACGCTGCGCGCCGCCTACGAAGAGCGTCACGACGAGTTCAACATGCCCGAACGGCGCCTTGTCGAACGTCTCGTGTTCTCGGACGAGAGCGAAGCGCAGGCGGCGATGGACCGCATTTCCTCGGGCGACGCGGACTTCGAGACCATCGTCGAGGACCGCGGCCTCGTTCTGGCCGACACCGACATGGGCGACGTCACCCGTGCCTCGCTTAACGAGGCCGGCGAGCCGGTTTTCTCCGCCGAGGTTGGAGATGTGGTCGGCCCGGCGCCCTCGCCGCTCGGGCCCGCACTCTACCGCGTGAACGGCGTTCTGGCGGCGCAGGAGACTTCCTTCGAGGACGCGGTGCCCGATCTGCGCGACGCGCTGGTCTTCGACCGCGCCCGCCGCGTGATCGAGGGCATGGCGCAGGACATCGACGACGAGCTCGCCGGTGGCGCCACGCTCGAGGAACTGGCGAGCGACACCGAGATGGAGCTTGGACAGATCGACTGGACCGCCGAGAGCGACAGCGGCATCGCCGGCTACGAGACCTTCCGCGAGGCGGCGCAGGCGGTGACCCGCGACGATTACCCGGCCATCGAAACGCTGGGCGACGGAGGCATCTTCGCGCTTCGGCTAGACGAACTGCGCGAACCCGCCCCCGCTCCCTTCGAGGACGTGCGCGATCGCGTCGAGACACTCTGGGAGCAGGAACAGGCACAGGAGGCCCTTGTCGCTCAGGCGCAGGATCTGGTTCCGGCACTCTCCGGCGACGGCTCCTTCGAGGAATCGGGGCTGGACCCGGTCGAGGAAACCGGCCTGACCCGCAACGCCCAGATCGATGGCCTGCCGCGTGCGGTGCTCGAGGCGGCCTTCGACATGGACCCCGCCGAGGTGCGCGTGGTGCCCGGCGCGGGCGAGGCGCTTGTCGTGCGTCTCGACACGATCACGCCGGTGAACGCCGACGAGCCGCAGGTCGCACAGCTTGGCAACCTGCTGCGGGATCGTGCCGCGAACAGCGTGTCGCAGGACCTCTTCAACGCGCTCAACGCCGACATCCAGAGCCGCGCGGGCGTCACCATCGACCAGTCGGCGATCAACGCCGTGCTCAGCAACTTCCGGTAAGGCGTCAGACATGGCCACGCTCGTTCCCGCGTTCGACGATTTCGCCGCCGCCTACGAGGCCGGCCGCAACCAGGTGGTCTACGCCCGGCTTGCGGCCGATCTCGACACGCCGGTGTCGCTGATGCTCAAGCTCACCGGCGCCCAGAAGGACGCTTTCATGCTCGAGTCGGTGACCGGCGGCGAGGTGCGCGGGCGCTACTCGATCATCGGGATGAAGCCCGACGTGGTCTGGAAGTGCCACGGCGAAACGGCCGCGCTGAACCGGCAGGCGCGCTTCGATCCCGACGCCTTCGAGGAGGTCGAGACCGATCCGCTGACCGCGTTGCGGGCGCTGATCGAGGAAAGCCGCATCGAGCTGCCCGAGGATCTGCCGCAGTCGTCCGCCGGGCTCTTCGGCTACCTCGGCTACGACATGATCCGGCTTGTCGAGAAGCTGCCCGACGTGAACCCCGATCCGCTCGGCCTGCCCGACGGGCTGATGCTGCGGCCCTCCGTGGTCGCGGTGCTCGACGGCGTCAAGGGCGAGGTTACCGTGGTCGCGCCGGCCTGGGTGCAGGACGGTGTTTCGGCCCGGGCGGCCTATGCCCGCGCCGCCGAGCGCGTGATGGACGCGGTGCGCGACCTCGAGCGTGCGCTTCCGCAGGCCAGCCGCGATCTCGGCGAGGCGCATGAGGCCGGCGAGCCGGTTTCGAACTTCACGCGCGAGAGCTACAAGGCCGCCGTGGAGACGGCCAAGGACTACATCCGCAAGGGCGACATCTTCCAGGTGGTGCCGGCGCAGCGCTGGACCCAGCCCTTTCCGCTGCCGCCCTTCGCGCTCTACCGCAGCCTGCGGCGCACCAACCCGTCGCCGTTCATGTTCTACTTCAACTTCGGCGGCTTCCAGGTGATCGGCGCGAGCCCCGAGATCCTCGTGCGGGTTTTCGGGCGCGAGGTCACGATCCGCCCGATCGCCGGCACGCGGCCCCGGGGCGCCACTCCCGAGGAGGACCGAGCGCTCGAAGCCGATCTTCTGGCCGACAAGAAGGAACTGGCCGAGCACCTCATGCTGCTGGACCTCGGCCGCAACGATACCGGCAAGGTGTCGAAGATCGGCACCGTGAGACCGACCGAGAAGTTCATCATCGAGCGCTACAGCCACGTGATGCACATCGTCTCGAACGTCGTGGGCGAGCTTGCCGACGATCAGGACGCGCTGTCGGCCTTTTTCGCGGGGATGCCCGCCGGCACGGTTTCCGGTGCGCCCAAGGTCCGCGCGATGGAGATCATCGACGAATTGGAGCCGGAAAAGCGCGGCGTCTACGGCGGTGGTGTGGGCTACTTCTCGGCGGGCGGCGACATGGACATGTGCATCGCCCTGCGCACCGCCATCGTGAAGGACGAGAAGCTCTACATCCAGGCCGGTGGCGGCGTCGTCTACGACAGCGACCCCGAGGCCGAGTACATGGAGACCGTTCACAAGTCGAACGCCATCCGCCGCGCGGCCGCGGACGCGGCGCGCTTCACCGGCTCCGGCAACAGCTGACCTATTGCCGGCTGCCCGCCCCGTCGCTGAAGTGGCGCGGGCGGGCTCCGGACATGCGTCCGATAACGCCACGCGCCACAAGCCGTCTCAAGAAATCCGGCAGACAATGGAAAAACGGGGCCGCCTGCGCCGCCCCGTTTCCCATGGTCGTTCCAAGTGCAGGGTCGAGGTGCACCGGAACGAGCTGCATATTCGTTCCGGAACATGGTCTCAGCTGGTCAGAAGCTGTGCCTCGTGCTTCTTCAGAGAGCGACGCGCCGAGCCGTAGGCCTTGAGACCCTCGGCATGCTCCAGCTCGGGGAAGAGCTCGAAGATCTCCTGACGCTGTTCCTCGCCGATGCCGCGCAGCGACAGGTCGCCCGGCTGGAAGCTTTCGCTCCAAGCGCCGTTCGACAGCACGACCTCGTGGGCGTCGAACATCATGTGGATGTAGGTCACGCCGAGCGTGTCGACCTCGTCCACGCCTTCGAGCCCGGTAAGATGCTTCGCCGCGGCGAGAACTTCGCGCTCTTCGAAGTAGAGCGTCGTCTTGTCGTTGGCGACGAGCACCCGGTGGTTCGGCGATACGAGAAGGTCGTGCTCGGGCAGGTTCTTGCCAAGCGCGCCCTGCTGGATCAGCACAGGCCTCAGGTGCGGCTTGCGCGCCAGCTGGTGGCCGGTCAGCTCCTTGCGGCCGATCCAGCGGATCTCCTGGATGCCGTTGTCGCGGGTGATGACCCGGTCGCCGACCTCGAGATCCTCGACGAGGCGCTCGCCCTGCGGCGTCGCGATGAGCGTGCCCGGCGTGAAGCAGGGCAGCACCTCCACGTTGACATAGGCGCTGTCTTCGCCGCCGTTGCCGTCGGTGATCGTGTAGGTGAAGCTGTCGTAGCCGGTGAAGCCCTCGTCCGCGACGAAGGTCACGGTGCCATCCTCGTTCAGCGTGACCTCGCCGTTGGGCGCATCGCCGACCGAGGTGATGGTCAGCGGATCGCCGTCCGGATCGGTGTCGTTCAGCGTCGGGTCGAAGGTGGCCGGAGAAACGCCGGTGGTGCTGTAGATGTCATCCACCGCATCGGGCGGGGTGTTGCCGGTCGGAGGAACGGTGTCGTCGCCCACGGTCACGATGATGTCGGCCGTGTCGGTGCCGCCGTTGCCGTCGTCGACGGTGTAGGTGATCGTGTCCTCGCCGGTGAAGCCCTCGTCGGGGGTGTAGGTCACGGTGCCGTCTTCGTTGATGACGGCGGTGCCGTTGCCCGGCTCGGTCACGTCGGTCACGGTCAGCGGGTCGCCGTCGACGTCGGTGTCGTTCGTGGTCGGATCCAGCGTCACCGCCACGCCCACGTCGGTGCCGACCGTGTCATCGGTCGCGACGGGCGCGTCGTTCACCGGCTCGACGGTCACGTCGACGTTGCCGGTCGCGGTGTTCCCGTCGGGATCCTCGACGGTGTAGACGATTTCGGCCGGGCCGTTGTAGTCGGCATCGGGCGTGAAGGTCAGCGTGTTGTCGTTGTTGATCGTCACGGTGCCGTTGGTCGCGGTGGCCGAGGTCACGGTGAGCGCCTGCCCCTCCGGATCGCTGTCGTTGGCAAGCACGTCGATGGTGACGGCCACGTCCTCGTCGGTGGTGGCGGTGTCGTCCTCGGCGATCGGGCCCATGTCACCGTAGTCGGTGGTCGAGAAGGACACGTCCGAGACGAGCACGCCCTGGGTGGCGTTGCCGCCGTTGGCGTAGACGATCTCGATCGAACTCACCGGCCCCGCGATGGAGACTTGCAGCGTGCCGTCCTGCTCGGCGAAGTCGGTGGTGCCGCTGCCGGTGGCAGTGTCGCCCGAGACCGAGGTTGCCCCACCGAGAACGTTCATGGTTACGTCGACGGCGTTGCCCTCGGCGTCATAGGCGAGGATGGTGACGTTGTCCTGCCAGTCAGACTCGACCGTGCCACCGCCGTTGTACTCGGCGAGGTCGGCAAGGTCGCCGCCCGTGCCGCTGTCGACGTCGTTGAGGATGAACGAGACGTTCTGGACCTCGTCGCCATAGGCATCATCCGTGGCGCTGAAGTCGAGCACGGTGGTCGAGGTCGAGGACACCGAGCCGCCGCCGTCACCGCCGGCGCCGAAAAGCTTCAGGTGCGAGTTGGGGTCGGTGTCCGATCCCTCGGGCACGTAGCCGTCATAGGTGACGGTGAAGGCCTGTGCCTCCGCATCCTGCGGTGTGAACGTGATACCGACGGCGACGCCGCCGGCATCCACCGTGGTCGTCGTCCCGTCGAGATTGGTGCCGTAGGCGCCAAGCGCACTCCAGTCCAGAACCAGATCAGCCATAATTTTCGACCCTTATACCTTCAAACCGGGGCCAAGCCCCAAGCCGCGTGGACGGCAACGACGCCGGAGCGGTGCCGCCGATGAAATCGCTCGTCATGCCTGCAAGCTGTGCGTCGGAATGGCCGCCTCTGCCCACATTCCTGACGCGGACGAAGAGTTGCCGTTGGCAGGGGACCAGCATCCCACTGCTCTCAACGCATTCTCGCGAATGCCTGACAATTCAACGGCCGCCCCCGTGGCCAATCGTCTTCACCCCCCAGTCGGGCTTGGGAAATTAATACTCCTGCGTCTGAGACCGCTCAAAGGGAAAAGTGGCAGGGCGGCGGCACACCACGCTCCGGAAGCCGCCAACGGAGGGCCCGAGTTCCTCGGGGTTTTCAAAACCTTGGCGTGTATTGTTTCCGTATGAGAACCACCCTGAGTGGTGACCTCCACCGGAAATCAAGGGAAATTACGACACTTCCGCCAGATGTCGCGTGGTCAATTGTCACGAATATGGAAACAAAAGTCGTGAATATCGCCGCGAGAAATATTTTAAGCGGCTGTTAAGAATTTTGGCCGAGGTTGTTCCTGCGTGGTGTTCAATTCCCGTAAAGCGGGTGGATTGATTAGGCCACCCACGAAAGGGAGGTAAATGGATCGCGAATCATTTGATACGAATAGGTATCTTCTAGATCCACGCGCATCGCCTTCAATCAGGCGCGGTTTGTGATCCACCGACACTGGTACGGCGCCATCTCGACGGGGCCGGCTTGGATCTCCTCACCGCTGAGCAGGTCCACCCAGGTTTCATCCGCGATCAGGTTCAGCTCGCCGTTCGGGATCTCGACGGTTTCGCCACTGACGTTGTGCAGGGTGAAGATCGACTGCGCCCGGTCCAGAGACTGCCGCCAGAGCCCGAAGATCCGCTGATCGAGGTTGAGCGTGAACTGCGTGGCGTTGGGATGGAAGCCGGGCTGCTCCGCCCGCAGCTTGAGGCGGTCCGAGAGCATCTTGAGCACCCGCGCATGAACGCTGTCGGGATCGGCAAGCTTTTCCTGCAGCTCGGGGTAATCCCAGCGGTGCCGGTTGATGGCGCGGTTCATGCCGCGCCGCTCGACCGCCTCGACATCGTTGGGCGTGGCAAGCATTGAATGGATATAGAACGCCGGGATGCCCTCGAGCGACATGGGGATCGTCTGCGAACACAGGAAGCGCTCGATGTGGAAGTCGTCGGCCCCGGCAAAGGTCCGGCCCGTCGCCTCGAAGTAGGTGCAGTTTAGCTCGTAGGGCGCCTCGCCCCCGCCGGGCAGCGACCGCATGGAGACCTTTCCGCCGATCTCGTGGATGGTGTCGATGATCTGGCCGATCTCCGGCGGCGGCAGCAGCCCCTCGGCGGGGCGCATCCCGATGCCGTCGTGGCTGGCGGTAAAGTTGAGGTAGGCACAACCAAGCGGCGCCGGCGGCATCGTGCGCTGCCAGTCGATCAGGTATTTCGCCGAGCCCGACATCATCGCATGCAGCACCAGCGGCGGCAGCGGGAAGTTGTAGACCACATGCGCCTCGTTGCGGTGGCCGAAGTAGCTGAGGTTCTCGGCCTTGGGCACGTTGGTCTCGGTCAGCAGGATGACCGTCTCGGTGGTGTAATCCATCAGCAGGCGCAGCAGCTGGATCACCGCGTGGGTCTGCGGCAGGTGGATGCAGGCGGTGCCGATCTCCTTCCAGAGGAAGGCCACGGCGTCGAGCCGGATGATGCGCACGCCCCGGTCGATGTGCAGCCGGATGATCCGCAGGATCTCGAGCAGCACATCGGGGTTGCGGTAGTCGAGGTCGATCTGGTCGTGGCTGAAGGTGCACCAGACATGGCGGGTGCCGTTGGCGGTCTCGACCTCCTGCAGAAGCGACGTGGTGCGCGGCCGCACCACCATCGACACGTCGTCCGACGGGTCGGCCTCGAAGAAGAACTTGTCGTAGGGCTTCTGGCCCTGCCGGTAGGCGTTGAACCACACGCCCTGGCTCGAGACGTGGTTCAGCACGAGATCCGACATCAGGTGGAATTCCGAGCCGATCCGCGTGATGTCCGACCATTCCCCGAGCTGCGGGTTCACCTTGCGGTAGTCGGTGACGGCGAAACCGTCGTCGGAGGTGAAGGGAAAGAACGGCAGGATGTGCACGCCGTTCACCACGCCCTTCATGTGGTTGACGAGAAAGTCATGCATCAGGTCGAGCGGCTTGTGATGGCCGTCGATCAGCGTGTCGCCGTAGGTGATGAGCACCGCGTCGTGCTGGGTCCAGAGGTTGTTGCCCGGCTTGCGCGGCTTCTTCCGACGGTGCGTGTCCTCCGGCCAGAAGGCATCGAGAACCTGCGACGTGAGGATATCCTCGTTGAGGTCGGGGTAGATGAAATGGAGCAGTTCGGACAATCTGGAGCTGAATGAGCGTTCGGTCATGGAAATGTCTGATCCCCTCGTCTGGTCTGGACCGCGCGGCGCAAAGGAACGGGCGTATCCCGGTCCGGGGCCGGTTGCGACATGACGACAGTTCCATCGGTTAAGACGTTCAAACCGCTTTCACAAGAAAAAAGCTCTTTTGCGCGGGCCCGGTAGCGCCAACCGGACCGTGGCGCGAAAAGCTGTGGCATCGGCGGCTCCGCTCACCGTCAGAGGCCCGGCAGATCGAGCACGAGCGCCGCGTGATCGCTGGCGTGTGGGCGGTGCAACCCGACGCGCTCGAGCCGGGCACCCTGCCCCGGCCCGGCCTCATGTCCAAGCCCCCGGCGCAGGATCTCGGGCACCGCCTCGGGGAAGCGCGCCGCCAGCGCCGGCGAGGCGATCATCCGGTCGGGCCGCTGGTGCCGGTCTCTGTGCGGGTCGTAATAAGTCCAGCGCGCGGCCTCGGGCAGGCGCAGGCCGAGATCCACGCCTGCTGCCTCGAGCGGCGCGATGGCCCGCTCTTCGCCTTGTTCCGGGTCGTTCAGGTCGCCGGCCACCAGCCAGAGCGCATCGGGCCCGCGCGGCAGCAGGCGGACCACCGCCTCGGCCTCGAGCCGGCGCAGCGCGCGGGCGCGCTCCGGGTCGGGGGCCGGTGCCTTGAAATGGACCACGAAGAGCGTGAGCGCGCCGAAGCGGAGCTCGAGACAATCGCGGCGAAAAATCGGCTGGTCGGGTGGCATCCCCTCGGGCCGGTCCAGCCCGAGATCGCGCGGTGTCAGCTGCGCGTGGCTCTGCGCCGCGTCCCACCGTCGCCGTGCCATCACCGCCACGTCGAGCCCGCGCCCATCGTTTCCCGGCAGGCAGAGACGGTGCGGGTAGACGCGGCCCAGCGGCGCGAGGCAGCGGTCGTGGAAGGCGTCGAGGCTTTCGGCGTCGAACACCTCCTGCAGCGCGACGATGTCGGCATCGGTCGCGGCGATCAACTGGGCGGTCAGTCGGCGATCGGCAGCGTCATGGGAGGGGCTCGCGGCCTCGTCGCGGTCACGCGCGCCGTGCAGGTGGCCGCCGCCCGTATCGGGCAGCAGCCGCAGGTTCTGCACGTTGAGCGAGGCGATCCGCATCCGCCCCCTTCCCGGCCCTCAGGCCTCCTTGCGGCGCTTCACGGTCCCGGCCCGCTCGGCGAGGTCGAGCGCGATGGCGAAGGCACCCTTGATCTTGTCGCTGTCCTTCTTCCAGTCGCGACGCACGACGATCTTGTTGTCCTTGATCTTCGCCAACCCGTTCTGCGCCTGGATGAAGGCCACAAGCCCCTCGGGCGAGGCGAACTTGTCGTTGTGGAACTGGATCGTCGCCCCCTTCGGCCCGCCGTCGAGCTTCGAGATGCCGGCCTTCTTGCACATCGCCTTGATGCGCACGACGAGCATCAGCGTGTTCACCTCCTTCGGCAGCTTGCCGAACCGGTCGATGAGTTCGGCGGCGAAGCCTTCGAGCTCGACCTTGGTCGACAACTCGCTGAGCCGCCGGTAGAGACCGAGCCGCACGTCAAGATCGGGCACGTAGTCCTCGGGGATCAGCACCGGCACGCCGAGATTGATCTGTGGCGCCCACTGGCCGTCGTCCTCGAGGATGCCCTCGGTCTCGCCCGACTTGATCTTGGCAATCGCCTCTTCCAGCATCGACTGGTAAAGCTCGTAGCCCACGTCGCGCATCTGGCCCGACTGTTCCTCGCCCAGCAGGTTGCCGGCGCCACGAATGTCGAGATCCTGGCTTGCCAGCGTGAAGCCCGCGCCGAGCGTGTCGAGCGAGCCCAGCACCCGCAGGCGCTTCTGCGCGGCGTCGGTGAGCTTCGCGCGCGGCTTCGTCGTCAGGTAGGCATAGGCCCGGGTCTTGGAGCGGCCGACGCGGCCGCGGATCTGGTAGAGCTGGCTCAGGCCGAACATGTCCGACCGGTGCACCACCATCGTGTTCGCGGTGGGAATATCGAGGCCCGACTCCACGATCGTCGTGGCCAGCAGCACGTCGAACTTGCCGTCGTAGAAGGCGTTCATCTTGTCGTCGAGCTCGCCCGCCGGCATCTGGCCATGCGCCACCACGAAGGAGACCTCGGGCACCTGCTCGCGCAGGAATTCCTCGATCTCGGGCAGGTCGGTGATGCGCGGCACCACGTAGAAGCTCTGTCCGCCACGGTAGTGCTCGCGCAGCAGCGCTTCGCGGATGGTGACCGCGTCGAACTCGGAGACATAGGTGCGGATCGACAGGCGGTCGACCGGCGGCGTGCCGATGATCGACAGGTCCCGTACGCCCGACAGCGACAGCTGCAGCGTCCTCGGGATCGGCGTCGCGGTCAGCGTAAGAACGTGGATGTCCGAGCGCAGCTGTTTCAGCCGTTCCTTGTGGCCGACGCCGAAATGCTGTTCTTCGTCGATGATCAGCAGCCCGAGGTTCTGGAACCGGATGTTCTTGGCCAGCAGCGCGTGGGTGCCGACGGCGATGTCGACGGTGCCTTTCGAGATGCCCTCGCGCGTCTTGGCGGCCTGCGACGAGGACACGAACCGCGACAGCGGCGCCACGTTGAGCGGGAAGCCCCGAAACCGTTCGGCAAAGCTCTTGTAGTGCTGCCGGGCAAGCAGGGTTGTCGGCGCGATGACCGCGACCTGCACCCCGGACATGGCCGCGACGAAGGCCGCGCGCATCGCGACCTCGGTCTTGCCGAAGCCCACGTCGCCGCAGATCAGCCGGTCCATCGGGTTGCCGCTGGTCATGTCCGACAGCGTGTCCTCGATGGCATGCAGCTGGTCGTCGGTCTCGGTGTAGGGGAACCGCGCGCAGAAGCTCTCCCACGCGCCGGGCGGCGGGTCGATGACCGGCGCCTTGCGCAGCGCGCGTTCGGCAGCGACGCGGATGAGCTTGTCCGCCATCTCGCGGATGCGCTCCTTGAGCTTCGCCTTCTTGGCCTGCCAGGCACCGCCACCCAGACGGTCGAGCAGCCCCTCGTCATGCCCGTAGCGCGACAGCAGCTCGATGTTCTCGACCGGCAGGTAGAGCCGCGCACCCTCGGCGTATTCCAGCAGCAGGCATTCATGCGCGGCGCCCGCGGCGGTGATGACCTCCATGCCGTGATAGCGCCCGATGCCGTGGTCGACGTGAACAACCAGATCGCCCGGGCTGAGCGACTGCGCCTCGGTCAGGAAGTTCTCGGCCTTGCGCTTTTTCTTGGGCGCGCGGATCAGCCGGTCGCCGAGCACGTCCTGCTCCGAGATCACCGTGATCCGCTGGCGGTTCTTCGGGTCGCCCCAGGGCGCCTCGAAGCCGGTTTCCAGCGCCCAGACCGCAAGGTGCAGGCCGCGCTTGCCGATGCGGGTGCCGTTCGCCACCGGGATCGCCTCGGCCAGCCCCTCGTCTTCGATCAGGCCGGTCAGTCGCTCGCGGGCGCCCTCGGACCACGACGCGATGAGCACCGGGCCGCCCTGCATCTTTGCCTTAACATGATCTGCCAAGGCGCCGAAAAGGCTCAGGCTTTCCTGTTGGCGCTCGGGCGCGAAGTTGCGCCCGATCCGGCCGCCCGCGTCGACGACGCCGGGCCCGCTGGCCTGCGCGAGCGGATGGAACTGCACCGCGCGCCGCCCGTCGAGCGCCGCCTCCCAGGCGGCGTCGTCAAGGTAGAGCTGGCCCGGCGGCACCGGCTTGTAGACGGAATCGAGCCGCCCCTTCTGGGTCATCGCGTGCCGGCGCGACTCGTATTGGTCCTCGATGCTCTCCCACCGCGCCAGCCGCGCGGGGGTAAGCTGGTCGTCCATCAGCACCGGCGCATCGGGCAGGTAATCGAACAGGGTCTCAAGCCGCTCGTGGAAGAACGGCAGCCAGTGCTCCATGCCCTGCTGCTTGCGCCCCGCGCTCACCGCCTCGTAGAGCGGGTCGTCCGAGGTGCCGGCGCCGAACTCGATGCGGTAGTTCTGGCGAAAGCGCGTAATGGCGGCCTCGTCGAGGATGACCTCGGAGACCGGCGCCAGTTCGACCACGTCGAGCTTCTCGGTGGTCCGCTGCGTGGCGGCATCGAACCGGCGCGCCCCGTCCAGCACGTCACCGAACAGGTCGAGTCGCACCGGCCCGCCCTCGCCCGGCGGAAAGACGTCGATGATGCCGCCCCGGATCGCGTAGTCGCCGGGCTCGGTCACCGTCGGCGCCTGGCTGAACCCCATCCGCACGAGGAAGGCCCGCAGCGCCGCCTCGTCGATGCGGTCACCGACGCGGGCGGAAAACGCCGCCTCGCGCAGGATGTCGCGGGCCGGGATGAACTGCATCGCCGCCGAAAGCGTCGTCAGCAGCACGAAGCGCTGCGGCATCCCGTGCACGAGCCCCGCCAGCGTCGCCATGCGCGCGGCCGAGATGTCGGGGTTCGGCGACACCCGGTCATAGGGCAGGCAGTCCCAGGCGGGAAAGCGCACCACGGGCATGTCGGGCGAGAAGAACGCCAGCGCATCGGCCATCGCCACCATGCGCTTGTCGTCGCGGGCGATGTGGATGACGGGACCGCCGGCCTTGTCGGCCTCGGCCAGGACGAGGCGCGCGTCGAACCCTTCGGGCGCGCCGCCCATGGTAATACGTGTCTGTGACATGGGAATGGGATTTGGCGCGCCGACACGCCGGCGTCAACCGCCCTCTTCAGCCGCCGAGCGCGGTGTAGGACATGTTCTGGTACATTCCCCACAGCGCGGTGACGAAGATCGAGACCATCCCGATCACCTGCGTCCAGAAGCGATGGCGCGAAAGGCGGGCGCACAGGTCCTCTCCGGCAAGCGCCTCGTTCCGGATGCGCGCTGCTGTGACCACGTTCATCCATGCCACCAGCGACATCGGGAAGGCCAGCAGGAACAGCGCCTGCGCGAGCTCCATGCCGTAGACGAACCCCGCGACCGCGAGGCCGCTCAGCAGCGCCGAGCCGAAGCCGACGATCCAGAGCCCCGCCTCCTCGGCGATGTAGAGGATCCGGGTCACGGTGATGCGCACCATGTCCTCGAGATCCCGGCCGGCCTGACCGCCGCTGCGGCGCGCCCGCGCCACCATGTCGAACGGCACGCCCAGCACCCAGTGACTGGCGGTGGACCAGACCACCGCGAGCGCGATCCAGAACCAGAGGTTCGAGAAGGACCGCATGTCGATGGTTTCCAGGACGATCTGATACCAGTCCACGCCGTGCCTCTTCCGTCGCTTGCGTTCCAGGCGTTCTAGACCGACCCGGTCCGATTGCCCAGAGCGCAAACCGCAACAATCCATCGCCGCTGTGGGCGACGCCGCACCAAGCTTGGCCGCTCAACCCCAAAGAGAAAATTTGGAACCTCCAACGACCGGGGGGACTTGTGGGAGTACAGCACAGCCTGTTTCCAAACAGCACAGCAAGGAGGCATCATGCCACTGGAATATGCACCCCGCGACACCCGAGACACCCTCGAGGCGGATGCGTACCCCACACGGACCCCCGAGCCGGAGCGCTGGATCGAGCGCGTCGACCCGGTGGTCTGGCAGGACTGGACCGAGAAGGCCCCGATCTCGCAGGCAGAGGCCGAGCGTTTCGACCGCGACGGTTTTCTG
Source organism: Salipiger sp. D13 (assembly GCF_003703915.1). Classification (NCBI taxonomy): domain Bacteria; kingdom Pseudomonadati; phylum Pseudomonadota; class Alphaproteobacteria; order Rhodobacterales; family Roseobacteraceae; genus Salipiger; species Salipiger sp. D13. The sequence goes on from NZ_ML112590.1 coordinate 164,741, forward strand.
GTGCTCAAGGATCTCTTTTCGCCCGAAGAGGTCCGCGCGCTGGTTGATCGCGCAGCGGCGCTGCGGGCCGACGGTGATGCGCTCGCCGGCGAGGATGTGGTAACCGAACCGGGTTCGAACGAAGTGCGCACGATCTTCCGACTCGAGGCGCAGGACGAGATGATGTCGAAGCTCGCCCGCGACCGGCGGCTCGCAGGCATCGCACGCTTCCTGCTCGGCGACGAGGTCTACGTCCACCAGTCGCGCCTGAACTACAAGCCCGGCTTCACCGGCAAGGAATTCTACTGGCACTCCGATTTCGAGACATGGCACGCCGAAGACGGCATGCCGCGGATGCGCGCGCTCTCGGCCTCGCTGCTGCTCACCGACAACCGGGCCCACAACGGCGCACTGATGCTGATGCCCGGATCGCACAAGGTCTTCGTGAGCTGCCAGGGCGAGACGCCCGAGGACAACCACAAGAGCTCGCTGCAGAAGCAGGAAATCGGCACACCGTCGCCCGAAAGCCTCGCGGATCTCGCGAAGATGCATGGCATTGCCGACGCCGAGGGTCCGGCCGGGACGCTGTTCCTGTTCGACTGCAACACGATCCACGGCTCGAACGGCAACATCACGCCCGACCCCCGTTCGAACGCGTTCTTCGTCTACAACGCCGTTTCGAACCGCCTTCAGGCCCCGTTCGCGGCCAGCAAGAACCGCCCCGACTTCCTCGCCAACCTCGGCGATCCGGAGCCGCTCGAGCTGCACGAAGGCCGCTTCGACTGAAGCCCGGCGCGCCCCGCGACAGTCCGTCCCCGCCGCCGGGGGTGGACAACCTGCATGGCGCGGGTGCATGTCCCTCGGATCACCGCATCTTGTCAGCCAAGGATCCGGCCATGCACCCGACCCAAGCCGCCTTTCCCGCAACCCGCCTGCGCCGCCTGCGCAAGTCGCCCGCGATCCGGTCGCTGGTGACCCAGAACGTGCTCACGCCCGCCGATTTCATCTGGCCGGTCTTCGTGCGCGAGGGCGAAGGCATCGTGGAACCGGTGGCGTCGATGCCCGGCGTGAACCGGCTTTCGGTGGACAAGGTGGTCGACGCCGCCCGCGAGGCACACGCGCTGGGCATCCCGGCGATCTGCCTCTTCCCCTTCACGCCGGCGGAGAAGAAGACCGAAGATTGCGCCGAGGCGTGGAACCCTGACAACCTGTCGAACCGCGCCACCCGCGCCATCAAGGACGCGGTGCCGGACATCGCGGTGATGACCGACGTGGCCCTCGACCCCTACAACAGCAAGGGCCACGATGGCTTCGAGGCCAATGGCGAGATCGTCAACGACGAGACCGTCGAGGCGCTGGTGAAGCAGGCGCTGAGCCAGGCCCGCGCCGGCTGCGACATCATCGGCCCCTCCGACATGATGGACGGCCGCATCGGCGCGATCCGCCGCGAGCTCGAGCGCGAGGGCTTCCGCAACACCCTGCTGATGAGCTACTCGGCGAAATACGCCTCGGCCTTCTATGGCCCCTTCCGCGACGCCGTCGGCGCATCGGGCGCACTCAAGGGCGACAAGACCACCTACCAGATGCAGCCCGGCAACGCCGACGAGGCGATGCGCCTCGTGGCCCGCGACCTCTCCGAGGGCGCCGACATGGTGATGGTGAAACCCGGGATGCCCTATCTCGACATCTGTCGTCGCGCCAAGGACAGCTTCGGCGTGCCGGTCTTCGCCTACCAGGTCTCGGGCGAATACGCGATGCTCGCCGGCGCCTCCGAGCGCGGGTGGCTCGACGGAGACCGGGTCATGCTCGAGAGCCTCACCGCCTTCAAGCGCGCGGGCTGCGACGGCGTGCTGACCTACTTCGCCCCGGCGGCCGCCCGCCTGCTCAACGGCTAAGGCGGATTGCCGCGCACCGGCGCTTGACGCGTGACTTTGCTGCCACAGGAAGCTAAGCTCGCCGCAACCCGGCGGGACAGCCGGGGCGAGGCTTTGGCAAGGACAGGACACAGAGCAGACCCATGGACATCACCCGACGCAGCTTCACCTTCGGACTGGGGGCGACGGCCCTTCTCGCAGCCTGTGGCAACGGCATCGGCAGCCCCGGTGCCGCCACCATCGACGCCCGCGTGGATTCGACCCTGAGCCAGATGTATTCGCAATTTCCGGGCACGGTCGATCTCGGCAACAAGGCGACCGGCATGCTGGTCATGCCGCTGGTCACCGAAGCCGGCCTCGGTCTCGGCGGCGCCTACGGCCGCGGCGCGCTGCGCGTCGGCGGGGCTACGGTCGACTACTACTCGATGGTGCGCGGCTCCGGCGGCCTGCAGATCGGCGCGCAGCAATATGCCCATGTGCTGTTCTTCATGACCGACGAAGCGCTGATGAACTTCCGCCGCTCGCCGGGCTGGGCCGCCGCCGCCAACATCGAGTACGCCACGCCGGAAAAGGGCGAGACTCTCGCGGCAGAGACGACCACCTCGATGGCCCCCGTCATCGCGGTGATCTTCGGCCAGTCCGGCCTGCGCGTCGGCGCCACGCTCGAAGGCACGAAATACACCCGCATCATCCCCTGAGACCGGGCAGCACCTGGGGCAAGGGCGCAAGGGGGCTGTCTGCCCCCTCTTCGCGTTCCGCGAATTCACCCCCGAAGGGTATTTTCGAACCAGAGAAGAAACGGTTCGTTAACCTTAATGAGCCATAACCGGATCTGCGGTACAGGCGGAGGCGCCGATGACCGCAACCGGAGAAGCCCCTCGCCCCGCGCGGCGAGGGGTGGACCGGACCGCCTTCTCACGACACGCTTCTGATTTTCTCCGGTTCGAAAATACCCTCGGGGTGAATGCGGCGCAGCCGCAGAGGGGCAGAGCCCCTGAAGTCCCGACGCGCGCCGCAGGCAAGGTCATCAGTGATAGGTGATTTCGCCGACCACGTTGCGCCACTCCCCCGATGACAGCATCTTGCGATGCGTGTAGCGGATCGAATGCAGCGGCCCCTCGATCTCGTCCTGCCAGAACTCGATGAACCTGAAGAGCCTCGGGTGATCCGGTGCGAGATCGTACTCCTGCCAAACGAAGGTATTGAGGACGTTCCGATAATCCGGCATCCGGTAGAAGATCTCGGCGGTGGTGAGGCCATAGCCCTTGAGCATCAGTTCCGTCGGCGTTTCCTGCATCGCTTTACCTCGTCATGTTTCCATGTCAGGTAGCTTGCAGTGAGAAATTCATTCCATCAATGAAAACAGATTGTTAGCAGGCTCCAAGAGCGGCTGCCAGAAATGTCTGCCGCCCGCCATTGCGCCCCATATCCTGTCTCTGATATAAGCGATTTCAACAAGATATAGCATAAGAACGGACAGGCGAGCATCGTGACCGACACGCCGGAACCCCCTGAAAACGGTGAAGAAATGGGCGGACCCGAGCGCCCGAGCTACAGCGGCCCCGCCATCTCGATCATCGACGAGATGAAGTCGAGCTATCTCGATTACGCGATGAGCGTGATCGTGAGCCGCGCCATTCCCGACCTGCGCGACGGGTTGAAGCCGGTGCACCGGCGCATTCTCTACACGCTGTGGGAGAACGGGCAGACCAAGTCGAAGCCCTACCGCAAGTGCGCCACCGCGGTCGGCGACGTCATGGGCCGGTATCACCCCCACGGCGACTCGGCCGTCTACGACGCGCTGGTGCGGATGGCGCAGGACTTCTCCATGTCGCTGCCGCTGATCGACGGCCAGGGCAATTTCGGCTCGATGGACGGCGACCCGCCGGCCGCCTACCGGTACACCGAGTCTCGTCTCGAGCGAACCGCCGAAGCACTGCTCGAGGACATCGACAAGGACACCGTCGACTTCGTCCCGAACTACGCCAACGAGCGCAACGAGCCGCTGGTGCTGCCGGCGCGCTATCCCAACATCCTGGTGAACGGATCCGAGGGCATCGCCGTCGGCATGGCGACGCGCATCCCGCCGCACAACCTCGGCGAGGTCATCGACGCGACGCTGGCGCTCATCGAGGAGCCCGACCTCAGCTCCGAGCAGCTGATCGAGTATATCCCCGCCCCCGACTTCCCGACCGGCGGCGTGATCCTCGGACGGTCCGGCGCGCGCAAGGCCTATCTCGAAGGGCGCGGCTCGGTCATCATCCGGGCCAAGACCCGGATCGAGGAGATCAAGCGCGACCGTTACGCCATCGTCATCGACGAGATTCCCTACCAGGTGAACAAGTCGAACATGATCGAGAAGATCGCCGAGTCGGTGCGCGACAAGAAGATCGAGGGCATCAGCCACGTTCAGGACGAATCCGACCGCTCCGGCGTGCGCGTGGTGATCGAGCTCAAGCGCGACGCCACCGCCGAGGTCGTGCTGAACCAGCTCTACCGCTTCACGCCGATGCAGGTCAGCTTCGGCTGCAACATGCTGGCGCTGAACGGCGGCCGTCCCGAGCAGCTCACGCTGCGGGCATTCCTCACCGCCTTCGTCGACTTCCGCGAGGATGTCGTGGCCCGGCGCACCGCCTACCTGCTGCGCAAGGCGCGCGAACGCAGTCATATCCTGTGCGGTCTCGCCGTGGCGGTCAGCAACGTCGACGAGGTTGTCGCGACCATCCGCGCCTCGCAGGATGCCGCCGAGGCGCGCGAGAAGCTGATGACGCGGCGCTGGCCGGCGCATGACATCGCACCCTACATCCAGCTGATCGACGATCCTACCCACAAGATGAACGAGGACGGCACCTATAACCTGAGCGAAAGCCAGGCGCGGGCGATCCTCGAGCTGCGGCTGCAGCGCCTCACCCAGCTCGGCGTCAAGGAAGTCACCGACGAGCTCGAGGAGCTGGCGAAGAAGATCAAGGAATACCTCGAGATCCTCGGGTCGCGCGAGCGCATCATGGAGATCATCTCGAACGAGCTGACCGCCGTGCGCGACCAGTTCGCCGTGCCGCGCCGCACCGAGATCGCCGACTGGGCCGGCGACATGGACGACGAGGACCTGATCGAGCGCGAGGACATGGTCGTCACGGTCACCCAGTCCGGCTACATCAAGCGCACGCCGCTGGCCGAGTACCGGTCGCAGAAGCGTGGCGGCAAGGGGCTGTCGGGCGGCGGGCTGAAGGAAGACGACGTCGTCACCCAGCTCTTCGTGGCCAACACCCATACGCAGCTGCTGTTCTTCACCACCGAGGGCATGGTCTACAAGCTCAAGACCTGGCGGCTGCCGCAGGGGGGCCGGACCTCGAAGGGCAAGGCCATCGTCAACATCCTGCCGATCCCGCAGGGCGTGTCGGTGGCGGCGATCATGCCGGTCGACCGGGACGAGGCGGACTGGGACGATCTGCAGATCGTCTTCGCCACTTCCAAGGGCTCCGTGCGTCGCAACCGGCTGTCGGATTTCACCAGCGTGAAGCGCAACGGCAAGATCGCGATGAAGTTCGAGGGCGACGACGCGGCAACGCGCCTCATCAACGCGCGGATCTGCTCGGAAGAGGACGACATCATGCTCGTCACCAATTCCGGTCGCGCCATCCGCTTCCCTGTGCCGGACGTGCGTGTGTTCAATTCGCGCAATTCCACCGGTGTGCGCGGCGTGAAGCTGTCGAACGGCGACGAGGTCGTGTCGATGTCGGTCATCCGGCACTTCGAGGCCGAGTCGGATGAGCGCGCCTCCTACCTCAAGATGCGCCGCGCCATGGCGGGGCTCGCGGACGATGCAGAGACGACCCCGGACGAGGACGAGGGCAACGCCGACAGCCTGCTGCCACCCGAGCGCTACGCCGAGATGTCGGCTGCCGAAAACCTGATTCTCACGATCACCGCCAAGGGCCTGGGCAAGCTGTCTTCGAGCCACGACTACCCGATCCGCGGCCGCGGCGGCATGGGCGTCACGGCATGGGAAAAGACCATGCGCGGCGGCGAGATCGTGGCCTCCTTCCCGGTCGAGATGGAAGACCAGATCATGCTGGCCACCTCGACGGGCCAGTCGATCCGGGTTCCGGTCGACGGCATCTCCTTCCGCTCGCGCAGCGCCGGAGGGGTGAAGGTCTTCAACACCCGCGAGGGCGAGACCGTCGTCTCGGTCGCCTGGATCGCCGACCAGGGCGAGGACGAGGCGGACGGCGAGAGCTGAGTTCGCATCACGACAACGAACATGGAGATCCCGGCCGCTCATGCGGTCGGGATTTTTCTTTCCTCAGCAGGCAATACGCCCCTCACGCGCCGAGATTGCCCTTGGCCGCCCCGGCCCGAGCGCCCATATTCAGGTCATGCTGAAGTTCACTCCGATCCTGCTCGCCATTCTCTACGCGGTCGCGATGTATCGTTTCTCGGCGTGGCGGACCGCGCGCGAGCTCGATGCCAAGTCGACCGAGCTTGCGGACGGACGCCTCAAGGCGCTCACCGACCGCATGGCCGAGGCGCTCGACCTGCCGCGCATCCGGGTGAACATCTATGAGATCGAGCCGGTCAACGGTCTCGCCGCGCCGGACGGGCGCATCTTCATCACACGCGGCTTCTACAACCGCTACCGCGCCGGCGAGGTCACGGCCGAGGAAATGGCAAGCGTCATCGCGCACGAGTTGGGGCACGTGGCGCTGGGTCATTCGCAGCGCCGGATGATCGACTTCTCTGGCCAGAACGCCATTCGCACCGCGCTTGCCATGGTGCTGAGCCGTTTTCTGCCCGGCATCGGTCCGTGGATCGCCAACGCGCTGATGAAACTGCTCGCGGCGCGTCTGTCACGCGGTGACGAATACGAGGCCGATGCCTATGCCGCCGCGCTTCTGCACAAGTCCGGCATCGGTGTCGGACCTCAGAAGTCACTGTTTACGAAACTCGAAAAGCTCACGAACAACCGTGGGGGTGCGATCCCCGCCTGGCTTCTATCGCACCCGAAGACCGAGGAGCGTATCGCCGCGCTCGAGGCGCTGGAAGCCAGATGGGCAAATGTTCAGCCACGGTAACGTGATGGCGATTTCAAGGGACGGCCTCTGAAATGTGACCGGAGAGTTGAACCTTTCGGCGGGAACCCGCGTTCGACCTGTCAGTGCAACAACAGGGAAGAACGCAGATGAAGCAGCACATACCGCAGGAACGATTTTGGATATTTCCAAAGGTTCACCGGCCCGTTTTCATCGTTTCCGCGGCGCTTATCGTCGGTTTCATCCTGTTCGGCGCCCTCTTCAGCGACCTTGCCAACACCGTCTTCGTCGGCATCCAGAACTTTTTCGCGAGCTATCTGGGCTGGGCGATGATCCTTCTGGTGAACGCGCTGCTGATCTTCGTGATCTTCATGGCGTTCGGTCCGTTCGGCGACGTTCGCCTCGGCAAGATGGAAGAGGACCCGGAATACTCGTTGTTCTCGTGGACGGCGATGCTGTTCAGCGCGGGTATCGGCATCGGCCTCATCTACTGGGGCGTGGCCGAGCCAATGTATCACTATCTCGCCCCGCCCCTGCAGGAGCCCGAGACCATGGCCGCCGCGCGCGACGCCATGGCGATCAGCTTCATGCACTGGGGCTTCCACGCCTGGGCGATCTACGCGGTGGTCGCGCTGTCGCTGGCCTATTTCCATTTCCGCAAGGGTCTGCCGCTGTCGATCCGCTCGACGCTCTACCCGCTGATCGGTGACCGCATCTACGGCTTCTGGGGCGATGTGGTCGACATCCTCGCGGTCTTTGGCACCATGTTCGGCATCGTCACCTCGCTGGGCCTCGGCGCCACGCAGGTGAACGCGGGTCTCTCCGATGTCTTCGGCGTGCCGAACAACACCTTCGTGCAGATCCTCATCATCGCCGGCATCACCGCGATGGCGACGATGTCGGTGGTGGCGGGTCTCGACGGCGGCATCAAGCGGCTGTCCAACGTCAACATCGTGCTCACGATCATCCTGCTGGCCTTCATGGTCATCGTCGGACCGACGCTGTTCATCTTCGACAGCTTCATCGACAACTACGGCTACTACCTGAGCCGTCTCGTCGAGCTCGGCACCTGGAGCGAGGGCTGGCTCAGCGGCAATGACGGCGGCAACTGGCAGAACAGCTGGACGATCTTCTACTGGGCCTGGTGGGTGAGCTGGGCGCCCTTCGTCGGCGTCTTCATCGCGCGCATCAGCCGCGGCCGCACGGTGCGCGAATTCATGGTCGGCGTGATGCTGCTGCCCTGCACCATCATGTTCTTCTGGTTCACCGCCTTCGGTGGCACCGCGATCGACATCTCGCTCGGCGGCGACCCGACCCTGGTCGAGGCGACGCAGGAGAACTACGCCAACGCGATGTTCGAACTGCTGAACTACTTCCCGCTCAAGAGCATCACCTCGGTCTTCGCGACGGTCCTCATCATCATGTGGTTCGTGACGTCGTCCGACTCCGGCAGCTTCGTCATCGACATGCTGACCTCGGGCGGCGACCCTAACCCCCCGAAGATCCAGCGGATCTTCTGGGCCGTTACCGAAGGCGCCGTCGCCTCGGTCCTGCTTCTGGCCGGTGGTCTCGACGCGCTGCAGGCGGCAGCTGTGGTGGCGGGCTTCCCCTTTGCCGTGGTGCTCTGTCTCATCGCCCTGTCGCTCGTGCGTGCACTTCGTTGGGACAACCTGATGATCCATCGTCATCGCCAGCGTTATCGCAGCGACTCCGAAGCGGAACACAACATGTCCGGCGACATTCATGCGACCTACGTCGAGAAGGCCGTGGACACCACGCCTGATGGACAGCCCCAGGGACAGCCGGCCGAGTAACACCCGCGCCGACCGAACTGAGACGCCGCCCTGCCACCGCGCGGGGCGGCGTTATTTTTGGCGGTGACCCTCGCTGCAGCGCGCGTACAGCGCAACGGTGCGGTCCGGTGCCGGGTTTGCCGCGACGCACGGCGCTTGACACCCCCTGCCCGCGCGGCCAAAACACCGCCGAAACCATACCCGCAACCGGGCGTTCCGTGGGCGCCAAACCGACGAGGAGAGCCAGATCATGGCCCAAGTCTCTCTCACCCTTCCCGATGGCAATTCGCGCGACTACGACGCCGGCGTAACCCCCGCCGAGGTCGCCGCGTCGATCTCGAAATCGCTGTCGAAAAAGGCCATTTCCGCCACCGTCAACGGTCAGCACTGGGATCTTCAGTGGCCGATCGAGGAAGACGCGGAGATCGCCATCAACACGATGCAGGACGACGCGCCGGCGCTCGAGCTGATCCGCCACGACCTCGCGCACGTGATGGCGCGCGCCGTGCAGGAGATCTGGCCCGACACCAAGGTCACCATCGGCCCCGTCACCGAGCACGGCTGGTTCTACGACTTCGACCGGGCCGAGCCCTTCACGCCCGAGGATCTTGGGCAGATCGAGGCGAAGATGAAGGAGATCATCAACGCCCGCGACGAGGTGCGCACCGAGATCTGGGACCGTGACCGCGCGCGCAAGTTCTACGAGGACAACGGCGAGCCCTACAAGGTCGAGCTCGTCGACCGCATCCCCGAGGATGCGCCGATCCGGATGTACTGGCACGGCGAGTGGCAGGATCTCTGCCGCGGTCCTCACCTGCAGCACACCGGCCAGCTTCCGGCCGACGCCTTCAAGCTGATGGGCGTCTCGGGCGCCTACTGGTTCGGCGACGTGAACCGCCCCATGCTCCAGCGTGTGCAGGGCGTGGCGTTCCGCAATCGCAAGGATCTGCAGGGCTATCTCAACTTCCTCGAGGAAGCGGCGAAGCGCGACCACCGCCGGCTCGGCCGCGAGATGGACCTGTTCCACATGCAGGAAGAGGCGCCGGGCCAGATCTTCTGGCATCCGAACGGCTGGACCGTCTACACCACGCTGCAGGACTACATGCGCCGGCAGCAGCAGAAGGGCGGCTACGTCGAGGTGAACACGCCGCAGGTCGTCGACCGGCGCCTGTGGGAAGCCTCGGGACACTGGGAGAAGTACCAGGACAACATGTTCATCGTCGAGGTTGACGAGGAGCATGCGCGCGAGAAGTCGGTGAACGCGCTGAAGCCGATGAACTGCCCCTGCCACGTGCAGATCTTCAACCAGGGGCTCAAGTCCTACCGCGACCTGCCGCTGCGCATGGCCGAATTCGGCTCTTGCAACCGTTACGAGCCGTCGGGCGCGCTGCACGGCATCATGCGTGTGCGCGGCTTTACGCAGGACGACGCCCACATCTTCTGCACCGAGGACCAGATTGCCGAGGAAACCGAGAAGTTCATCTCCTTCCTCAGCGAGATCTACCGCGATCTCGGCTTCCCGACCTACAAGATCAAGTTCTCCGACCGCCCCGATGTGCGCGCCGGCTCCGACGAGGTCTGGGACCGCGCCGAGAAGGCGCTGATGGACGCGACGCAGAAGGTCACCAACGACGTGGAGCTTAACCCGGGCGAAGGCGCCTTCTATGGGCCCAAGCTCGAGTTCGTGCTGACCGACGCGATCGGCCGCGACTGGCAATGCGGCACGCTGCAGGTCGACTTCGTTCTGCCCGAGCGCCTCGACGCCACCTACGTGGGCAAGGACGGCGAAAAGCACCGCCCGGTCATGCTGCACCGCGCGACGCTGGGCTCCTTCGAGCGCTTCATCGGCATCCTGATCGAGGAACACGCCGGCCGGCTGCCGTTCTGGCTGGCACCGCGGCAGGTGGTGGTGGCCTCGATCACCTCGGAAGCCGACGACTACGTCTACGAGGTCGTCGCGGCGCTGAAGGCGGCGGGCGTCCGGGCCGAGGCCGACACGCGAAACGAGAAGATCAACTACAAGGTCCGCGAGCATTCGGTCGGCAAGGTGCCGGTGATCCTAGCGGTCGGCCACCGCGAGGTCGAGGAACGCACGGTCACCGTGCGCCGCCTCGGCGAAAAGCAGACGCAGGTGCGCCCGCTCGACGAGATCGCGGCCGAGCTCGGCACCGACGCGACGCCACCTGACCTGCGCGGCTGACCACGCGGACCCGGATGAGAGCCCGGAATAAAAGCAAAGGCCCCCGCAGAGAATGCGGGGGCCTTTTCGTGTCAAACAAGTGTCGCGCCGGGCTCAGCCGACGCCAAGGGCGGCCTGCGTGGTCTTGTCCCAGCCCAGGTACATCTCGTCACCGTTGGTGATGAGCGGGCGCTTCATCAGCGCCGGGTGCTCCGCCAAGAGCACCAGCGGCGGTTTCGCGCGATCCGCTTCGTCAAGGCCGCGCCATGTCGTCGAGCGGGTATTCACCAGCTTGTCGCCGAACCGCGCCTGCGCCGCCGCCAGAACGTCCGCAGGCACCCCGTCGGCGCGCACGTCCACGAACTCTGCCTGCGGCAGCGCCTTCATCGCCTTGCGGCATGTGTCACAGTTTTTCAGCCCGTATAGCCTCATCACGCCCTCTGCTTCGTCTTGCCCGCACAATTTATCGCCTATCGCTGCGGTTGCGAGGTGTTTCTCTTGATTTTTACATCGCCTGTGTAACGATTTTCGGTGTGACCTTCGACGATCAGTCACGGAAAACCGGTGTTCATGCCGATTTTCCGCTCTGAAAGGCGGATGTGACGGGAGGCCCGCCCCCGGCAGGGCAGAACATTGAGAAAGACTGGAAGGAGCACGGGACATGCCGAACGGCACCGTGAAATGGTTCAACACCACGAAAGGCTACGGCTTCATTGCGCCCGAAGAGGGTGGCAAGGATGTCTTCGTTCATATTTCGGCGGTTGAGCGGTCGGGCCTCACCGGCCTGGCGGACAACCAGAAGGTGAGTTACGAGTTGAAAGAAGGTCGCGACGGGCGGATGATGGCATCCGATCTCAAGTCCCTCTGATTCATTAGATACTTTGCCAGGTCCCGGCCCGCCGGAGGGCCGGGACAATTTGCACCCTGCGTGGGGACCCTACTGGGTCTGGAGCCGCCGCGCTTCCTTTCCTGCCAGCCGGATCAGGTCGCCCATGTACGGCTTCGACAGGTCCTCGGTGCGCGTCGCGGCATAGAGCGTGCGTTTCAGCCCCTTTTCGGTCAACGGCCGCGTGACGTAGTCCGAGTTGTATTTCACCTCGCGCACCACCCAGTCGGGCAGCACCGAAACGCCCCGGTTCGAAGCCACCAGCAGCAGGATCACCGCCGTCAGCTCGACCTGCCGAATCGCGGCAGGTTCGACCTTGGCGGGGCTCAGCAACTGCGAGAACACGTCGAGCCGCGTGCGCTCCACCGGGTAGGTGATAAGTGTCTCGCCGCGAAAATCCTGCGCCTCGATCCAGTCGCGCGACGCCAGCGGGTGCGAGCTCGAAGCAACGAAGACCGGGCTGTAGTCGAAGAGCGGCGTGAAGGTGACGTTGGGCATATTCTCCGGATCGGAGGAGATCACCACGTCGACATCCTCCTTCTGCAGCGCGGGCAGCGCGTCGAAGGCAAGACCGGGGCGGATGTCGACATCGACATCGGGCCAGCTCTTCCGGAAGCCCTCGAGCACCGGGAAAAGCCATTCGAAACAGGCGTGGCACTCGATGGCGATGTGCAACCGGCCCGAGCGCCCTTCCCTGAGCCCGGCGAATTCCGCCTGCGCCGCCTCGACCTGCGGCAGCACCTGCTCGGCAAGCCGCAACAGCCGCATACCCGCCGCCGACAGCCGCATCGGCTTCGAGCGGCGCACGAAAAGCTCGATCCCGGCCTGGTCCTCGAGGCCCTTGATCTGATGCGACAGCGCCGATTGCGTGATGTTGAGCTGGTCCGCGGCCCGCGCCAGCCCGCCCGCTTCATGAATCGCCTTGATCGTGCGAAGGTGGCGGAACTCGATGTGCATCCCTAAGTTCTACTCATGTTGTTCTTGAGATTTATGAGTTTGTCTCACAATGCGAACCATGCGACAAGAGCCTACCAATGATGAGGACCCCGGCCATGAACCGCCCCGAGATCTCGTTCGAATTCTTTCCGCCGCGCAACATCGAGGCAACCTTTCGCCTGTGGGACACCGTGCAGGCGCTCGCACCGCTGCAGCCGCGCTTCGTCTCGGTGACCTATGGCGCCGGCGGCACCACGCGCGAGCTGACCCGCGAGGTCGTCGCGACGCTGCACAAGCATTCCGGACTTCGCACCGCCGCGCATCTGACCTGCGTCAACGCCACCCGTGAAGAGACGCTCGGCATCGCGCGCCAGTTCAAGGAAGCCGGCGTCACCGACATCGTTGCCCTGCGCGGCGACCCGCCCAAGGGCGAGTCGGGCTTCACGCCTCACCCCGACGGTTTCGCCAACTCGGTCGAGCTGATCGAGGCGCTGCGCAACGAGGGCGATTTCACCATCCGCGTCGGCGCCTACCCCGACGTGCACCCAGAGGCCGCCACCGACACCGCCGACGTGGACTACCTCAAGCGCAAGTTCGACGCCGGCGCCACCGAGGCGCTCACCCAGTTCTTCTTCGAGGCCGAGACCTTTTTCCGTTTCCGCGACGCCTGCGAGAAAGCCGGGATCGACAAGCCGATCGTGCCGGGCATCTTCCCGGTCGAGAACTGGAAGGGCGCGCGGCGCTTCGCGGAAGCTTGCGGCACCAAGATCCCCGGCTGGGTGATCGAGGCGTTCGACAAGGCCGAGCGGGACGGTCGGCAGGATCTGCTTGCCACCGCGCTCTGCACCGAGCTGTGCTCCGACCTGATCGACGGCGGCGTCGACAAGTTTCACTTCTACACGCTGAACCGGCCTGAGCTGACGCGCGACGTCTGCTTCGCGCTCGGCGTCACGCCCGAGGTCAAGCTCGAGCACGTGGCCTGAAAGCCCCGCTGACGCGGCTGCGTCCCCGCATGTCTCGGGGCCGCAATGCCGGCGTTGGCTGATCCGCGACACGTCGACGCCCGTCAAAGAGGCGTCGGCCGTCGTCATCAGACCCAAAACATCGGCTAGCTGTTCCCTCCGCTCGCGCAAAGCGGTTACGCTCTCGTCGGAACGACGAAGAAAGGCGTGTGGTGCGGCTCATCGTATTCACGGATCTGGATGGCACCCTGCTTGACCATTCCGACTACAGCCACGAGGCCGCGATGCCGGCCCTGATGGCGCTCAAGACGCAGAATATTCCCCTGATTCTCGCCAGTTCGAAAACCGCAGCCGAGATCATGCCGCTTCACGCAGAGCTCGGCCTCGGCGACTGGCCGGTCATCGTAGAGAACGGGGCGCAGAGCGTCCGCCCCGGTGCGGGTTCGACCGACCGTTCCGAATACGACCGGCTGCGCGCGATCCTCGCGGGGCTGCCGCCCGACCTTGCCGGCCCCTATCGCGGCTTCGGCGACATGACCGACGCCGAAGTGGCGCAGATCACCGGGCTTTCGTCCGAGGCCGCGGCGCTGGCACGGCAGCGCAACTTCACCGAGCCGGGGCTCTGGCAAGGCACGGACGAGGGCCTCACCGCCTTCCTCGACGCGCTCTCCGAGAACGGCGTCACGGCGCGCCGCGGCGGGCGGTTCCTGACGCTCTCCTTCGGCGGCACCAAGGCCGGACAGATGGCGGCGATCATGCACGATCTCGACCGGGATACCGCCATCGCCCTTGGCGACGCGCCCAACGATATCGAGATGATCGAGACCGCCGACCACGGCGTCATCATCCGCAACGATCACGGCAAGGACATCCCGCCGCTTCCCGGCGAGGCGGAGGGGCGCATCACGCGCAGCACCCTGCCCGGCCCCCAAGGCTGGATCGCCGAGGTCCTGCGCCTGCTGGACACGCTGGGAATAGACCGGAGAGCAGACTGAATGGCCGACTTTCAACAGAACGGGAACATCGCGCAGTTCCACAATCTTCGGGCCCGTCCGCAGGAAGAGCTCATCTACGAGCTCGACACCTTTGCGCAGAGCCGCAAGATCTCGCTGATCCTGCCGTCGCTCTACTCCGAGCTCGAGGGGGACGCCCTGCCGAACATCCTCGCCGAGCTTTGCAAGGTCAGCTACCTGCACCGGGTCATCGTCGGTCTCGACCGCGCAGACGAGGCGCAATTCCGCCACGCCCGTGACTTCTTCAGCGTCCTGCCGCAGCAGACCACGGTGATCTGGAACGACAGCCCCCGGATGCTCGAGATCCAGTCCCGGCTGAAGGCGCTCGGCCTCGGACCGGTCGATCCCGGCAAGGGCAAGAACGTCTGGGGCTGCATGGGGTATCTCATCTCCTGCGCCGACAGCGCGGTAATGGCGATCCACGATTGCGACATCGTCACCTACCAGCGCGAGATGCTCGACCGGCTGGTCTATCCGGTGGCGAACCCGACATTTTCATACCAGCTGTCCAAGGGATATTATCCGCGCGTCGGCGACGGCAAGCTGAACGGCCGGGTCACGCGGCTGCTGGTCTCGCCGCTTCTGATCGCGCTGAAGCGCACCATCGGCGACCGCGACTACATCGACTACCTGCGCGCCTTCCGCTACCCGCTTTCGGGCGAGATGGCCCTGCGCACCGGCCTGCTGCCCGACCTGCGGATCCCCTCCGACTGGGGCCTCGAGATCGGCGTGCTGTCCGAGGCGTGGCGCAACCTCGGGCCACGGCAGGTCTGCCAGGTCGAGATCGCCGACCAGTATGACCACAAGCACCAGGAGCTGTCGCCCGAGGATGCCTCGACCGGGCTCGCGCGCATGTCCACCGACATCTGCAAGGCGGTCTACCGCAAGCTCGCGGCTGACGGCACGGTCTTTACGCCCCACGTATTCCGCACGCTCAAGGCGACCTATTACCGCTCGGCGCTCGACCTGCTCGAAGCCTACTGGGCCGATGCCAAGATGAACGGGCTGACCATTGACCGCCATGCCGAGGAGCGCAGCATCGAGATGTTCGGTGAGAGCATTGCGCGCGCCGGGCAGATGTTCATCGAGAACCCGCAGGAGACGCCCTTCATCCCGACATGGAACCGGGTGCATTCCGCCGACCCGACACTGCTGGGCGATTTCCGCGCGGCGGTGGCCGCGGACGAACAGGAGTTCGGCTGAAGGCGCCAGACCGGGCGTGTTGCCCGAGCGGCGGTGTTAGCGCCTTACATCCGGGCGCGGGATCGTGCTAAGCGAAAGCCGACACATTCTCTCCGTTTCGACTGACAGATCCGAAAGGCATGCACATGATCACTCCCGCCGACGCCAGCCTCGCCGCCGAAAAGATTTGCCGTCTCGCCCCGATCATCCCGGTGCTCGTGGTCGAGGATCCCGCCAAGGCCGGTCCGCTTGCCGCCGCGCTCGTCAAGGGCGGCCTTCCGGCGCTCGAGGTGACGCTGCGCACCCCCGGCGCGCTCGAGGTGATCGCCGAGATGGCCAAGATCGAAGGCGGCGCGGTCGGCGCGGGCACGCTGCTCACGCCCGAAGACGTGCGCAAGGCCGTGGATGCCGGCGCCACCTTCGGCGTCTCGCCCGGTGCAACCGACCGGCTGCTCGACGCCTGCGAAGAGGCGGGCCTGCCGCTGCTTCCGGGGGCGGCCACCGCCTCCGAGGCGATGGCGCTGCTCGAGCGCGGCTACACCGTCCAGAAGTTCTTCCCGGCGGAAGCCTCGGGCGGGGCACCCGCGCTCAAGGCCATCGGCGCGCCGCTGCCGCAGATCCGCTTCTGCCCCACCGGCGGCGTGAGCCTGAAGAACGCCGGCGACTACCTCGGCCTGTCGAACGTGCTCTGCGCCGGCGGCAGCTGGGTGGCGCCCAAGGACAAGGTCGCTGCCGGCGACTGGGACGCCATCGAGGCGTTGGCAGCAGAGGCCGCAGCACTGCCGCGCTGAGTGCGACAACCGCTGTTCTGAACAATGAAACGCGCGGCCCGGCGGATGCGGGGCCGCGCGTTGTCTCTCCGGATAAGGGCCGTCAGCCGATGAGGCCGCCCCCTGCGCGTCGGTCGTCTCGTAGTGACGCCGAAGCCGCTGCAACGCGATCCGCAGGACCACCTTGCCCGACCGCGCGGCCCAGCCCATGCGCTTTTCGGTGGCCTCCAGCCCTTCGAGATGACAGCAGCACTGCAGCGCCACGTCTCCGAGACCGGGGCCGAGATCGCGCAGCGCCGCCGCGAAACGGGCGCGCGCGGCGTCCGGACCGCGCGGACGCTCACCGCCAACCGGCAGATCCGGTCCTGCGCCGAGGAACTGGCTCCAGTCCTGCGCGGCACGCGGGTCCAGCTGAGCCAGTTCGAAATCCTCGCGCAGCCGGTCACCCGCCCGCACCAGGTCGTCGGACAGGAAGGGCACACCGTTCCGGTCGCGCCGCCGCGACAAGAGCACCACCGGGCTTTCGGTGAGCATGCTGCGGCGCCGCGTCTGCGGATCCGCATCGGCCGCGTCCATCGCGGCTTCGGCCTCGGCGGCGTTGCTGAACCCTGCCTGCGCTTCCGCGAACCCCCGCAGCCGGGTCTCCTGCTCGGCCATCAGCCTGTTGAGAGCGCCCCGGCCCGCCGAGGTGATGCGGTAGCGCGAGATCCGGCCCGGCGCATTGCAGGCGATCCAGCCCTTCAGCGCCATGGCCTGCGCAACCGGCGCGTCCACGACCGCCGTCCGGGCCGAGCCGCCGCCCTCGGTGTCCCGCACCACGACAGCCTTGTCCATTTCCGCAGCGACCGCCAGAACCGCGCCCGCCTCGCACAGGCGGCGGAGCACCCGGCGGGACTCGCGTGCCAGCACCGCGGCGTCCGGGGTGACCGCGCCCGACCTGATTTCCTTCATGGGCTTATACTCCTTCTTCGACGCGGCCCCGGCCGATACCGGGCGCAACTCGCCGAGCCTGCGCAACGCGCCGTCGACCAGTGGGTCGTCACGCAGTGTTTCGATCCGGCGAACCTGTCGAAGCACCGTCGAGGCATGGCAGCCTGCCATGCGTGCAAGCTTCCTGATCGCCTCGCCACCTTCGGTGTGAGCCAGATAGTGTTTCGCATCCTCCGGCACCCACGCAGGCAGATACATGGCGGTCCCGCCCTTTTCATCGCAAATCGTCATCACTTGTCCCCTTCGCAGCTCCGGTTATCCACAGGTTTTCCCCAGAGCGCTGCAACCTTGAAGAGAGCGAGTTACCCAGCCGTTAACAATCAACCGCACAAGTCCAAATTATCTCTAAATTCTAAACAACTCTGAACCGACCGAACGTGCGCTGGCGGCCCGCCGCAACACCCGCGCGGGTCATGCAAGCATCGCCGTGCTACCATCAAGGGGACAACGACGATGCAAGACATCCTGAGCCTTCTGCAAAGCCTTCGCCGCCCGCGCCTGCTGATCCGGGCAGCCCGTTTCGCTGCCGGAGATTATCGCCGTGAAACCAGACTGGCGCGCATTCTGGGTATGGACCGTCCGCAACGCAGCGGCGCGGTGATCCTCACGCTTCTCGAGATCGAGGCCACGCTGAACGACGAAAGACGTGCGGCGCGCGGCGGCTATTCCGTCGCGCGGCACGTCGAGGTTCTGTCGGCCATCATGGGAGAGGCCCAGCGTCTGCAATCCCGCGGCGGGGAGCACACGGCCTCCTGTGCCACGCCCCCCGCTCCGTCGGAGCTGACAGCGGTCACATGAAGCTGTCGGGCATGCTGGCCTTCTTCTGCGCGACAAACTCGGTCAGCGCTTCGAGGGTCGCCGGCTCCATGGTCGGCTGCTCGTAGCCGTCCAGCAGCTTGCGGACCCTTGCGGTGGCAAGCTGCATGGTGTCGCGGGCGCCCTCTTCGCTCCAGGTCTCGTAGGGCTTGTAGTCAAGCAGTTCCGAGCGCCAGAAGGCAGTCTTGAAATGCGCCTGCGTGTGGGCACAGCCGAGGTAGTGGCCGCCGGGCCCGACCTCGCGCAGGGCGTCCATCGCCTGCGCGCTTTCGTCGACCGAGACACCGGCTGCCATCTTGTGCAGCGCGCCGAGCTGGTCGGCGTCCATGACGAATTTCTCGTAGGAGGCGACGAGCCCGCCCTCGAGCCAGCCGCAGGCGTGCAGCATGAAGTTCACGCCGGCGAGCAGCCCGTTGTGCAATGTGCTGGCGGTCTCGTAGGCGGCTTGGGCATCGGGCAGCTTCGAGCCGTTGAACGACCCCGCCGAGCGATACGGCAGCCCCATGCGCCGCGCGAGCTGGCCCGCGCCGTAGGTGATCTGCGCGGCTTCGGGAGTGCCGAAGGTCGGCGCGCCCGAGTTCATGTCGATCGAGGTCACGAAGGCGCCGAAGATCACCGGAGCTCCCGCGCGCACGAGCTGGGAATAGGCGACGCCGGCCATCACCTCGGCGAGCACCTGCGTGAGCGTGCCGGCAACCGACACCGGCGCCATGGCGCCGCCCACGATGAAGGGCGAGACGATGCAGGCCTGCATGTTGGCCGCGTAGATCTCGAGCGCGCCCATCATGGTATCGTCGAAGGTCAGCGGCGAGTTGATGTTGATGAGCGAGGTCATCACCGTGTTGTCCCGCACGAACTCCTCGCCGAACAGGATCTTGCACATGTCGACGCTGTCCTGCGCGCGGCTCGGCTCGGTCACCGAGCCCATGAAGGGCTTGTCCGACAGCGTCATGTGCGCCAGCAGCATGTCGAGATGGCGCTTGTTCACCGGGATGTCCGTCGGCTCGCAGACCGTGCCTCCGGAGTGGTGCAGCCAGCGCGACATCTGGCCGAGTTTCACGAAATTGCGGAAGTCCTCGATCGTCGCGTAACGGCGGCCCTTCTCCGCGTCATGCACGAACGGGGGCCCGTAGACAGGCGCGAGCACGAGGTTGCGGCCGCCGATCTCGACGTTGCGCGCAGGGTTTCGCGCGTGCTGGGTGAAACTGCTTGGGGCGGTCGCGCAGAGCTTGCGGGCAAGTCCGCGTGGAATGCGCACCCGCTCGCCGTCGATCTCGGCGCCGGCGGCTTTCCAGCGCTCCAGTGCGGCGGGGTTGTTGACGAAGTTCACGCCGATTTCCTCGAGCACCGTCTCGGCGTTGTGCTCGATGATCTCCAGCGCCTCGTCGTTCAGCAGCTCGAGATTGGGAATGTTGCGCTCGATGAAGCGTGCCGTCTCGACCGCGGTCGACCCGCGTGCCGCACGGCGCGCTGCACCGCCTCCGCTCCTGCTCCGCTTGCGCGTCGTCGTTTCCACCATCTGTCTTCCCCGCGTGACTCCGGGCGCCCTCCGCGCCTGCATGGCTTCCGTTCTATCGCGCCGGGGCGTCATGGATTGGCGTGATTGCGGCGCATCCGTGGGAAAAGCGACATCCGCCCTGTTCGCAGGTCGATAGCGGCGAAATTGTTAAAACGATTTTACTTGTTAACTCCTGCACAATTGCCAATGCCCTAAGCTCCTCGTCGGGGGCGCACAGATCCACGCGGATCCTGAGCGAAGGGCACGACATGACAGCACAACCCGAGACTGCGACCGTCGTCGAGTGGATCGGTGACCGGCCGCGCGATCCCGGCCCCGAAACCCCGCCGGAGCTTGCCGAGCTCACGGCGGCCGAGATCGGCGCCGTGGCCCACCTTTACCGGGGCGAGGTCTATCGCTGTTCGGTCTGGCGCACGCGGCTCGACACCACGACCAACTGGGCCGTCGTCACGCTGGGTGTCGCGCTGTCGATCTCATACGCGGCGCCCGACGCCTCGCCCCTTCCACTTGTCCTGATCGGCGTGTTGAACCTCTTCTTCCTGATGCTTGAGGCGCGACGCTACCGCTACTGCGATGTCTGGCGCACCCGTTTCCGCACCATGGAAAAGAGCTTCTACGCGCCAATGCTCGATCCGCGCCGCACTCCACCCGCGCAGTGCTGGCGCCAGATCCTTGCGCAGGAGTACGTGTATCCGGTCTTCCGGATCTCCTACCTGCACGCGCTCGGCCGTCGCATCAGACGCAGCTATCTCTGGATCATGGCGATCCAGATACTGGCGTTTCTCGGCAAGATCGCGGTGCACCCGGAGCCGGTCAGTTCCCTGCAGGATGTACTCGCGCGCGCCGAGGTGGGCTTGGTTCCAGGGGTCGCGGTCTTCGCCGCAGGCGGTCTCTACGTCGGCACGTTCTGCGGCCTCGCGCTCTACAGCGCCGTCAAGGATCGCCACATCCAGCGCACCGAGAACCTGCCGGTGCCCGATGCGGTCTACTGACCCGGGTTGGCAAGGTCTTCACCCCCCCGGGGCCATCTTGCTCCGCCCCGTCGCCGACGCAGCCCGATGACGATCAGGGAACTATACCCTGCTCGACTCTCTCATGCTTGCAAACTGGTCGGCCACCGTCGCCGCCGCAGGACAGGTGGTCGATGCGTCCGCGCTGCATGCGCCTTGACATCGCTTCGCGCGACGCATGGGCAACAATGGGCAACCGCTTCGAGGAAACGCGAAGCCACGGTGTCGGGCAACTCGTCACCGCGCCCGATCTGCCGAGCCCGACCGACTACTGCGCCACGTCAATGCGGGCGACCGAAACCCATGCCAGGTTGCCCGCAGTGCCGGGAGTCAAACATGATACCACACCGTTTTCGCAAACCGCTGATGGGCATCGTCGGGGCCCTCGGTCTCACGTCTGCGCTGGGGGCCGTCTTCGGACTCTGGCCGTGGTCGGTAGGCGGCTTCGGCGCGCTCGCAATCTGGGTCGTGGGCGCGACCCTGGTCAATCTCCTCACCAGCTAGCACAAGGCTGTTTGACGCGCCGGAAATGCCGGGGCAAGGTGATCGCAGGAGGAAAGGCGCGGGTCGGGAGCCCGCGCAGGAGGAGGACGAGACCATCGAAAGGCAACCGGGCAATAGCGCCCCCTTGCCCCGCAAGGACCTCGATGCCGCCGAGATGGGCGCCATCGCACATCTCTATCGTGGCGAGGTCTATCGCAGCACGATCTGGCGAACCCGGCTCGACACCACGACCAACTGGGCCGTGGTCACACTGGGCGTTGCGCTGTCGATCTCGTTCGCATCGCCGGAAGCCTCGCCGCTGCCACTGGTTCTCGTCGGCGTGCTGCTCATCTTCTTTCTCGTGCTCGAGGCAAGACGCTACCGCTACTTCAACGTCTGGCGTGCCCGCGCCAGGTGGATGGAGACGCATTTCTACGCCCCCATGCTGGCCGAGGGCGACCTTCACCTCGAGGACGACTGGCAGCGGACCCTTGCGAACGACTACCTGCGCCCCCGCTACCACGTCACGTTCCTCGTGGCCGTCGGTCGCAGGGTCCGGCGCAACTATTTCTGGATCCTGCTCATCCAGAGCCTGGCCTTCGCCGGCAAGATCATCGTGCACCCGACCTCGGTGCAGAGCTTCGATCAGGCCATGGAACGCGCCTCTGTCGGCCCCATCCCGGGCGAGATCATGGTTCTCATGGGGATGCTCTACGTGGCGATCTGCGGAGGCCTCTCGACCTGGAGCAAGCGCGACGACCTGCGTCGCTCTCAGGCCAGAGGCCGCGAAAAATCGGACTCGATGGGATGAAAAAACGTTTTGACGAGTCGCGAGCCCGTGCTAACGCCGCTCGGCCTGACCGAAATCAAGGACTTCTTCATCGGAGCAAACGACCCTGCACAGGGACAGAACACGGAGACCGAACGATGACCGAGGAACGCACCATGGACCTGCGCCGTGCGCAGCTTATGGACTTCAGCATGGAATCCGCGCTTGGCTTCGCGCTGGCAAGCTACGTGCTGTTCCATTCGGTTCCGCTGTCGCTCGCAGTGCTCTGCGGGATATGGGTCATCGGCATGAGGCTGATCGCGCATATCGAACGCTGAGGGTGAACGCGCTCTTGCGCCCGCGTGAAACCGCTTCTAAAGCGTCGCCATGACCCAGCATGATCGCCTCCTCATCATCGATTTCGGCTCCCAGGTGACCCAGCTCATCGCGCGTCGTTTGCGCGAGCTGAACGTCTACTGCGAGATTCACCCCTATCAGAACGTCACCGACGCCTTCCTCGAAGAGTTCGCCCCCAAGGCGGTCATCTTCTCGGGCGGCCCCGACAGCGTGACCCGCGAAGGATCGCCCCGCCCGCCGAAAAAGGTCTACGACCTTGGCGTACCGATCCTCGGGATCTGCTACGGCCAGCAGGTGATGATGCAGGATCTTGGCGGCAAGGTCGTCGGCGGCGAAGGCACGTCGGAATTCGGCCGCGCCTGGGTGCAACCCACCGAAGAGCGCATCGATCTTCTGAACGGCTGGTTCCTCGAGGGCACCGGTCGCGAGCAGGCTTGGATGAGCCATGGCGACCACGTCGCGGCGCTTGCGCCTGGCTTCAAGCCCTATGGCACCTCGCCGGGTGCCCCCTTCGCGGTCACGGCCGATCTCGAGCGTCGCTTCTACGCGGTGCAGTTCCACCCCGAGGTGCACCACACGCCCAACGGCAAGACGCTCTACGAGAACTTCATCCGTGACGCGGGCTTCACCGGCGACTGGACCATGGACGCCTACCGCGACGAGGCGATCCGCAAGATCCGCGAGCAGGTCGGCGACCGCAAGGTGATCTGCGGGCTGTCCGGCGGCGTCGACAGCTCGGTGGCGGCGGTGCTGATCCACGAGGCGATCGGCGACAACCTGACCTGCGTCTTCGTCGACCACGGGCTGCTGCGCCTGAACGAGGCGGACGAGGTCGTGAAGATGTTCCGCGACCATTACAACATCCCGCTGATCCACGCCGACGAAACCGAGCTGTTCCTTGGCGAACTCGAAGGCGTCAGCGACCCCGAGACCAAGCGCAAGACCATCGGTCGGCTCTTCATCGACGTGTTCCAGAAATACGCGGGCGAGATCGACGGCGCGGAATTCCTCGCGCAGGGCACGCTCTACCCGGACGTGATCGAGAGCGTCAGCTTCTCCGGCGGCCCCTCGGTGACGATCAAGTCGCACCACAACGTCGGCGGCCTGCCCGAGAAGATGGGTCTGAAGCTGGTCGAACCGCTGCGCGAGCTCTTCAAGGACGAGGTTCGCGCGCTTGGCCGCGAGCTTGGACTGCCCGACAGCTTCATCGGTCGCCATCCCTTCCCGGGACCGGGCCTTGCGATCCGCTGCCCGGGCGAGATCACCCGCGACAAGCTCGAGATCCTGCGCAAGGCCGATGCCGTCTACATCGACCAGATCCGCAAGCACGGCCTCTACGATGAGATCTGGCAAGCGTTCGCCGCGATCCTGCCGATGCGCACCGTGGGCGTGATGGGCGACGGCCGCACCTACGATTACGCGCTCGGGTTGCGCGCGGTGACCTCGGTCGACGGCATGACGGCGGATTACTACCCGTTCAGCCATGACTTCCTGGGCGAGACCTCGACCCGGATCATCAACGAGGTGAAGGGGATCAACCGGGTCTTCTACGACTGCACCTCGAAGCCGCCGGGAACCATCGAACTCGAGTGACCGGCGCCACGGGCGCCCGGCACACGACCTGACAGGCAGCCCCGCGCCCCATCGGTGCGGGGCTTGCGATTCCGGTCCCGCGTCGCCAAAGTCCCGCGAAAGAAGCCGCGCCCAAAGGTGCGGAGGGCCGGAAGCGGCCGGAGGAGACATCATGCCCAACATCCGTCTGCGCGGGACATTCACCTGTCCCCCGGAACGTCTTGCCGCCGTGCGCGCGGCGCTGCCCGACCACGTCCGCCTGACGCGGGCCGAACCCGGCTGCCTTTCCTTCGAGGTCACCGAGACCGCCGCCGGCACCTTCGTGGTTGCCGAATGCTTCACCGATCGAGACGCCTTCGAGGCACACCAGGAACGCACCCGCGCCAGCCACTGGGCGACGGTCACCGAAGGCTGCGCCCGCGACTACGAGGTCACCGAGGCATGACCGACACGCTCAAGGCCGTCTTCTGGATGGGCGGATCCATCGTCTCGTTTACGACCATGGCGGTTGCGGGACGCGCCGTCAGCCTCGACCTCGATACCTTCGAGATCATGCTCTACCGATCGGTCATCGGCGCGCTGATCCTCGTGATCGTGCTGAGCGCCACGGGCCGCATGGGGCAGGTGAACACCCGTAACTTCGGGCTGCACGTGGTGCGCAACATCAGCCATTTTGCCGGCCAGAACTGCTGGTTCTACGCGGTCGCCACGATCCCGCTGGCGCAGGTCTTCGCGCTCGAGTTCACCTCCCCGCTCTGGGTGATCGTGCTTTCGCCGCTGGTGCTGGGCGAACGGCTGACGCCAAGCCGCGCGGTGGCGGCGGGCGTGGGCTTTCTCGGCATCCTCATCGTCACCCGGCCAAGCGCCGAAACGCTCGACCCGGGCATCTTCGCCGCCGCGGGCGCAGCGGTGGGATTCGCGGGCTCGGCGGTCTTTACCCGGCGCCTCACGCGCACCGCCACGACGCCCTGCATCCTGTTCTGGCTCACCACCATGCAGGCGGTATTCGGGCTGATCTGCGCCGGCATCGACGGCGACATCGCCCTGCCCGCAGCCGAAAGCTGGCCGTTGGTGTCGCTGATCGCTGTGGCCGGGCTGGTCGCGCATTTCTGCCTGACCACGGCGCTCGGCCTCGCGCCGGCCCCGGTTGTCATGCCGATCGACTTCACCCGCCTGCCGCTCGTCGCACTGGTCGGGATGCTCGTCTACGGCGAGGTGCTCGATCCCTACGTCTTCCTCGGGGCGGCCATCATCTTCGGCGCGAACTACTTCAATATCCTACGGGAAACCCGCACTTCGCCGGTTTCGATGCAGAAGTAACGTTACGACGTCTTGCCTCCCTGACGTTTGGTCAATAATTGACCGGCAAACCTCCTCCGTTAGCCTCACTAGCGGAGGAGAATTTCGTTTAGGGAGAAGGACATCCATGAAATCCTTGATGATCGGGGCTGCCGGCGTGGCCCTGACCGCTACCGCTGTGCACGCAGGCGGCATCCAGCGCACGGAACAGTCGGCCATGGTGCTCTACGAGACCGGGAACCTGCTGGAACTTTCGCTGGCCTACGCAAACCCGGAGCTTGACGGCGAGAACGTCTCGCCGCCGTTTCCGGCGCAGGACATAAGCGACGTCGGGGACGGCTTCACGCTGCCGTCCTTCGCGCTGAAGTACGACGTGACCGACAAGGTCGCGCTTGCCTTCATCTACGACCGGCCCTACGGCGCCGACATTTCCTACGGCGACACCAACGTGCCGCTCGGCGGGACCGTCGCCGAGGCCAACACCCACGCCCTCACCGCGCTGATGAAGTACAACTTCAACGACAACTTCAGCGCCTTCGGGGGCCTTCGCTTCCAGCAGGCCCAAGGCGACATCCACCTCGAAGGGGCCGCCTACGGTCCGGTCAGCGGCTACGAGGTGAACCTCGACAAGACCTGGGGCACCGGCTACGTCCTAGGCGCTGCCTACGAGAAACGCGAGATCGGCCTGCGCGTGGCACTGACCTACAACTCGGCGATCACGCACGACATGGACACCACCGAGAGCGGCCCGCTCGTCGATCCGGACGGCCCCGGCCCGATCCCGGCGATGCCGCTGCTGAACGCCACCGGCACGACCGAGGTGAAGACGCCGGAAAGCTGGAACCTCGACTTCCAGACCGGCGTCGCGCAGGACACCCTGGTCTTCGGCTCGATCCGCTACGTGCATCACGCGCAGTTCCGCGTCGATCCCGACCGGTTCGTCGCGGTCACCGGCGGCGGGCTCATCGATCTCGAGAACAGCACGTCCTACACGCTCGGCGTCGGGCACCGCTTCAACGAGAAGCTCTCGGGCGCGGTGAGCGTCACCTACGAGGCCCCGGGCGACGAACTGGTCTCGCCGCTGGCGCCGACCACGGGCTACACGCAGCTGCGCGTCGGCGGGCGCTATGACTTCAACGAGAAAGTCAGCCTGTCGGGGGCCGTCAGCCACTTCTGGCTGGGCGACGCCAAGCCAGAGACCGGCACCCCCGACATGGCGCGTGCCTCGTTCGAGGACAACTCGGCCTGGGGCGTAGGGCTGAAACTGACCTACCGCTTCTGATCGCCTTCCGCCCACCCGGGCATATCAACCACACGCCGCGGCGGTCCGATCCTCGGGCCGCCGCGGCGCGGCATTTGACGCGACCTGCGCCGGTCAATAACCCTGTGATCCGGACGAGTCGGAAGGACCCCACGAAATGCTCTATGACACCGCGACGGACTGGCGCGCCGCGCCGCACAAGCGTGTGGTTCTCTACGCGATGTCTGGCCTCGGCAAGACCCATGTCTCGTCGCTGCTGCGCGAAACCGGCGACTGGTTCCACTACTCGATCGATTACCGCATCGGCACCCGCTACATGGGCGAATACATCGCCGACAACGCCAAGCGCGAGGCGATGAAGGTGCCCTTCCTGCGCGAGCTGCTGCTGACGGATTCGATCTACATCGGCGCCAACATGAGCTTTCACAACCTCAAGCCCGTGTCGGCCTACCTCGGCAAGCCCGGCCACCCGGACAAGGGCGGCCTTCCGATGGAAACCTACCAGATGCGGCAGGACCAGTTCCAGCGCGCCGAAGAGCAGGCGCTGCTCGACACGGGCTACTTCATCGACCGCGCGCAGGAGCTTTACGGCTACCCGCATTTCGTCTGCGACACCGGCGGCTCGATCTGCGAATGGGTCGACCCCGAAGACCCCGCCGACCCGATCCTGAGCCACCTGTCGCAGCAGGCGCTGATGGTCTGGATCCGTGGCAGCGAGGCCCACACCGAGGAACTCGTCCGCCGCTTCGACCGCGAGCCGAAGCCAATGGCCTACCAGCCCGCGTTCATCGCCGCCTGCTGGACGCAGTATCTCGACGAGACCGGCACTTCCGAGACGCGGGTCGACCCCGACGCCTTCATCCGCTGGGTCTATGCCCGGGCGCTGGCGCATCGGCAGCCCCGTTACGAGGCGATGGCACGGAACTGGGGAATCACGGTCGATGCCGCCGACATGGCCACCGTCCGCGATCACGCCGACTTCACCGAGGTCATCGGCGCCGCGCTGCCCGGCTGAGGACATATCGCCCCGGCGAGATGCATTGCGCTTCCCCGAAGTCATGCTAGGCTGCACCCGCAGCGTGAGCTTGCCCGCACCCCTTGCAAGGGGGCCGTCGGGCCCATGCTGCACCGGCATCGGGCCCATCGCGCCCGAGGTGCGGAACGGGGCGCAACCAGAACAATCCGCCGTCAAGAGCCCGACCCTGCCAACTCATCCCGAGGCACAGCCCTTGTGCGTGCCCGCGAACGCGCTGTGTCCTGCAGTGCTTGTCCTGCCGTCGCCGGTATCCTATCTGTGGCGTTCAAAAAACGAGACCGATACATGCCCATCAAGCTGCCCTCCGACCTGCCCGCCTTCGACGTCCTCACCCGCGAGGGCGTCATGGTCATGCCGGAGGATGCCGCCGCCCGGCAGGACATCCGTCCGCTGCGCATCGCGCTGCTCAACCTGATGCCCAAGAAGATCACCACCGAGACGCAGTTCGCCCGGCTCATCGGCGCGACACCGCTGCAGATCGACCTATCTCTTCTTCGCATGAGCGAGCACCAGACCCGCAATACCGCCGAAGAGCACATGGATGCCTTCTACCGGACCTTCGCCGAGGTCGAGGCGGCGGGCGAGAAGTTCGACGGCATGATCATCACCGGCGCGCCGATCGAGCATCTCGACTTCGACCAGGTCACCTACTGGGATGAGCTCACCCACATTTTCGACTGGACGCAGCGCAACGTGCATTCGACCTTCGGCGTCTGCTGGGGCGGCATGGCGATGATCAACCATTTCCACGGCGTGCCGAAGCATATGCTCGAGAAGAAGGCCTTCGGCTGTCCGCGTCACCGCTGCGTGGCCGAGGCTTCGCCCTACCTGCGCGGCTTCTCCGACGACATGGTGATGCCGGTGTCGCGCTGGACCGAGGTGCGCCGCGAGGACATCGAGGCCGCCGGTCTGCCGATCCTCATTGACAGCGCCGTCTCCGGCCCCGCGCTGGTCGAGGATCCCTGCCACCGCGCGCTCTACATCTTCAACCATCTCGAGTATGACAACGGCACGCTCAAGGAAGAGTACGACCGCGACGTCGCGGCCGGAAAACCCATCGAAGTGCCCGCGAACTACTACCCCGACGACGACCCGACGAAGATGCCGCAGAACCGCTGGCGCAGCCAGGCGCATTTGCTCTACGGCAACTGGATCAACGAGATCTACCAGACCACCCCCTTCGACATGGACCGCATCGGCGTCGACAAGACGGACTGGCGGACCCGTCCGGTGGCATGAGGTTCCATGCGCAAGGCCCTGTTTTCCCTTCTCCTTATCATCGCCACCTCCTGCGGGGTGACGGATCGGCAGGCCGGGCAAACCGTGGCTGAAGCCCGGGAAGCCTATCCGCCCGAGGGGCGTTTTCTCGAGATCGATGGCCACCGCGTGCACTACGTCGAGAAGGGCTCGGGCCCGGCGCTGGTGCTGATCCACGGCGCCAGCGGAAATCTCCGGGACTGGACCTTCGACGCGGTCGACCGGCTGTCCGGGCGCTACCGGGTCATCGCCTTCGACCGGCCCGGCATGGGCTACACGCCGCGCATAGACCGCGACGGCGCCTCGATCTACGAGCAGGCGGCGCTGCTGTCCGATGCCGCGGATCAGCTCGGCGCCACCCGGCCCATCGTGCTCGGCCATTCCTACGGCGGCGCGGTGGCGCTCGCCTGGGCCACGCGACACCCGTCGGATCTCTCGGCGCTGGTGCTGGTCTCGGCGGCCTCGCAGACCTGGGACACCGATCTGCCGTTCTTCTACCGGCTGACCTCGGGCCCGCTCGCCGCCATTGCAAACCCTGCGATTTCGGCCTTTGCCGGCGAAGAGCGCGTGCAGGACGCCATCGCCGGCGTCTTCGCGCCGCAGCCGGTGCCTGCAGGCTACGCCGATCACATCGGCGCCGAGCTTGCCCTGCGCCCCGCAACCCTGCGCGAAAACGCCCTGCAGCGCGCGAGCCTCAAGGCCGAGATCGCCCGGATGGTGCCGCAATATCCACAGCTCGACCTGCCGGTCGAGATGCTTCACGGCGATGCCGACACCACCGTCGGGCTGCAGATCCACTCGGTGCCGACGGCACGCCAGATCCCCAACGCGAACCTCGTGGTACTGCCCGGGATCGGCCACGCCGCGCAGCACGCGGCGGCCGCCGAAATGGGCGCCGCGATCGACCGCGCCGCTGCGCGCGCGGGTTTGCGTTAAGGCCTTTCACATTCCATAGTGCCCGGAAAAACAAGAGACAGGACTCCGGCCGTGACCCTTCCCTTCGATGGCGCGATCAGCGCCTTCTTCGACAACGATGCCCCCGAGGACATCCGCAACACCCTGCGGCGCGCCGACAAGGATGAAATCCTCTCGGCCTCCTATCCCTATTCCGAGGAAATGGGCAAAAAGGCCTACCGCCGCGAGATGGACGCGCTGCAGATCGAACTGGTCAAGATGCAGAGCTGGGCCAAGGCGACCGGCCAGCGCATCGCCATCGTCTTCGAGGGCCGCGACGCCGCCGGCAAGGGCGGCACCATCAAGCGCTTCCGCGAGAACCTCAACCCGCGCGGCGCCCGCGTCGTGGCGCTTTCGAAGCCGTCGGACACCGAGGCGACACAATGGTATTTCCAGCGCTATATCGACCACCTTCCGAGCGGCGGAGAAATCGTCTTCTACGACCGCAGCTGGTACAATCGCGGCGTCGTCGAGAAGGTCTTCGGCTTCTGCACCGAGGCGCAGCGCGAGCATTTCTTCGCGCAGGTGCCCGACTTCGAGAAGATGCTCGTCGAGGAAGGCATCCTGCTCTTCAAGTTCTGGCTGAACGTCGGCCGGGCCGAACAGCTCCGCCGCTTCGTCGCCCGCGAGCAGGATCCGCTCAAGCAGTGGAAGCTCAGCAGCATCGACGTCGAGGGCCTGAAGCTCTGGCACGAATACAGCGCAGCCATGCGCGAGACCCTGTCCCGCTCGCACAGCGCCGAGGCCCCCTGGACCATCATCCGCTCCGATGACAAGCGCCGGGCACGGATCGCAGCGATCCGGCACGTGCTCGACCATCTCGACTATTCCGGAAAGGACGAGAAGGCAGTCGGCGTGCCCGACCCGAAGATCGCCGGCGGTCCCGAGATCTGGGATGCCTAAACGCGGCTATCACCATGGCAACCTGCGGCAGGCGCTGGTCGATGCGGCCCTCGTGCTGATTGAGCAGAAGGGCCCCACGGGCTTCACCCTGTCCGAGACCGCCAAGCAGGCCGGCGTCACGCCCGCCGCCGTCTACCGGCATTTCGGCGGACGCGAGGACCTCATCGCCGAGGCCGCGCGGCAAGGCTACGAGATCTTCGCCGACCTCATGCAATACGCCTACGAGACCGGCCAACCCTCGGCGCTTGCCGCGCTGGAGGCCACAGGCCGCGCCTATCTCGCCTTCGCGCGTCGCCACCCCGGCCACTACATCGCGATGTTCGAAAGCGGCATCTCGGTGAACCATTCTCCCGAGCTCGCCGCCGTCTCCACCCGCGCCCGCGGCGTGCAGGAACGCGCCGCCGAGGAGCTCTCGCAACACATCCCGCCGGCCAAGCGGCCGCCGCCGTCGATGGTCTCGGCCCACATCTGGGCGCTGTCGCACGGCGTGGTCGAGCTTTTCGCCCGCAATTCGCCGGGCACGCAATCGCCCTTCCCGCCCGAAGCGCTCCTGGAAAGCGGCATCGGCATCTACCTTCGCGGCCTCGGTCTCATCCCGCCCGACGCCTGACTCCGGCCTGCCGGAGACACCGCCCGGCGTTTCTTCTGGCCAGAAATATCCCGGGGAGTCGCGGCGCAGCCGCGGCGGGGCAGAGCCCCACCCGGCCCGAACTCGAAAGCCCGCGCGACATGCCCGCCAAGACCTTCATACTCTGCCCCGGCGCCTCGAAATCCGGCACCACCTGGATCCGCACCTACCTCGGCGACGCGCCCGGCGCCGATATGGGCCCGCTCGGCGAGATGCAGGTCTGGGACGCGGCCACGGTGCCGGAGAAGGCGCATTTCCTGATGCCCGAGCCGCCGGCCTACCGGCGGGCCGAGTTTGCCCTGCACCGCCGCTTCGGGCTGAAGCCGCGCGGAAAGGTGCTGCGCTGGCACCTGCAACAGGACACGAACCGCTACGTGCCCTATTTCGCCGGGCTGCTCGACCGCCCCGGCACCTGGCTGACCGGCGACGTGACCCCCGGCTACGCGGCGCTTTCCGTCGAGACCTTGCGCCGGATCGACGTGGGCTTTGCCGCCCGCGACATCACGGTGAAGATCGTCTTCACCCTGCGCGACCCCATCGAGCGAGCATGGTCGCTGCTGAAGATGTATCGCCGCAAGAGCAAGCTTGCCGACGACCTGTCCGACCGCGAGGCCTTCCTGCATTTCTTCGCCCCCGGCGGCACCGGCACCACCGATCCCGACTACCACGTGACACTCGCGCGGCTCGACGCGGTGTTCCCGCGCGATCGGCAATTCGTTACCCTCTACGAGCATCTCTTCACGCCCCGAACCATCTCGGCGCTGTCCGACTATGTCGGCATCCCCGCGCGGCCCGAAGCGGGCGGCGCGCCGGTCAACGCGGCGGGCGATCGCAGCGCGCTGCCCGACGGGCTCGCCGCCGAGGTCTTCCCGAGTTTCGCGCGCGACTACGAAACCGTGCTCGCCCGGCTTCCCGAGGCGGCAGCGCTCTGGCCCCACGCACACATGCTCTGACCTAGCCCACCGGCACCGGCGGGATCGAATAGGTCAGCGAGGCATGGGCGACCGGCTTGTCGGAGCCTTCCGAGAACAGCAGCACGTCGGTCACGCTCAGGCTTCGGCCCATCTTCAGCACCCGCGCCTCGGCCAGCATGTCGGCACCCGATACCGGCTTGCGCATGAAGTCGATCGAGCAATGGGTCGTGACCGTCAGTGCCTGCCTGCCGATCCGCGCCAGCGTCGCGACATAGGCCGCAACATCCGCCAGCGCGAACATCGACGGCCCCGAGACCGTGCCGCCGGGCCGCAAGTGGCTGTCCGAGACATGCAGCCGCATCACCAGCAGGGCCTCGTCCATGCGGTCGATCCCGAACATGCCGTCGACCTGCGGAAAGACCTCGGCAAGATAGGCCTCCATCTCGAGTATCGTGAACTTCAGCGCCATGCTTTCCTCCCTGCCCTGCGCTGGCTAAGCTGCCCCGAAAGCCATTGGGAGGACAAGATGGGGATCCTGGAACGTCACGACAAAGGGGCGGTCGCGCACCTGCGCCTGAATGCGCCCGAGCGGCTCAACCCGCTCTCCGACGCGATGCTGGCCGCATTGCAGGAGCAGATCGAGGCACTGCGCGAAGACCGAAAGATCCGCGCCGTGGTGCTCTCGGGCGCGGGCAAGGTGTTCTGCGCCGGGCACGACCTCAAGGAGATGCAGGCGGGCCGACAGGCCGAGGACGGCGGCCGCGCCTATTTCGCGGACCTCTTCGCCCGCTGCTCTTCGGTGATGACCGGCCTCCAGAAGCTGCCGCAGCCGGTAATCGCGCAGGTGCACGGGATTGCCACCGCCGCCGGTTGCCAACTCGTCGCCTCCTGCGATCTCGCGGTAGCGGCCGAAGGCACGCGCTTCGGCGTCAACGGCGTGAACATCGGGCTCTTCTGCTCGACGCCGATGGTGGCGCTCACCCGAAACATCGCACCGAAACACGCCTTCGAGATGCTCTCGACCGGTCGTTTCGCCGACGCCGAGGAGGCCTGCCGCATGGGTCTCGTGAACCGGGTCGTGCCGGCCGATGGGCTCGAGACGGCGGCGGAGGAGCTTGCCGAGACCGTCGCGGGCAAGCTCGGCGCGGCGGTGAAGATCGGCAAGGAAGCGTTCTACGCGCAGGCTGCCATGACCACCGAAGAGGCCTACGCCTACGCGGGCCAGGTCATGGTCGAAAACATGCTCTGGCGCGACACCGAGGAAGGCATCGCGGCGTTTCTGGAAAAGCGCGCGCCCGACTGGTCGCAATAACCACCGCTCTGTGACCATATCACAGACATGCGATGCCGCCTGCGCGATGATGGGGCACAAAACGGCTCCATCATCCCGAAAGGATCACATCATGTTTGCCAAGAACGTCGGAGGCATCGACAAGGTCGTCCGCATCGTCGTCGGTGCGCTTCTCGTGCTCGCCTTCTTCCTGACCGACGGCCCCTACAGCTGGCTCTACCTGCTCGGCATCATTCCGCTGGTGACGGGGCTTCTCGGAACATGCCCGATTTATTCGGTTTTCGGCATAAATACCTGTTCGATCGGCAAATGACTGCCGGGCAGGTTGGCCGATCTTCGCCGTTGTCAAAAATTTTCTGAACGGAAATCGGCGAGATGTGCGTTCAACTCCTGACGAATATCAAAGCAGGAGACATCTCATGTTTCGCAAGATCGCACTTGTCGCCCTTTCCGCAACCGCGTTGAGCATGCCGCTCACCGCGACGGCAAGCCCCAAGGGCTGCCCTCCGGGTCTGGCGGACAAGGGCTGTGTCCCGCCGGGACAGGCCAAGAAGATGCCGCAGCGCAAGCAGTACGAACAGACGAAGGAGCGCCGCGAGGAAACCCACCGCTATCGCTTCAGCGAAGGCGACCGCTATGACGGTATGCGCGAGGTCATCGAGAACCCCGAGCGCTACGGGCTGACCCGCACCGGCACCTACTACCGCGACGACAACGTGGTCTACCGGGTCGACCCGGACACCCGCCGCGTGCTCGACGTGATCGGCGCGCTTTCGGCGCTGTCGCAGTAAGCTGTCGCAGCAACACGCCAACCAACGCGAAACGGGCCGGTCATCACCGGCCCGTTTTATTTTGCCCATCGCCAGATCCACGGTGGGCCGATACCCGTGGCGCCGCCCTACTCGGCGGCCACCTTGCCCGAGGTCAGCATCGGCTTCAGGTAATGCCCCGTATGCGACCGCGCGACCTCGGCCACTTCTTCCGGGGTGCCCACGGCAACGATTTCGCCACCGCCGTCACCGCCCTCGGGGCCGATGTCGATGATGTGGTCCGCGGTCTTGATGACGTCGAGGTTGTGCTCGATCACCACCACCGTGTTGCCGGCCTCGACCAGCTCGTGCAGCACCTCGAGCAGCTTGCGGACGTCCTCGAAGTGCAGGCCGGTGGTCGGCTCGTCGAGGATATAGAGCGTCCGCCCGGTCGAGCGTTTCGCCAGCTCCTTGGACAATTTCACCCGCTGCGCCTCGCCGCCCGAGAGGGTCGTCGCCTGCTGGCCCACCTTCACGTAGCCCAGCCCCACGCGCATCAGCGCATCCATCTTCTCGCGGATGCTCGGAACCGCCTGGAAGAAGTCCTGCGCCTCCTCGACGGTCATGTCGAGCACATCGGCGATGGACTTGCCCTTGAACTTGATCTCGAGCGTCTCGCGGTTGTAGCGCGCGCCCTTGCAGGTCTCGCACTCGACGTAGACGTCGGGCAGGAAGTGCATCTCGATCTTGATGACACCGTCGCCCTGGCAGGCCTCGCAGCGGCCGCCCTTCACGTTGAACGAGAACCGCCCGGGCTTGTAGCCGCGCGCCTTGGCCTCGGGCAGCCCCGCGAACCAGTCGCGGATCGGCGTGAAGGCCCCGGTGTAGGTCGCCGGGTTCGAGCGCGGCGTGCGGCCGATCGGCCGCTGGTCGATGTCGATGACCTTGTCGAGATGCTCGAAGCCGCGGATCGTCTCGCAGGGCGCAGGCGTCTCGCGCGCGCCGTTGAGCTTCATCGCGGCGTTCTTGTAGAGCGTCTCGATGGTCAGGGTCGACTTGCCGCCGCCCGAAACGCCGGTCACGCAGATGAACTTGCCGAGAGGGAAGTCGGCGGTCACCTCCTTGAGGTTGTTGCCGGTGGCCTTCACGACCTTGAGCTTCTTGCGGTTGCCCTTGCGGCGCGTCTTCGGCACCGCGATCTCGCGCGTGCCGGCAAGATACTGGCCGGTGAGGCTCGCCGGGTCGTCGGCAATGGCCTGCGGCGTGCCGTGGCTCACCACCTGCCCGCCATGCACCCCGGCCCCGGGGCCGATATCGAAGACATAGTCGGCCTGGCGGATCATGTCCTCGTCATGCTCGACCACGATCACCGTGTTGCCCTGGTCGCGCAGCGATTTCAGCGTGCCGATCAGCCGGTCGTTGTCGCGCTGGTGCAGGCCGATCGACGGCTCGTCGAGGACGTAGAGCACCCCCGTCAGCCCCGAGCCGATCTGGGAGGCCAGCCGGATGCGCTGGCTCTCGCCGCCCGACAGCGTGCCGGCCGCCCGCGACATGGTGAGATACTCGAGCCCGACGTTGTTGAGGAACCCAAGCCGCTCGCGGATCTCCTTGAGGATGGCGCGGGCGATCTCGTTCTTCTGGTTGGTCAGCGCGCCGGGCACCGTGTCGATCCAGGCGTAGGCTTCCTTGATCGACATCTCGACCACCTGGCCGATGTGCAGATCGCCGATGCGCACCGCCAGCGCTTCCTCGCGCAGCCGGTAGCCACCGCAGGTCCCGCAGGGCCGGTTGTTCTGGTAGCGCTCGAATTCCTCGCGCACCCAGCTCGAGTCCGTCTCGCGGTAGCGCCGCTCCATGTTGGGGATCACGCCCTCGAACACCCGGCTGACCTGGTAGACGCGACCACCCTCGTCGTAGCGGAACTGGATCTCCTCGTCGCCCGAGCCGTGCAGGAAGACCTGCTGAACGTGCTTCGGCAGATCCTTCCAGCGCTCGTTGCGGTTGAACTCGTAGTGCTTCGCGATGCTCTCGATGGTCTGAAGAAAATACGGCGACTTGCCCTTGCGCCACGGCGCGATGGCCCCGTCCGAAACCTTGAGCGTCGCGTCAGGCACCACCAGCCGCTCGTCGAAGAACAGTTCGACCCCGAGGCCGTCGCACTCCGGGCAGGCCCCGAAGGGCGCGTTGAACGAGAACAGCCGCGGCTCGATCTCGGGGATGGTGAAGCCGCTCACCGGGCAGGCGAATTTCTCGGAGAAGGTGATGCGCTCCGGCTCGCCTTCGCCCTCGCGCGGGGCCGTTTCCAGCACCGCGATCCCGTCGGCAAGGTCGAGCGCCGTGCGGAAACTGTCTGCAAGCCGCGTCTCCAGCCCCTCGCGCACGACGATCCGGTCGACCACCACGTCGATGTCGTGGCGGAATTTCTTGTCGAGCGTCGGCGGCTCGTCGAGCTCGTAGAACTGCCCGTCGACCTTGACCCGCTGGAATCCCTGCTTGCGCAGCTCCAGCATCTCTTTCTTGTACTCGCCCTTCCGGTCGCGGATCATCGGCGCGAGCAAGTAGCCGCGTGTCCCCTCCTCGAGGGCCATCACCCGGTCGACCATGTCCTGCACCTGCTGCGCCTCGATCGGCAGGCCGGTTGCCGGCGAATAGGGCGTGCCGACCCGGGCGAAGAGCAGGCGGAGATAATCGTAGATCTCCGTCACCGTGCCCACGGTCGAGCGCGGGTTCTTCGAGGTCGTCTTCTGCTCGATCGAGATCGCCGGGGAGAGACCCGAGATCTGGTCGACGTCGGGCTTCTCCATCATGTCGAGGAACTGCCGCGCGTAGGCCGACAGGCTCTCGACGTAGCGGCGCTGTCCCTCGGCATAGATCGTGTCGAAGGCAAGCGAGGACTTCCCCGAGCCCGACAGGCCGGTGATCACCACCAGCTCGTCGCGGGGAATGTCCACGTCGATGGATTTCAGGTTGTGTTCGCGCGCGCCGCGCACTTCGATCTGCTTCAGCTCGGGCATGGGGCCTCCGGACGGGGTTGCCCGTTACATAGGCGAAGCGCGGCGTTTCGCCAATCTCAAATGAAGAACATAGCGGGAACTTTACCACGACGACTTTACATTCGCCATTATGAATGTATATCGCTTGGGCAAAAGTCACGGAGACGCCCCGATGTTCGCCTTCCTCTCCCGCCACCGACCCACCGAGATGACCGCCCGCGATGCCGTCGACAAATCGCGGGACGGCGACGTCGTGGTCCTCGACATCCGCGATGGCGCCGAGGTCGCCGCGACCGGCAAGGCAAAGGGTGCGCTGCACGTGCCCATGGCGCCCCTCGCCATGCGCTGCGATCCCCGCAGTCCGGAGTACCTGCCAGAGCTCGGCACCGGCAAGCCGATCGCGCTCTACTGCGCCAGCGGCGCCCGCTCCGCCATGGCCGCCAAGACATTGCGCCGCTTCGGTCACGGCGATGTCCACAACATCGGCGGCCTCGCGCACTGGCAGCGCGCCGGCGGTCAAATCGAGCGCTGATCCGCCGATCACGAAAGCGTGTGATCCGAGCCCTGCCCGCTTCGCCTAACTTTTCCGAAAGGACACCAGGTGGAGCGGCAGGATGAGGTTCACGCGCAGGGAAATGATCGCCGGGGTTCTTGGCGCCGGCACCTTGATCGCGGGTGGCGCCCGCGCGTCGCACCTGCGGCGCCCGAGGATCGAGATCAGCGGCACCCTGCTGCACAGGCGCACCGAGGGGCCCGACGACATCCTGCTCGTGACCGACGACGGCACCGAGTGGATCGTCACCCTGCGCGACCGCCGCCCGGAGACGCTCGCACCTGGCACCCGTCTCAGCGTGTCCGGCCGCCGCATCGCCGGCCCATTCCCCGACCGGATGACGGCCGAGGCGCTCACCATCGAGGACAGCACCGGCTGACCGTGGCGGCGCGGCGACGGGCTTCGCCACCACGCGCAACGCCCGTCCTTCTTCTCTTCGAAAATACCCTCGGGGGAGTCCGCGCACAGGCGCGGACGGGGGCAGAGCCCCCGCCCACGATTGCCATCCACGCGGACCGCGCGAGGTCTAACCTCCGCAGCGGCCCGGACCTAGCGGTAGCGCAACGACTGCCCGTTCGCGAAAAGATGCACCTTCGACGGCTCCGCACCCAGCCGCACCTCGGTGCCGCGCAGACCGCGGTGGATGCCCGGCAGCTTCGCGACCAGCCCCTCGGGGGCGCCGGTCTCCGGTTCGAAGTGGAGCAGCGTCACCTCGCCGAGCGCCTCGGTCAACGCGACGGTGCCGCTGTAGGCGGCCTCGCCTTCGGCCATCACGAAATCCTCCGGCCGGATGCCGACATTGACCTTCAGCCCCCGGTCCGTCTCCCTGGTCGGCACCTCGGAGACCGCCGTGCCGCCCTGCTCGAGCTTCACCGTCGTGCGCTCGCCGGTGCCGGTGATCTCGCCGGGCATCAGGTTCATGGCAGGCGAGCCGATGAACTGCGCCACGAACTCCGAGTTCGGCGTCTCGTAGAGCTCGAGCGGCGAGCCCACCTGCGCGATCCCCTTGTTGGCCAGCACCACGATCCGGTCGGCGAGCGTCATCGCCTCGACCTGGTCGTGGGTGACGTAGATCATCGTGCGGTCGGGCATCTTCTCCTTGAGCTGCGCGATCTCGATCCTGGTCGCCACGCGCAGCGCCGCGTCGAGGTTCGAGAGCGGCTCGTCGAAGAGGTAGACCTTGGGATCGCGCACGATGGCCCGGCCGATGGCGACCCGCTGGCGCTGACCGCCCGACAGCGCCTTCGGCAGGCGGTCGAGGTAATCGGTAAGTTGCAGCATCTTCGCCGCCCGCTGCACCGACTCCTCGATCTCCTCCTTCGACTTCTTCGCGATCTGCAACGCAAAGGCCATGTTGTCGCGCACCGTCATGTGCGGATAAAGCGCGTAGCTCTGGAACACCATGGCGATGCCACGCTGCGCCGGCGGCACGTCGTTGACGCGCTGCCCGTCGATCTCGAGCGTGCCCGCCGAGATCTTCTCGAGCCCCGCGATCATCCGCAGCAGCGTGGACTTGCCGCAGCCCGAGGGTCCCACGAAGACGATCAGCTCGCCCGCCTTGATGTCGAGGTCGATGTGCTTGAGCACCTCGACCGCGCCGCCGTAGGTCTTGCCTACATCGCTCAGTTTCAGATCGGCCATTTGCGTCCTCTCCCCCGCATCACATCTTCAGTGCCAGCACGGGCTGCCAGCGCCCGAAATGCAGCTTGCCGTCCGGCAGCGGCCCGGCCGACCCCAGCTCTCCGCCCACCTGGTGCCAGCGCCCCTCGGGCGCGTCGATCGTCACCGGCTCGTCACCGATGTTGAAGCCGCAGAACAGCTCCTCGTCATCGAGACAGCGATGGAAGGTCAGCACCGTGCCGATGCATTTCACCTCGCTGATCTCCCCCTTCATCAGCGCCGGATGATTGTGCCGGAACGAGATCGCCCGGCGGTAATGGTGCAGGATCGCCAGCGGATCCTTTTCCTGCGTCGCCACCGTGCGGCCGAGATGCGCGTGGCTGATCGGCAACCATGGCCGCATGCTCTCGCTGAAGCCGCCGTTGAGCGTGTCCGGCTCCCAGACCATCGGCGTGCGCGACCCGTCGCGGCCCTTGAACGCCGGCCAGAAGCGTTTGCCGTAGGGGTCCTGCAGATCCTCGAAGGCCACCTCTGCCTCGGGCAGGCCCAACTCCTCCCCCTGGTAGAGGCAGGCCGATCCGCGCAGGCACATCATCAGCGTCATGTAGAGCCGGGCCGCTTGCTCGCTGATGTTCCAGCGGCTGATGTGGCGCACCACGTCGTGGTTCGAGAAGGCCCAGCAGGCCCAGCCGCCCGGCGCCTTCTCCTCCATGTCGTCCATGACGGTCTTGATGTAGGGCGCTGTCGGCGCATGGTCGGACAGCAGTTCGAAGGCATAGGACATGTGCAGGTACTTGTCGCCCCGCGTGTAGTCGCCCAGCACCTCCAGTCCGCGTTGATCCTCGCCGATTTCGCCGACGGCGGCGGCGTCGTACCGGTTCATCAGCGTGCGCAGCCGCGCGAGAAAGTCGAGGTTCTCGGGCTGGGTCTTGTCGTAGAGGTGGTTCTGCCAGGTGTAGGGGTTCACCGCCGGTGCGGTGATCGGATTGCGCTCTTCCGGGGCAAGTGCCGGGTTGTCGCGCAATTCCTTGTCGTGGGTGTAGAAGTTCACCGTGTCGAGCCGGAAACCGTCCACACCGTGGTCCAGCCAGAACTTCGCCACGTCGAGCAGCGCGTCCTGCAGGGCGGGCTCGTGGAAGTTCATGTCCGGTTGGTCGGACAGGAAGTTGTGCAGGTAGTACTGGCACCGGGTCGGGTCCCATTGCCAGGACGATCCGCCGAAGATCGACAACCAGTTGTTGGGCGGCGTTCCGTCCGGCTTGGCGTCGGCCCAGACATACCAGTTCGCGCGCGGATTGTCCTTCGACGAGCGGCTTTCCTTGAACCAAGGGTGCTCGATCGAACTGTGCGAGATCACGAGGTCCATGAGCACCTTGAGACCCAGCATGTGCGCGGTCTCGATCACGACGTCGAAGTCCGCCAGGCTGCCGAACATCGGGTCGACGTCGCAATAGTCGCTGACGTCGTAACCGAAGTCATGCATGGGCGAGCGGAAGAACGGCGAGATCCAGACTGCGTCGACGCCCAGCGAGGCGACGTAGGGAAGCCTCTGGGCGATGCCCAGCAGGTCGCCGACGCCGTCACCGTTGCTGTCCTGGAAACTACGCGGGTAAATCTGGTAGATCACCGCTCCGCGCCACCAATCCGGGTCTTTCTTGAGGTATCGTTTCGGGTTCATGTCCGGCACTTCGGTCATGTGGGGAGAGATCCTTTACTTTACCGAGCCGGCCAGCAGGCCGCGCACGAGGTATTTCTGCATTGCGAAGAAGACCAGCAGCGGCACCGCGATCGACACGAAGGCCGCCGCCGCGAGGATGCCCCAGTCGCCACCGCGCGAGCCGAGAAGGTCGTCGGCGATCTTGACCGTCATCACCCAGCTGTCGGCATTGGCCGGGAGGAAGACCTTGGCGACGAGCAGGTCGTTCCAGGTCCAGAGGAACTGGAAGATGGCGAAGGAGGCAAGCGCCGGGAACGACAGCGGCAGGACGATCTTGGTGAAGACCTGGAAGTCGGTGGCCCCGTCGACCTTGGCGCTTTCGATGATGTCACGCGGCAGGCCGATCATGTAGTTGCGCAACAGGTAGACCGCGAGCGGCAGGCCGAAGCCGGTATGCGCGAACCAGATGCCGAGAAAGCTCTGCCCGATGCCGATGGTCTGGTGCAGCTTCAGCATCGGCACCAGCGCGAGCTGCAGCGGCACGACCAGCAGGCCCACCACGGCGGCGACCAGCCAGCCGCGGCCGGGGAACTCCATCCATGCCAGCGCGTAGGCCGCGAAGGCCGCGATCAGGATCGGGATGACCGTCGCCGGCACCGTCACCGTGAGCGTGTTGATGAAGGCCCGGTCCATCCCGTCCGAGGTCAGGATCTGCCGGTAGTTCTGCAGGCCGAAGTCGGGCGGCTGCTCGGTCACGATGTAGATCGACGGCGCGCGGCTGATCTCGCCCTCGTCGCGATAGGTGAAATCGCCGTTCTCGGCCACGGTGAGCGAGCGCTGCAGCACGGCGGTATCGGGGGTGATCGGCAGACCGTCCTCGGTCTCTGTCGGGAACTCCGGTTCGCCGTCGGACGGGTAGGAAATCTCGATGCGCTCGTCATCGGGTTCGCCGTTCTCGTCGGTGACCTGCACCTCGTACCAGGCATAGGTCTGGCCCGGTTCGGCGGCGCCGGGGTCGCGCCCGATGAGGCCGAAGCCCGCCACCTCGCCCGAGCCGCCCGAGAAGAGGTTGCCGGTGAGCACGCCGTAGTCGCCGTCCATCGTGGCGCCGTCTGCCTCGGGGCGGATACGCACCGCCTGCTCGACCGGGAACATCGCGGCCCACCAGCCGGTTTCCGAGATCTGCTCGCGGTCGCGGAAGGACGAGACCAGAAGTCCAACGGTGGGGATCAGCCAGATCACCACCAGCGCCAGCACCGCAAGATGGGTGACGATGGTCAGCGAGGATTTCTTCCCGGCAATATTGTCCATCTCAGACCTCCCGCTTCGCCTGGCGAATGTTGTAGATCATCACCGGGGTCACGATCAGCATGATGACGAAGGCCACGGCGGTGGCCCGCCCGTCGTCCCGGAACATG
This sequence comes from Salipiger sp. D13, assembly GCF_003703915.1. Lineage (NCBI taxonomy): Bacteria > Pseudomonadati > Pseudomonadota > Alphaproteobacteria > Rhodobacterales > Roseobacteraceae > Salipiger > Salipiger sp. D13. The sequence continues at coordinate 207,394 of NZ_ML112590.1, forward strand.
TAGTCCATCATGTAGCTGGGCAGGATCTCGGTGTCGAAGTTGCCGCCGGTCATCGTGTAGACGATGTCGAAGATCTTCAGCGTCAGGAAGGTGATCGTGGTCCAGACCACCACGATGGTGCCCGCGATCTGCGGCACCTTGATGCGGAAGAACAGCTGGAACGGGTTGGCGCCGTCGATGATCGCGGCCTCGACCGTCTCGTCGGGAATGCCGCGCAGCGCCGCCGACAGGATCACCATGGCAAAGCCGGTCTGCATCCAGACCATGATCAGCATGATGAAGAAGTTGTTCCAGAACGGAATCTGCATCGGGTCGATTGGCTGCGCGCCGAAGTAGTCCCGGATCGCGTTGATGATGCCGATGTCGGGGTCGTTGGCGTAGACGAATTTCCAGATCAGCGAGGCGCCGACGAAGCTGATCGCCATCGGCATGAATATCAGCGACTTGGCGATGCTGCCCCAGTTCAGCCGGTCGGTGAGCTGCGCCACCAGCAGGCCGAAGAAGGTCGCCGCGGCGGGCACGAAGAGGATCCAGAGGAAGTTGTTGAACAGCGCCACGCGAAAGCCATGCTCGCCGAACATTTGAATGTAGTTGTCGAGCCCGATGAAGGTGTTGCCGGACCGGTTGTAGAGCGACCGGATGAAGCTGCCGATCACCGGGTAGACGAGGTAGAGACCGAGCGCCAGCATCGCCGGCAGCAGGAACAGCCACGGCCGCACGGCGGTCGCCCGGGCGATGTTGCGGCCCTGGTCATTGCTGCGCGGCGGGAAGATGAAGCGGTCGAGAATGAGGTTCGAGAGGAAGAAATACCCCACGCACCCGCCGACCCCGATGATGATGGTCAGGATGCCCTGAAGGATCGGTGACATGCCCTGCGCCTCCTCGCGCTCTCGCCCTTGTCGTCTGGTCGTCCCCGCGCCGACCGGGCGCGGGGATCCTGGTTCTCGCCGGAGCCGTTACTGGAGCGTGTCCCAGCGGCTCTGAACGGTCTCGGCAACCTGCTCGGCCGGGGTGCCGGTGACGTAGTCGACCATGCCGGTCCAGAAGGCGCCCGCGCCGATCTCGGCGGGCATCAGGTCCGAGGCATCGTAGCGGAAGGTCGTTGCCTCGCTGATGATCTCGCCCATCGCGCGCTGCGCGTCGGTGGCGTAGACATCGAGATTGACGCCTGCATGCGCGGTGAGGAAGCCGTCCTGTGCCATCCACAGCTCATGCGCGATCGGCAGTTTCAGCCACTCGAGCATGACGTTGGTGGCCTCCGACGGGTTGGTGATCGAGAACAGCGTGCCCGCACCAAGCACCGGCTTGCCGAGATCCTTGTCCTCGTAGGCCGGGAAGTAGAAGAAGTCGACGTTGTCGCCAAGCTCGGCATCCTCCGGGAAGAAGGCCGGGATGAAGCTTGCCTGACGGTGCATGTAGCACTCCGGCGGAACGCTGAAGAGGCCCGAGGGGCTGTCGCGGAAATCCGTCGTCGCGGCCGATTGCGCGCCACCCTGCACGAAATCGTCGTTGCGCACGAACCAGCCGAATTCATCGATGGCGCCGACCACGGCCGGATCGTCGAAGGGGATCTCGTTGCTCACCCACTGGTCGTAGACCTGCGGCTCCTGCGTGCGCAGCATGAGATCCTCGACCCAGTCGGTCGCGGGCCAGCCGGTCGCCGCGCCCGAGCCGAGACCGATGCACCACGGCGTGCCGCCGTCGTCGACGATCTGCTCGGTCAGTTCCTTGAGCTCTTCCATGCTCTCGGGGATCTCGTAGCCCATCTCGTCGAAGGCGATCGGCGAATACCAGACCAGCGACTTGAGGTCGACGCGGTAGAACTGGCCGTAGAGATGCTCTTCGCCGTCCTCGCCCTCGTAGGTGGCGAGGTCGACCCAGCTGACGCCGGCGGCGTAGTTCTCGGCAATCCAGTCGGAGGTGCCATCCGGCAGCGGTGTCAGGTAACCCTGTTTCGCCATGTCGGCGGCCAGCCCCGGCTGCGGGAACACCGCGAGGTTGGGGGCCGTGCCCGCACGGGCCGAGATCACGATGTCCTGCTCGAAGCTGTCGGAACCGGAATAGTTCACCTCGGCGCCGGTGGCCTCCTCGAAGTAGCGGAACATGATGTCCACCTTGTCCTTCTCGTAGCCGGTCCACGGGCCGGTGATCTCGATGGTCTCACCGCTCAGGTCGTGGCTTTCCGCGAAGCTGTTGTAGCCGTCCCAGTGAAAGCCGCCCTCGCCCACCGGGAACGGCATGTCCTGTGCCTGGACCGCCCCGGCCGTCAGCGCGAGCGCCGCCGTGCCGCAAAGAATGTGGCGCTTGGTGCGAAATGTCATGAAAGATCGTCCTCCCGATTGTCGCGGAAACAGCCCGCGCGTTCGTCGCTTTGACACGAGTCGATCAAAGCGCTTTGAAGATAATTTACCGTCCCGCGTTTGACCTCCCATGTCAATTGCGAAACGCCATAGTTTGCGACAGTTTTAGCGCCGCACTGCAGCTTTTCAAGGCGCGCAGAAAACATCTTTCCGCCGGGGTCGGTTTGCGGTTAGGCTGGAAAATACCCGAAGCGCTTTGGAGGGGACGGGGGGAGTGATGAACCTCAAGATGCTCGCCGCACATCTCGGCCTGTCTCAGACCACCGTCAGCCGTGCGCTGAACGGCTACCCCGAGGTGAGCGAAGCCACCCGCCAGCGGGTTGTCGAGGCCGCGCAGCGCCTCAACTATGCCCCCAATCAGCGCGCCAAGGGGCTCGCCACCGGGCGCGCCATGGCCATCGGCCACGTGATTCCCGTGTCCAAGCGGCACGAGATGATGAACCCGGTGTTCGGCGATTTCGTCGCCGGGGCCTCCGAGACCTACCTCAAGGCCGGCTACGACATGACGCTCTCGATGACCGGCGACGAGGACGAGGCCGACAACTACCGCCGTCTCAAGGCCAAGGGGCACGTCGATGGAATCATCGTGCATGGCCCCAAGATGGCCGACGGGCGGATCCCCTTCCTGACGGGGCTCGACATGCCCTTCGTGGTGCATGGTCGGGCGTCGGACCTCGACGAGCCGTATTCCTGGGTCGACATGAACAGTGCGCGGGCGTTCCGGCGCGCCACGGCCTTCCTGCTCGATCTCGGGCATAAGCGCATCGCGTTGCTCAACGGCCTCGAGTTCATGGACTTCGCCCACCGAAGGCGGCTCGGATACAAGGATGCGCTGCAGGAACGCGGCATCGCGTGCGACCCGGCGCTGATGTTCAGCGAAGAAATGACCGAGCCCTACGGCTACAAGGCGACGACGCGGCTGCTCTCCCTGCCCGAGCCGCCCACAGCGATCCTCTCGTCCTCGCTCATCACCGCGATCGGCGTGCGTCGCGCCATCCACGAGGCCGGTCTCGAGATGGGCCGCGACGTGTCGGTCATCACGCATGACGACGACTTCAGCTACCTCTCGAACGGGCGCGACGTCCCGATCTTCACCGCGACCCGCTCGCCGGTCCGCGAGGCGGGGCGGATCGCGGCCGAGATGTTGCTCCGGCAGATCTCCGCACCCGACCAGCCTCCGGAAACGCACCTCATGGAGGCACAACTGATCATCGGCGGCTCGACCGGGCCCGCCCCGAAACAGACCTAGGATCAATTCACATGCTCCTGTCACGCAAGGATTTTCCCGAAGATTTCATCTTCGGAACAGCCACCTCGAGCTACCAGATCGAAGGCCATTCCTTCGGCGGCGCCGGCCGCACCCACTGGGACGACTTCGCCGACACGCCCGGCAACGTCGTGCGCGCCGAGAACGGCGACATCGCCTGCGACCACTATCACCGCTACGCCGAGGATCTCGACCTCGTGGCGAACGCGGGCTTCGACGCCTACCGCTTCTCGATCTCCTGGGCCCGCGTGCTGCCCGAGGGGCGCGGTGCAGTGAATGCCGAAGGGCTCGACTTCTACGACCGGCTCGTCGACGCGATGCTCGAACGCGGGCTGTCCCCCTATGCCACGCTCTACCACTGGGAGTTGCCCTCGGCGCTCGCCGACCTCGGGGGCTGGCGCAACCGCGACATCGCGCAATGGTTCGGGGACTTCACCGAGGTCGCCATGAAACGGATCGGCGACCGCGTGGATACCGTCGCGCCGATCAACGAGCCGTGGTGCGTGGCATGGCTGTCGCATTTCCTCGGCGGGCAGGCGCCGGGCATCCGTGACATCCGCGCCGCCGCCCGGGCGATGCACCACGTGCTGCTTGCCCACGGCCGCGCGACCGAGGTCATGCGCGGGCTCGGGATGAATGGGCTCGGCGGGGTCTTCAACCTCGAATGGGCCCATCCCGCCGACGACAGCGAGGGTGCCCGCGCCGCGGCCGCCCGCTACGATGGTCTCTACAACCGCTGGTTCATGGGCGGCGTCTTTCGCGGCGAATACCCCGAGATCGTGCTCGAGGGGCTCGAGCCGCACCTGCCCGCGAACTGGCAGGACGACATGCCGCTCATCTCGCAGCCGCTCGACTGGTGCGGGATCAACTACTACACGCGCAAGGTGCTTGCCCCCGGCACGGGCCCGTGGCCCGCGATCGACGAGGTGCGCGGCATCCTGCCCAAGACCTACATGGACTGGGAAATCTACCCCGAGGGGCTGTTGCAGTTCCTCGAACGCACGGCGACCGAATACACCGGCGAGCTGCCGATCTACGTCACCGAGAACGGCATGGCCTCGCATGACGATCCGGTCGCCGGCGAGGTCGAGGACCCGCACCGCATCGCCTACATCGAATCCCATCTCGCCGAGGTGCGCCGCGCCATCGCCCGCGGTGTTCCGGTGAAGGGCTATTTCCTCTGGTCGCTGCTCGACAACTACGAATGGAGCTTCGGATACGACAAGCGCTTCGGGCTTGTTCATGTCGATTTCGACACGCTTGCGCGCACGCCGAAAGCCTCCTACCACGCTCTCCAACAAGCGTTGACGGAGAGCAAGGCATGAGCAAGACGGTGGATGCGGTCCTGGCGGACATCGGCGGCACGAACACCCGCGTCGCCCTGGCGCGCGGGTCCAAGGTGCTCGAACATTCGGTGCGGCGCTACTCCAATGCCGACCATGCCGGCATCGGCGACGTGCTGCGCGACTACCTCAGGCGAGAGGACGTGGCCCCCCGCGCCGCCTGCGTCGCGATGGCGGGCCCGGTGCGCGACAGCGCCGGCTGGCTCACCAACCTCGCGTGGGAGGTCAATCGCGAGATCCTGCACGAGGCCACCGGCGCCGAGACGCTGGCAGTGCTCAACGACCTGCAGGCGCAGGGCCATGCGCTCGGCCACATCTCCAAGGACAACCTCACCGAGATCCTGCCCGGGCTCGAGGCCAGCCCGCAGGCCGCGCGGCTCGTGGTTGGCGTCGGCACGGGCATGAACGCAGCCCCAGTCTACCGGCTCGGTGACCGGACACTGGTTCCGCCGTCCGAAGCTGGCCATGCGACGATGGCGCTGCGCTCGGACGACGAGCTGCGGCTCTTCCAGTACGTCTCGCGCAAGCATGACGGTGCCGGGGTCGAACATTTCCTTTCGGGCCGCGGGTTCGAGCGGATCTGGAACTGGCTCTGCGACGAGGACGGCATCGAGGATCCCCGCGACGCTGCCGAGATCATGCAGCTCATGGAAGAAGGTCATGATCGCGCGGCCAACACCGTGGAGATGTTCTCCCGCCTGCTTGGCCGGGTCTGCGGCGACCTGGCACTGATCACCCTGCCCTTCGGCGGCATCTACCTGATCGGTGGCGTCGCCCGGCATTTCGGCCCGCACCTTCTGAACTGCGGCTTCCGCGAGGGCTTCCGCGACAAGGGCCGCTTCAGCGTGTTCATGGACCAGTTCCCGGTTCATCTTGTCACCGACGACTACGCGGCGCTTACCGGTTGTGCGTGTCACTTAACCGAACAGTCGCAAATCCCGGGGTAGACCACCCCCGCTATTGCCTTTTGACCCGAGGGAATGTTGATAGCCGTAACACGCGGGGCCAGCGCGCCCCGGGTGACCGGACACCTATCGAGCGAGAAAAAAGTCATGATCCAGATGAAAACACCGCCTCTTCGCGACGCCATTCTGCGCCATCTGACCTACTCCTTCGGCAAGGATCCGGAGCATGCCATTCTCGAGGACTGGCGCATGGCGCTGTCCTACGCCGTTCGCGACCGGATCGTCGACGCGTGGTTCAAGGCGACCGGCACGACCTATGACACCGGCGCGAAGCGCGTTTACTACCTGTCGATGGAGTTCCTGATCGGGCGCCTGCTCGAGGACGGTATCGTCAACCTCGAGCTGGTGGACGAGGCGAAATCCGCGCTGGCTGAATTCTCGAAGGACTACCACGAGGTGCTCGCCGACGAACCCGACGCGGCGCTGGGCAACGGCGGACTGGGCAGGCTTGCCGCCTGCTTCCTCGAAAGCTTGTCGACCATCGGCTGCCCCGCGCACGGCTACGGCATCCGCTATGAACACGGCCTGTTCCGGCAGAGCTTCGTCGACGGCCGGCAGATCGAGCAGCCCGAGCTCTGGCTTAGCCAGCGCCACGCGTGGGAATTTGAACGCCCCGAGGTGCGCTACCGCATCGGCTTCGGCGGCCATGTGACCAATCACGGCGAGACGGTGCGCTGGCATCCCGCCGAAGAGGTCGAGGCCGAGGCATTCGACACGCCGATCGTCGGCTGGAAGGGCCGCTGGGCCAATACGCTGCGGCTCTGGTCCGGCCGGGCGATCCACCCGTTCGACCTCGACGCCTTCAATCACGGCGATTACGCCCGTGCGGCCGCGCCGGAGGCGCTGGCGCGGACGATCAGCCGCGTGCTTTACCCCGACGATACCACGGAGCAGGGCAAGGAGCTGCGGCTCAAGCAGGAATACTTCCTCACCGGGGCCGCGCTGCGCGACATCCTGCGCCGCTTCGACAACCAGTTCGGAGACATCCGCAAGCTGCCCGAGAAGGTGGCGATCCAGCTCAACGACACCCACCCGGCGATCGCCGGCCCCGAGCTGGTGCGCATCCTGCACGACGAGCGCGGCCTGCCCTTCGATGACGCGGTCGAGATCGCGCGCGGGACGCTGTCCTACACCAACCACACGCTGCTGCCCGAGGCGCTGGAAAGCTGGGACGAGTCTCTCTTCGGCCGGCTTCTGCCGCGCCACATCCAGCTGATCGACCAGATCGACTACACCCACGCCCAGAAGAACCCGAGCCGCACGCAGTCGATGCGCGCCGACCACCAGGTCAAGATGGGCCAGCTGTCCTTCGTGATGGCGCACCACGTGAACGGCGTCTCGGCGCTGCACACCGAGCTGATGAAGACCACCGTCTTCGAGGAGCTGCACCGCCTGCACCCCGACCGCATCGTCAACGAGACGAACGGCGTCACGCCGCGCCGCTGGCTGCTGGCCTGCAACCCCGCCCTCGCAGGGCTCATCACCGAGTCCATCGGCGAGAGCTGGGTGGACGACCTCGAGCAGCTCGAGCGGCTCGAGCCGCACATCCAGGACAGCGCGTGGCTCGACCGCTACGCGCAGGTGAAGCGCGAGAACAAGGTCGAGCTGTCGAACTGGATGGGCCAGACCTACGGGCTGCACGCCGATCCCGATATGCTCTTCGACGTGCAGATCAAGCGGATGCACGAGTACAAGCGCCAGCACCTCAACATCCTCGAGGCGATTGCCCACTGGCAGGAGATCCGCGAGAACCCCGATGCCGGCTGGACGCCGCGTCTCAAGCTTTTCGCCGGCAAGGCCGCGCCGGGCTACTTCTTCGCCAAGGACATCATCCGGCTCATCAACGACGCCGCCACGGTGATCAACGCCGACCCGGTGACCAACAAGTATCTCAAGATTGCCTTCCTGCCGAACTACAACGTGACGCTGGCCGAGCGGCTCGTTCCTGCAGCGGACCTTTCCGAGCAGATCTCCACCGCCGGCAAGGAAGCCTCGGGCACCGGCAACATGAAGTTCGCGCTGAACGGTGCGCCCACCGTCGGTACGCTCGACGGGGCCAACGTCGAGATCCGCGAACACGTCGGCGCCGAGAACTTCTTCCTCTTCGGCATGACAGCCGAGGAAGTCATGGAGCGCCGCACGGTCGAATCCCACGCCCGCAAGGCCATCGAGGCCGACCCGCGCCTTGCCGCCGCGCTCAAGGCCGTGCGCGAGGGCCGCTTCTCGCCCTCCGAGCCCGACCGCTACCGCGGCATCGCCGACAACCTCGAAGGCGCCGACTACTTCCTCGTATGCTCGGACTTCACCGACTACTGGCGCGCACAGCGCGAGGTGGACGCGGCCTTCAAGGACACGCAGGGCTGGGCCCGCATGGCAGCGTTCAACACCGCCCGCTCGGGATGGTTCTCGTCGGACCGCACGATCCGCGGCTACATGCACGATATCTGGAACGCCAAGAGCCTCTTGCAAGGCTGATTTGCCGGTACGGCAATACCTTCGACGTCGGCCATTGCAGACGGCGTCGAAGGCACTAAAGTCCAAGGCATGACAGATGCAAAGCACCCCACCGCTTCGGACTTTCAACGCCTGATCCAAGGGCATCACGACGATCCATTCGCGCTGCTGGGGCCGCATTTCGCGGATGACACCCAGTATGTGACCGCCTTCGATCCCGGCGCGCACCAGATGTGGGCCGTGATCGACGGCACGAGCCATCCGCTCGACCCGGTGCAGGATGCGCCGGGCGTGTTTCGCGGCAAGGTTCCGGGCGATGCGCCGTATCACCTCAAGGGGGCCGCGCAGGGCAGCGAGTGGGAGTTCGAGGACGCCTACCGGTTCGGACCGGTGCTGGGCGAGGTTGACGAATACCTGCTGGGCGAAGGCCGTCACCACCGCATGTGGGAAGCGCTCGGCGCCCATATCCGCGAGCACGAGGGCTGCTGGGGCACGCAGTTCGCCGTCTGGGCCCCGAACGCGCAGCGGGTCTCGGTGGTGGGCGAGTTCAACTGGTGGAACGGGCTGCGCCACAGCATGCGCCGCCGTGGCGCCACCGGCGTGTGGGAAATCTTCATCCCGAATGTTACCGACGGCGCGATCTACCGCTACGAGATCGTCGGCCCCGACGGCACCATCCAGCCGCTCAAGGCCGACCCGGTCGGCTTCGGGTCCGAGCATCCGCCCGCCAACGCCTCGATCGTGCGCGACATCACCGGCTACGGCTGGTCCGACGACGCATGGATGACCACCCGCGCCGAGGCCCAGAAGCGCGAGGCCCCGATCTCGGTCTACGAGGTGCACCTGCCCTCGTGGCGCCGCAAGAACGACAACCGGCCGATCTCCTACATCGAGGCGGCGCAGGAGCTGGTCGAGTACGTGACCGAGATGGGGTTCACCCACATCGAGCTTCTGCCGATCAGCGAATACCCCTTCGACGGTTCCTGGGGCTACCAGCCGGTGGGTCTGTTTGCGCCGACGATCCGCTGTGGCCTGCCGCATGAATTCCGCGACCTGGTGAACGCGGCGCACCGCGCCGGTCTCGGCATCATCCTCGACTGGGTGCCGGGTCACTTCCCCACCGACCCGCACGGGCTGGGCAAGTTCGACGGCACCGCGCTCTACGAGCACGCCGACCCGCGCGAAGGTTTCCACCGCGACTGGAACACGCTGATCTACAACTACGGCCGCGCCGAGGTTGCCAACTTCCTGACCGCCAACGCGCTCTACTGGCTCGAAGAATACCACGCCGACGGTCTGCGCGTGGATGCGGTCGCCTCGATGCTCTACCGCGACTACTCGCGCAATCCCGGCGAGTGGGTGCCGAACAAGGACGGCGGCCGCGAGAACTACGAGGCCATAGACCTGCTGCGCCGCGTCAACACGGAGTCCTACGGCGAGAACCCGGGCATCATGACGGTGGCCGAGGAAAGCACCGCCTATCCCGGCGTCTCGCAGCCGGTGGACCAGGGCGGGCTCGGCTTCGGCTTCAAGTGGAACATGGGGTGGATGAACGACACCCTCGAATACATGAAGACCGACCCGCTCTACCGCACCCATCATCACCACAAGATGACCTTCGGGCTGGTCTACGCCTTCTCCGAGAACTTCATCCTGCCGATCAGCCACGACGAGGTGGTGCACGGCAAGGGCTCGATGCTGGGCAAGATGCCCGGCAACGAGTGGGAGAAGTTCGCCAACCTCCGGGCCTACTACGGCTTCATGTGGGGCCATCCGGGCAAGAAGCTGCTGTTCATGGGCCAGGAGCTCGCACAACGTTCCGAATGGAACCACGACGCGCAGGTCGACTGGGACTGCCTGTCGAACCCGCAGCACGCGGGCATGCAGGCGCTGGTGCGCGATCTCAACACGCTCTACCGCGACACGCCGGCGCTTTACGCACGAGACTGCTTCGAGAGCGGCTTCGAGTGGATCATCGGCGACGACCAGACCAACTCGGTCTTCGCGTGGATCCGCCACGGCAACGACGGCGACCCGGACGTTGTGGTGATCTGCAACATGACACCGCAGGAACACGGCTCGTATCGCGTGGGCATGCCCGCCAAGGGCCGCTGGCGCGAGGCGCTCAACAGCGATTCCGAACTCTACGGCGGCGGCAACCGCGGCAACTACGGGGGGGTCGATGCGAAGGACGGCACGCACCATGGCCAGCCCGCCTATGCCGACGTGACGCTGCCACCGCTCTCGGCCATCTACCTGGTGCACGAGGGCTGACAAGACAGACGGGGCCACATCACGGGGACCGCCGCAGCGAGGGGTGCGGCCCCCCAGCATGACGAGGAGGATGAGAGATGCCTTGGAGACAACAGCGCCTTGCCGGACGGAGCATGGCCTTCGTCCTGGCCGGCGGGCGCGGCTCACGCCTGCACGAACTGACCAACAGCCGGGTAAAACCGGCGGTCTACTTCGGCGGCAAAACCCGGATCATCGACTTCGCGCTGTCGAACGCGCTGAACTCGGGCATCCGCAAGATTGCGCTCGCCACGCAATACAAGGCCCACAGCCTGATCCGCCACTGCCAGCGCGGCTGGAACTTCTTCCGCTCCGAGCGCAACGAGTTCCTCGACATCCTGCCCGCCTCGCAGCGGGTCACTGAGGGGATGTGGTATCGCGGCACGGTCGACGCGGTGGCGCAGAACATCGACATCATCGACAGCTACGACATCGACTACATCGTCATTCTCGCCGGCGATCACATCTACAAGATGGACTACGAGGCGATGATCGCCCAGCACGTCGAGACGAATGCCGACGTGACCGTGGGCTGCCTGACGGTGGATCGTGGCGAGGCCAGCGCCTTCGGTTGCATGGCGGTCGACGGCAAGGACCGGATCACTTCGTTCCTAGAGAAGCCCGCCGACCCGCCGGGTCTTCCGGACGATCCGCAGAAGACGCTCGTGTCGATGGGCATCTACGTCTTCACATGGGAATTCCTCCGCGAGCGGCTGCTCGAGGATCTCGACAACGAGGCATCGAGCCACGACTTCGGCAACGACATGATCCCCGAGATCGTCGAAAAGGGCACCGCGCAGGCGCATCGCTTCGAGGACAGCTGCGTGCGCACCCGGCCCGATGCACCGGCCTACTGGCGTGACGTGGGCACGATCGACGCCTTCTGGAAGGCAAACATCGACCTTACCGATTTCACCCCGGATCTCGATCTGTGGGACCGAGACTGGCCGATCTGGACCTACTCCGAGCTGCTGCCGCCCGCCAAGTTCATCCACGACGAGGAAGACCGGCGTGGCTCGGCGGTAAGCTCGCTGGTCACCGGGGGGTGCATCGTCTCGGGCACGGAAATCCGCGAGTCGCTGCTGTCAACCATGTGTCACACCAACTCCTATGCCTCGCTCAACCGCGTGGTGGCGCTGCCCTATGTCAACGTGGCACGACACGCGCGGCTTAAAAACGTCGTCATAAACCGTGGTGTACACATCCCCGAGGGGCTCGTCGTGGGCGAGGACCCGGAAGAAGACGCCCGGTGGTTCCGCGTCAGCCCCGGTGGCGTGACGCTCATCACCCAGCGGATGCTGGACCGGAGGGAAGCCGAGAAATGACCCGTGTGCTGTCCGTCGCCTCGGAATGCGTGCCGCTGATCAAGACCGGGGGGCTGGCCGACGTGGCCGGCGCCCTGCCGGGGGCACTGGCGGCACAGGGCGTCGAGATGCGCACCCTCGTGCCCGGCTATCGCCCGGTGATGCAGGCGGTCGGCCGGCGCCGCAAGGTGGCGGAATGGGACAACCTCTTCGGAGGCTTCGCACGGGTCTATCGCGGCGCGCTCGGCGACCAGGTGCTCTACGCGCTGGACGCGCCGCATCTCTTCGACCGCGATGCCGGACCCTACCTCGATGGCCACGGTCGCGACTGGGATGACAACGCCGAACGCTTCGCCGCCCTCTCCAGCGCCGCGGCCATGATCTGCGCCGAGGGGATCGAGGGGTGGATGCCACAGGTCATGCATTGCCACGACTGGCAGTCCGGCTGGGCACCGCTCTACCTCCGCGAGCTGGGCGCCAGCGATCGCGTCGCCTCGCTGATGACGATCCACAACATCGCCTTCCAAGGCATTTCGCCGCCAGAGATGATCTCGACGCTCGGCCTGCCGCACTCGGAATTCACCGAGAACGGATACGAGTTCTACAACAATATCAGCGCCCTGAAGGCCGGTCTTGTCTACTCGGACAAGCTCGGCACAGTGTCGCCGACCTACGCTTCGGAACTCATGACCGAAGAGTTCGGCATGGGGCTCGACGGCGTGCTGCGCGCCCGGCAGGAAGATCTCGTCGGCATCCTGAACGGCATCGACGAGGCGATTTGGACACCGCCCTACAAGACCCCGGCCGGCAAGGCCAAGCACCGCGCCGCGCTGCGCGACGAGATGGGCCTGCCCGACTGGCCCGGCCCGGTCTGCGTGGTGGTCTCGCGCCTGACCGAGCAGAAGGGTCTCGACATCCTCCTGCAGGCGCTGCCGGCACTTCTGGATCGGGGTGGCCAACTCGTCCTGCTCGGTTCGGGCAACCGCGAACTTGAGCGGGCGTTCCTCGACTATCGCGAGGCGCACCCGGGCGTCGCGGTCACCATCGGCTACGACGAGGCGCTCGCACGCCGCATGATCGCGGGCGGCGATGCCATTCTGGTGCCGTCCCGCTTCGAGCCCTGCGGGCTCACGCAACTTTACGGGCTGCGTCACGGGACGCTCCCGCTGGTTGCGCTCACGGGCGGGTTGGCCGATACGGTCATCAACGCATCGCCTGCTGGATTGGCAGCCGGTGCCGCGACCGGGCTCCAGTTCCACCCCGTGACCGCGCAGGCTCTTGCGCAATCGCTGATGAAGCTGGTCAAACTCTACGAAGATCAGACCACCTGGAAGAAGATGATGAAGAACGCCATGGCCGCACCCGTCGGCTGGGATCAATCCGCCGCCGCCTACGCGGCGCTCTACGCCGAGATGGTCAAGGCTGAATGAGCGACCCTGTCATTTTGGCCGGAAACCCCGCAGAGCTCGGGGCCTCTTTCGATGGCGACGGGGTCAACTTCGCCGTCTTCTCTGAGAATGCCGAAGCCCTCGATCTATGCCTCTTCGACGAGAACGGGACCGAAACCGCACGGCTGCCGCTGCCCGAGCGTGACGGCGACATCTGGTATGGCCGCGTGCCGGGGCTCACCCCCGGTCAGCACTACGGCTTTCGAGCTCACGGTGCCTTTGCGCCGAAGGACGGCCACCGCTTCAACCCCGCGAAGCTGCTGCTCGACCCTTATGCGCGTCGGCTGACCGGCCATCCCACCTGGCATGACGCGCTCTATGGCGGCGCCGAGGCGCCCGACACGCGAGACAGCGCCCGATTCATGCCGAAATGCGTGGTCGAGGACCCGAGCTTCGACTGGGGCCAGCGTCACGCGGCACCGGGCACCCCCTTCGAGGAAAGCGTCATATACGAAGCGCACGTCAAGGGGCTCACCCAGCGCTTTCCCGGCGTGAAACACCCCGGCAGCTTTCTTGGCCTCGCCTCCGACCCGGTGATCGATCACCTTGTCGGGCTTGGCGTGACGGCGGTCGAGCTGTTGCCGGTGCATGCCTTCCTGAACGACCGTTTCCTGGTTCAAAAAGGGCTCGTAAACTACTGGGGATACCAGACTTTGGGCTTTTTCGCTCCAGAGCCGCGCTACCTTGGCCAAGGCGGTCTGTGGGAGTTCCAATACATGGTGGCCCGGCTGCATGCCGCCGGGATCGAGGTCATTCTCGACGTCGTCTACAACCACAGCTGCGAGGGCGACGGGAACGGGCCGACGCTGAGCTTTCGCGGGCTCGACAACCGCGCCTACTACCGGCTGCAGGACGACAAACGCCACTACGTGAACGACACCGGCACCGGCAACACGCTCGACCTCGAGCATCCGATGGTGCTGCGCATGGTGATGGACTCGCTGCGTTACTGGGCGACGACCATGGGGGTCGACGGCTTCCGCTTCGATCTCTGTGCCACGCTCGGGCGCGGCGCCACTGGCTTCGATAGTAATTCAGCGTTTTTCAAGGCCGTTCGCCAAGATCCTGTTCTTTCGAATAAAAAGCTCATCGCGGAACCCTGGGACATCGGTCCCGGAGGCTACCAGCTGGGTGGCTTTCCGCCGCCGTTCTCGGAGTGGAACGACAAGTATCGTGATGGCGTCCGGCGCTTCTGGCGCGGCGATCTTGGCCACGTCCCGGTTCTGGCGGATCGCATCACCGGGTCCGCCGGGCTTTTCGATCATTCCGGACGGCGCGCGACGTCGTCTGTCAACCTGCTGACCGCCCATGATGGTTTCACGCTCGCCGACACCGTCTCCTACGTCGAGCGTCACAACGAAGCCAACGGCGAGGACAATCGCGACGGCCACGGCGAGAACTACTCGGACAACTTCGGTGTCGAGGGTCCGACCGATGACGAGGCCATCAACGCCGCGCGCGCCCGGCGCCGTCGCAACATGATGGCGACACTGTTGCTCAGCCAGGGCACTCCGATGATCCTCGGCGGCGACGAGATCGGCAATTCGCAATCGGGCAACAACAACGCCTACGCGCAGGACAACGAGATCGGCTGGATCGACTGGGACTCCGCCGACGAGGAATTCCTTGCCTTCACCCGCTGGCTGATCGGCTTCCGAAAGGCGCATCCGATCCTGCGCCAGAAGCGTTTCCTGCATTCGCAGCCGCGCAAGGTCGACGGTGTGCCCGACCTTTTCTGGTGGCGCCCGGACGGCACCGAGATGACCCGGGCCGACTGGACCAATGGGCACCTCAGCGTGCTCTGCGCCGAATTTCGCATGGCCAGCGGCACGCCGCGCTATGCGCAGCGCGAAGAGGCGATCTACCTTGCCTTCAATGCCGGAGAGGCGGTGCAGATCACGCTGCCCCCGATCTCCGAGGGGTTTCGTTGGGTGCGCCATGTCGACACCGCGAGCCCCGAACTGGCCGCCGAGCCCGTCGGACCGGAACTCACCCTGGCGGAGAACTCCGTCGTCGCGCTCGTCGAGGAGCCTGCATGACCGACCCGACCCTTCACGAACGCGCCCTGAAAGCCGGAATCATCCCTGAATTCAAGGACCTGTTCGGCGAAACTCAAGTGGCATCGGACGAGACCAAGGCGGCGCTTCTTGCCGCGATGGGCCTTGGCGACGGTGACGCTCCGGAAGCCGATCCGGCGCTGCCCCGCTACCACGTCTGCGAGGCCGACCAGCCCTGCGGCATGAACCTTCCGCAGAGCTGGCGCATCCGCTGCGAGGACGGCACCGAGCTCGAGGGGCGCGGCGCGCTGCCGGCGCTGCCGCTTGGCCGACACCTGCTCGAAGCCGACGGCGCGCGCTGCTGGCTTCTGTCCGCGCCGGCGCGCCTGCCGCTGCCGCGCCCGATGTGGGGCCTCATGGCGCCGCTTGCCTGCCTGCGTCCGCCGTCACAGGGCGGTCTTGGCAGTTACGACGATCTTGCCGCGCTCGCCGAGGGGCTTGGCTCGCAGGGCGCCGCCTTTCTCGGCGTGAACCCTATCCATGCGGGCTTTCCGACCAATCCCGGCGGCTTCAGCCCCTACACGCCCTCGCACCGCCGGCGGTTCTCGCCCTTCTACCTGCCGACCGCGGCGCAGGCCGACGATCCGGGCCCGGTGCTGAACCTGCCCGAGGAAATCCCGGCCCGGATGCACGCGCTCGAGGAAGAATACCGCGTCGCCCCGCCCGGCGATGCCTTCGACCGCTACCTTGCCCACGAGGGCGAGGCGCTCCAGTCCTTCGCCATCTACGAAGCGCTGGCCGAGAAGTTCGGCGCCTACTGGGACAGCTGGCCCGAGGAATACCACGATCCGAAAGGCGCGGCCGTTCGCACGGCGGCGCACGAGATGGCCGACCGCGTGCGCTTCCACGCCTGGCTGCAATACAAGGCCGAGGGCGCCCTGTCCGAAACCCAGTCGCGCGCCCGCGCCGCCGGCATGGACCTCGGGCTCTACCTCGACCTTGCCGTGGGCACCCATCCGCACGGCGCCGAAACCTGGGAGGACCGGCAGAGCTTCGCCTTCGGCGCGAGCCTCGGGGCCCCGCCCGACGCCTTCGCGCCGCAGGGGCAGAACTGGCATCTCGCGCCCTTCAACCCCGTGCATCTCATCGACACCGGGTTCGAGGCCCTGGCGCTGACCCTGCGCCAGCAATTGCGGTTCTCGGGCGCGCTGCGCATCGACCACATCCTCGGCTTCGAGCGGGCCTACTGGGTGCCCGACGGCCATCCCGGCGCCTATGTCGCCATGCCGCGTGACGCGATGCTTGCCGTCGCCCGGATGGAGGCCGCCCGCGCCGACGCCGTCATCGTCGGTGAAGACCTCGGCGTGATCCCCGACGGGTTGCAGCAGGAACTGTCGCAGAGCGGCATCCTCGGCTGCCGGCTCACCTGCTTCGAGCACGCCGGCGACCCACCGTGGTACAAGGCCCCGCAGGAGTACACCGAGGGCGCCATCGCGAGCTTTTCCTCGCATGACCTTCCGACGTGGAAAGGCTGGCGCGAAGGCCGCGAGATCGTGCTGCGCCGCGATCTGGGCATCATCCCGCCCGAGCACGTGGACGGCATGCTCGGCTGGCGCGGCCGCGAGGTCGAGGGCATGGACGGGGCCACCAGCCCCTACCGCAACGGCTTTCCGCCCGAGGCGCCCGAGGCGATGGCCTCGCTGCTCGCCGTCACCGCCTCGCGCATGGTTGCCCTGCAGGTCGAGGACGTGCTTGGTCTCGAGGATCAGCCGAACCTGCCCGGGACCGTTTTCGAATACCCGAACTGGCGCCAGCGGCTCCCCGCCGGCGTCGGTGAAATCGCGCAATCCCAAGTGCTTGCAAACTGCGCCCACATCATGAAACGTGCCGGGCGATAGGAGACGACAGCCATGACCACCATTCGTACCATTCCCACCGAGCCGATCGAGGGCCAGAAGCCCGGCACCTCCGGCCTTCGCAAGAAGACCCCGGTCTTCCAGGGGCACCATTATCTCGAGAATTTCATTCAAAGCATCTGGAACGGCATCGGCGGCGTCGAGGGCAAGACCCTCGTACTCGGCGGTGACGGTCGCCATTTCAACAGCCAGGCGGCGCAGGTCGTGCTGCGGATGGCCGCCGCGGGCGGCGCCAAGAAGGTGATCGTCGGCAAGCGCGCCCTGCTGTCGACCCCCGCCGCTTCGAACCTCATCCGCAAGCGTGGCGCCGACGGCGGCATCATCCTGTCGGCCAGCCACAACCCCGGCGGCCCGAACGGCGACTTCGGGGTGAAATACAACACCGCCAACGGCGGCCCGGCGGCCGAAGGCGTGACCGGCAAGATCTTCGACGCGACCAAGGTCATTTCCGAATTCCACATCACCGAAAGCCACGACGTCGGCCTGCGCATGACCGACACCGTGACGCTGGGCGACATGGAGATCGAGATCGTCGACCCGGTCGGCGACTACGCCGCGCTGATGGCCGAACTCTTTGACTTCGACGCGATCCGCGCGCTGTTCCGGTCCGGCTTCCGGATGCGCTTCGACGCGATGCACGCGGTCACCGGACCCTACGCCTCGCGGATCCTCGAAGAGACGCTCGGCGCGTCGCCGGGCACCGTGATCAACGCGATCCCGCTTCCCGACTTCGGCGAGGGCCATCCCGACCCCAACCCGACCTGGGCCAAGACCCTCTGGGACGAGATGATGAGCGACAGCGGCCCCGATTTCGGCGCGGCCTCGGATGGCGACGGCGACCGCAACATGGTGGTCGGGCGCAAGTGCTACGTCTCGCCCTCCGACAGCCTCGCCGTTCTCGCCGCCAACGCGACGCTGGTGCCCGGCTACAGGGACGGGCTCAAGGGCGTCGCCCGCTCCATGCCGACCAGTCAGGCCGTCGACCGCGTCGCCGAGAAGCTCGGCATCGACTGCTACGAGACCCCCACCGGCTGGAAGTTCTTCGGCAACCTCCTCGACGCCGGCCGCGCCACGCTCTGTGGCGAGGAAAGCTTCGGCACCGGCTCCGACCACGTCCGCGAAAAGGACGGCCTCTGGGCGGTGCTGTTCTGGCTCAACATCCTTGCCGTCAAGAAATGTTCGGTCTCCGAGCTGATGGAAGAGCACTGGGCCACCTACGGCCGCAACTACTACTCGCGCCACGACTACGAGGCCGTCGACAGCGACGCCGCCAGCGGGCTCATGGACCACGTCCGGGGCCAGCTCGCGGATCTGCCCGGCAAGAGCTTCGGCCCGCTGACGGTGACCGGCGCCGACGAGTTCGCCTACGACGACCCGGTCGACGGCTCGCGCGCCGAGGGCCAAGGCCTGCGCGTGGGCTTCGAGGGCGGCGGCCGGCTGGTGTTGCGGCTGTCTGGCACCGGCACCGAGGGCGCGACCCTGCGGGTCTACCTCGAGAAGGTCGAGACCGACCCCGCGCAGTTCAGCCTCGATCCGCAGGACGCGCTCGCCGATGTCATTGCCGCTGCCGAGAGCATCGCCGGGATCAGGGAACGCACCGGACGCGACGCCCCCGACGTCATCACCTGACCTCGTGGACACGCTGCGCGCCATCCTGCTGATGGTCCTTTCCATGGCGTTGCTGGCTGCCAGCGACGCCTTTCTCAAGCTCGCCTCGCAGGTGGCACCGGTCGGTCAGGTCATGCTGATGCTGAGCACCGGTGCCACGCTGCTGTTCGTGCTGCTCGCGCGGCTGCGGGGCGTGTCGCTGACCCTCGCCGACGCCTTCGAGCGGCGGGTCATGCTGCGCAACCTCTGCGAGATGATCGGTGCGCTCGGCATGATCGTCGGGCTGTCGAAGATCCCGCTGTCGCTGATGGCGGCGATCATGCAGACCGCGCCGCTGGTGGTCACCCTCGGCGCCGCGCTCTTCCTGCGCGAGCCGGTGGGCTGGCGGCGCTGGCTCGCCATCACGCTCGGGCTCGCGGGAATGCTGATGGTCATCCGGCCCGGTGGGAGCGGCTTCAGCGGCTGGGAAATCTTCCCGGTCATCGGCGTCAGCGGTCTCGCGGCCCGTGACCTCGTGACCCGCGTGACCCCAGGGCGCATCCCCTCCATCGCGCTCTCGGCCTACGGCTTCGCCGCGGTCTTCCCGGTGGGCGCCGTCGTGCTGCTCGTCACTGGCGCCCAGATCACGACGCAGCCCGTCGTCTTCGCCCACATGGCCGGCGCAGTCGTTGTGACGGCGGCGGGATACCTCGCCGTCACCATGGCGATGCGCATGGCCCCGGTCTCCTCGGTGGCACCCTTCCGCTATACCCGCCTCGTCTTTACCACCGGGCTTGGCATGCTGGTTTTCGGCGAACGTCCCGACGGCTGGACGCTTGCCGGCGCCACGCTGATCCTCGGCGCGGGGCTCTACACGTTCCTGCGCGAACGCCGCCTCGCCCGGCAGGAAAGCGCCGTCCTGCGGCCCTGACCGTCCGTCCGCCTCCGGCGGGGATATTTATGGCCAGAAGAAGCACCGTCGCGTCCGCAGGCCGCGTCTGTCCGCACGCCGGCGCCACCCCTGGCCCTTCTCCGGTTATAAAAATACCCTCGGGGGTGAGCGCGCCGCAGGCGTGCGAGGGGGCAGAGCCCCCTCCCGACCGCACCGCAAAAGCGCCGCACCAGCCAGCTCACCGCCCGACGACACCGATCCCGTGCTGCGGCGCCACCCCGGCGCCATCGACCGAGACCGTCTCGCGGGTGCGCGGCAGCGCCTCGGGCATCTCGCGCTGTATCCAGGTGATGATCTCCTCGCGGATCTCGCAGCGCAGGTCGTAGGTGCGCGGCGCATTGCGGGCCGAGGCGAGGATGCGCACCTCCATCACCCGCTCGCGGAATTCGTTGACCTGAACGTGGCAGACGTTGCCGTCCCAGAGCTTCGAGGCGCGGCAGATCTCCTCGGTCTTGGTGCGCAGCCGCTTGATGTCGGCGCAATGGTCGAGGTAGAGCAGCACGCCCCCAATCAGCGACGAGCTGTCGCGCGTCCAGTTCTGGAACGGCTGCTCGATGAAGTAGCTCAGCGGCACCACCAGTCGGCGCCAGTCCCAGACCTTGATCACCACGTAGGTGCCGGTGATCTCCTCGACCCAGCCCCATTCGCCCTCGACGATCACCGCGTCGTCGATGCGGATCGGCTGCGTCACCGCAAGCTGGATACCGGCGATGAGATTCTTCAGTACCGGCTGGAAGGCGAAGCCCACGACGATACCGGCGGCGCCGCCCGCGGCAAGCAGCGACACGCCCCATTGCCGGACGCCGTCGAAGGTCATCAGGATCGCCGACACCGTCAGGATCACGATCAGCCAGCCCGCGAGCCGCACGAGGATCCGGCTCTGCGTGACGTGTTTGCGCGCGAGGAAATTATCCTCGGCGTCGAGAGTGAACTTGCGCAGGTGCACCGTTGTCCAGATGTGCAGCGCGGTGTGCAGCGCCCATGCGACCAGCACCATGAAGGCGATCAGCAGCCCATGCTGCGCGAGATCCCTGCCCTCGAAGCTCAGCGGCGCCACGGCGACGCCGATCGAGAGCGCCGCGACCACCAGCCCCAGCCGAAGCGGCCGGCGGGTCCGCGCCACGAGGCTGCGCCAGAAGAGATCGCGCTTCGCCACCATCCGGTTGAGGATGCCGAAGACCAGCCGGAAGATCGCGAGGCCCACGATGAAGGCCAGCGCCAGCACGAGCACCGGCATGGCCCAGTCCGGCAGGATCGGAACGAATTCTTCGATGCCCGAGGTGATCTCCTCGACCTGGGTCTCGAGCAGTTCCAGTTCTTCTTCCATCAACTCTCCCGTCCGGGCGCGCCTCCCCCCGCCCCGGGATTGTCCGTTGGTATCGCTCCCAAGATAGCTGCACCGCGGCATTTGGCAAAATTTTCGGGCCCCAGCCGTGAAAATGTTAGCGCAAGCGGCCCATGCAACAGGCTGTTAGCGCGAGCCGCGTTTACATTGTGCACGGGGCTGTTATAGCTCGCGTGACGAAAACTCTGGAGGCGAGGGACGGACCCCATGAGCACCATCATCGACATTCACGCCCGCGAGATCATCGACAGCCGTGGCAACCCCACCGTCGAGGTCGACGTCATCCTCGAAGACGGCTCCATTGGCCGCGCCGCGGTGCCCTCGGGGGCCTCGACCGGCGTCCACGAGGCGCACGAGCGCCGCGACGGTGACAAGTCGCGCTACATGGGCAAGGGCGTGCTCGAGGCCGTCGCATCGGTCAACGGCGAGATCGCCGAGACGCTGGTCGGCTTCGACGCCACCGAGCAGGAAGCCATCGACGGCACCATGATCGAGCTCGACGGCACCGGCAACAAGGGCCGTCTCGGGGCCAACGCCATCCTCGGCGTGTCGCTGGCCACCGCCAAGGCCGCGGCCGAGTTCTGCGGCCAACCGCTCTACCGCTACGTCGGCGGCACCTCGGCGCGCGTGCTGCCGGTCCCGATGATGAACATCATCAACGGCGGCGAGCATGCCGACAACCCGATCGACATCCAGGAATTCATGATCATGCCGGTGTCGGCGCCCAACATCCGCGACGCGGTGCGCATGGGCTCCGAGGTCTTCCACACGCTCAAGAAGGAGCTCTCGGCGGCGGGCATGTCCACCGGTCTCGGCGACGAGGGCGGCTTTGCCCCCGAGCTCGGCGGCACCCGCGAGGCGCTGGACTTCATCCTCAAGTCGATCGAGAAGGCCGGCTACAAGCCCGGCGAGGACATCTACCTCGCGCTCGACGCGGCCTCGACCGAGTACTTCAAGGACGGCAAGTACGAGATGAAGGGCGAAGGCCTGTCGCTGAGCTCGGCCGAGAACGTCGACTACCTTGCCAAGCTCTGTGCCGACTACCCGATCCTGTCGATCGAGGACGGCTGCGCCGAGGACGACTGGGAAGGCTGGCAGCTGCTGACCGAGAAGCTCGGCGGCTCGGTCCAGCTGGTGGGGGACGACCTCTTCGTGACCAACCCCGAGCGCCTCGCCATGGGCATCGAGAAGAACGTCGCGAACTCGATGCTGGTGAAGGTCAACCAGATCGGCTCGCTGTCCGAGACGCTCAAGGCCGTGGATATGGCGCACCGTGCCGGCTACACCAACGTGATGTCGCACCGCTCGGGCGAGACCGAGGATGCGACCATCGCCGACCTCGCCGTGGCCACCAACTGCGGCCAGATCAAGACCGGCTCGCTCGCGCGGTCGGACCGGCTGGCGAAATACAACCAGCTGATCCGCATCGAGGAGATGCTCGAGGACGTGGCCGAATACGCCGGCACCTCGATCCTGCGCTGAGACGGCGGCGGCACGGCAGCGGGCCCTTCGGGGGCCGCTCGTGTCGTGTCGCCCGGGTCCGACAGACGAAGGGCGCGCCCGATACCGGGCGCGCCCTTTCCTTGTTCTCGTGAGTCCGCTTCGTGGTGACCGGCCGTGGCGCGATGATGGCGGAGGCAGAAAGGGGGGCGCGGCCCCCTCGCGCGCCTGCGGCGCGCTCACCCCCGAGGGTATTTTCGAAGAGAAGAAGCGCCGGGCGTGGTGCTGTGCGCCCGGCGTCGCGCGAATTTGGCGCGGTCAGGAGGTGGCCTTGCCCTCGACCTCCTCGGCGACGGCCTCGGCGCGGGCGGCAAGCTCGGCGAGCGTGTCGGTGACGCTGCGCGGCACCACCGGGACCTCGACCTTTTCCGGGGCCGGCGCGGGGCGTTCGCGCAGTTCCCGCAGTTCGTCGGACATTTCGCCGAGCTTGTCCTCGGCGGCGCGCAGGCGGTCCTCGAGACCGGCGGTCTTGTCGGCGAGCATCAGACCCGCCATCAGCAGCATCCGCGACTCCGGCATTCGGCCGATCTGGTCGACGAGCACCTGCGCCTCGGTGTCGAGCATCCGGGCAGCGGTGAGCAGGTATTGTTCCTCGCCCTGCTGGCAGGCGACGTCGAATGTTCGGCCACCGACGGTGATCTGCACTTCCATCTGGCTCATTGCATGGTCTCCCCGCCAGTTGCCTGCTCCGTGCCGGCGGCCTGCGCCAGCGCGGGTTCGAGCGCGCCGAGGACGGCGCGGGCCTCGGCCTCCTCGACGGCGCGGGCGGCCCGCAGCGCCTCGAGCTCGGCGAGCATCGCCTGGTTCACGAGATGCGGCTCGCCGAGATTGTCCTGCAGCGCCGTGCGCAGCTGTTCGTTGGTCCGCACCAGCATGGTGTTCGCGGTGCGCAGACGCTGTAGCTCGCTGTCGAGCGTGGCCATGCCGTCGCGCTGCGCGGCGAGCTGGTCCTGCAGCGCGGGGTCCGGCGCGCCCTGCCCGTCCAGCCGCGCGTGCAGCTCGCGGACGCGCTCCTCGAGCTGGGCGTTGGCCATCTTCTCGTCGTCCAGCGCATCGGTGAGCCGGGCGATTTCCGCTGCTGCCTCTTCGGCGGCGCGCGCGGACTCGGGGTCGGGCTGCGGTTCGGGTTCCGGTGTCGGCTCGGGTGCCGGCGGCGCAGCGGAGACCCGCTCCACCCCCTGCGCGATACGGTCCAGCGCCCGCGTGATGCGCGACTGCAAGTCGTCGATCTGGCTCATCATGCCCTCTCTGATCTGCCTTCGGGGCCTGTCCCGCCGATGCACGAATCGGATTCGCCCCGTTTGACAACAGTTTATCAAGGGGAATTGGAAATTGCGCCCCGGTTGTTCCTAGCGCCTCCGTCGCGCCGTCACATGCGGCAGAGCCCCGCTGAAATGCCGCGGTAGCGGCCCCGATGGGAGCGCAAACGCTTGAACTTCGGACCCGTGCTGCTATTGACCCGGAGAACAGCACTGGGAGAGAGAGGACGCCCCCGTGGACATCACCGCCCTTCGTGAAGCACATCCCGACCACTGGATGCGCGCAGCCGCCATCCGCGCGCTGACGCTCGACGCCGTCGCCGCCGCCAACTCCGGCCACTCCGGCATGCCGATCGGCATGGCCGACGTCGCCACTGTCCTGTGGTCGAAGCACCTGAAGTTCGACGCCGCCAACCCGACCTGGCCGGACCGCGACCGGTTCATCCTGTCGGCGGGCCACGGCTCGATGCTGCTCTACTCGCTGCTCTACCTCTCGGGCGACCCGCAGATCACCCTCGACCAGGTGAAGAACTTCCGCCAGTGGGGCTCGCGCACCGCCGGTCACCCGGAGAACTTCCACGCCGACGCCATCGAGATGACCACCGGCCCGCTCGGCCAGGGCATCGCGCATTCGGTCGGCTTCGCCATGGCCGAGGAGATGCTGCGCGCCCGCTTCGGCAAGGGCGCGATGGATCACCACACCTATGTCATCGCCGGCGACGGCTGCCTCATGGAAGGCGTGAGCCAGGAAGCGGTGGCGCTCGCCGGCCGCTACGGGCTGGGCCGTCTCGTGGTGTTCTGGGACAACAACAACATCACCATCGACGGCGAGGTCTCGCTGTCGGACCGCACCGACCAGATCGGGCGCTTCAACGCGGCGGGCTGGCACGTTCAGGAAATCGACGGCCACGACCCCGAGGCCATCGACGCGGCGATCACCGCGGCGAAAGCGGTCAAGGACAAGCCGTCGATGATCGCCTGCAAGACCCACATCGCGCTGGGTCACGCGGCGCAGGACACCTCCAAGGGCCACGGCGCGCTGACCGACGCGGATCAGAACGCCACCGCCAAGGACGGCTGGGGCTGGAGCTACGGCCCGTTCGAGGTGCCGGCCGAGATCAAGAGCTGGTGGGAAGAAGTGGGCCACCGCGGTGCCGCCGAGCGCGAGGCCTGGGACGGCCGTCTTGCCGCGCTGTCCGAGCGCAAGCAGGCGGAATTCGCCCGTGTCTTCGCCGGCGAGGCGCCGAAGAAACTGTCGTCGGTGATCCGCGCGCTGAAGAAGCAGAACGCCGAGGCGCAGCCCAAGGTCGCGACCCGCAAGGCATCCGAGATGGTGCTCGAGGTGGTCAACCCGGTGATGCCCGAGACCGTGGGCGGCTCGGCCGACCTCACCGGCTCGAACAACACCAAGACCGCCGATCTCGGCGTGTTCGACACCGACAACCGCAAGGGGCGTTACGTCTACTGGGGCATCCGCGAGCATGGCATGGCCGCTGCGATGAACGGCATCGGCCTGCATGGCGGCCTGCGCCCCTACGGCGGCACCTTCATGGCCTTCACCGACTATGCCCGTCCGGCGATGCGCCTTGCGGCACTGCAGAAGACGCCCACCGTCTTCGTGATGACCCATGACAGCATCGGCCTCGGCGAGGACGGTCCGACCCACCAGCCGATCGAGCATCTCTCGATCTCGCGCGCAACGCCGAACACGCTGGTGTTCCGCCCCGCCGACATCATCGAGACCGCCGAGGCGTGGGAAATCGCGCTTAAGCAGACCGAGACGCCGTCGGTCCTGTCGCTGACCCGCCAGGGCCTGCCGACGCTGCGCACCCAGCACAAGACCAACAACCTGTCGGAGAAAGGCGCCTACGTGCTCGCCGACGCCGAGGGCAAGCGCCAGGTCATCCTCATGGCGACCGGCTCCGAGGTCTCGCTGGCGATGGCCGCGCGCGAGGCGCTGCAGGCGGAAGGCATCGGCACCCGGGTCGTCTCGATGCCCTGCTGGGAGCTGTTCGAGGCACAGGACGAGAGCTACCGTCGCAAGGTGCTGCCCGCCGGCCCCGTGCGCGTCGGCATCGAGGCTGCGAGCCGCTTCGGCTGGGACCGCTGGCTGCTGGGCGAACGCGGTCGCGAGGCCAAGGCCGGCTTCGTCGGCATGCACAGCTTCGGCGCGTCGGCTCCGGCCGAAGAACTGTTCGAGAAGTTCGGCATCACCGCCGAGGCGGTGGTCGAGAAGGCCAAGTCGCTGCTCTGAGCAGTTAGATCATGATGTAAGAAGAAAGCGCGCCGGTCATCCGGCGCGCTTTTCTCTTTTTCGAGGGTGGTGGTGGGTTGCGAACCACCCTACGGCGTTCGGCCCCGGCTTGCCGTCAGTGCTGTGCGCCAGCCTTGCCGAAGAGCGGCATCACCAGCTTGGTGACGACCGGCACGAGCACGAGTCCCCATGCGAGGCCGAGCACGAAGTCCATCGCGGCGGTCGCGATCCACAGCGCCGCGGCCTGCAGATCGGCGCCCACGCCGTGCGCCACGGCCTCGGCGTAGTGGTGGATGGTTTCTTCCGGCAGGGGCCATCCCATCTGCGCCAGCGAATGCACGATGATCGAGCCGCCGACCCAGAGCATCGCAGCGGTTCCCACGAACGCGAGCAGCTTCATCACCCAGGGCATGCCCTTGACGATGCCGCGTCCGACCGCCCGCGTGGCGCCGAGACGACCGACCTGGGTCAGCCAGAGCCCGACGTCGTCCATCTTCACGATGACCGCCACCGCGCCGTAGACCAGAGCGGTGATCCCGAGACCGACAAGGGCAAGCACGGCCGCCTGGATCCAGACCTCGGTCGCGTCAATGGTGGACAGCGCCAGAGTCATGATTTCGGCCGACAGGATGAAGTCTGTCTTGATCGCGCCCTTGACCTTCTTCTCTTCGAGGTGCGCCGGATCGCCAACGTCATGGCTGCCATCGGGCCCTCCGGAATGCTCGTCGTGCGGCATGAGGACATGCACGATCTTCTCCGCCCCCTCGAAACAGAGATAGGAGCCGCCGAGGATCAGCAACGGCGGCACCAGCCACGGCGCGAAGGCCGCCATGAGCAACGCGGCGGGCAGCAGGATGACGATCTTGTTGAACACCGAGCCCCGGGCGATGCGCCAGATGATCGGCAATTCCCGGGCCGGCTCGAAGCCCTGAACGTATTTCGGGGTCACCGCCGCGTCGTCCACGACCACCCCGACCGCCTTCGAGCCGGCCTTGGCCGCGTTGGCCGAGATGTCGTCGACCGAGGCCGCCGCGATCTTGGCGATGCCCGCCACGTCGTCGAGAAGCGCCAGAAGTCCGCTCATGTCCTGCTCCAAATCCAGTTCGAAGGAAGAGTAGCCGGGGGCGGTCCGGGTTCAAGCGGGACGACGGCCGCAGGCGGAGAAAGCCACCGCTTGCGCTGTTACCGCAACCCTGCGCGCGGCTCGGTCAAACGGCACGCAATTGTTAGCGCAATCTGAATATTTAACGCTAACATGCTGCAATAAATGCGTTTTTCGAGTTGGAAACTCGGCATACGTCCGTATACAGGCTGCGATTTCGGAGACATTGCAAGGAGACCCGCCCATGACCGTCACCGTCGGGATCAACGGCTTCGGCCGCATCGGCCGCTGCACGCTGGCCCATATCGCCGAGAGCGCGCGCAACGACGTGCAGGTGGTCAAGATCAACGCCACCGGTCCGATCGAGACCTCGGCGCACCTGCTGCGCTATGACAGCGTGCACGGGCGCTTCGGTGGCGAGGTGAAGGTGGTCAACGGCAACGCGCTGGATCTCGGACGTGGCCCCATCGACGTCATGTCGACCTACGAGATGGGCGAGCTCGACTGGACCGGCTGCGACGTGGTGCTCGAGTGTACCGGCAAGTTCAACGACGGCGACAAGGCGGTTCAGCACATCCACCAGGGAGCGAAGTCGGTGCTGATCTCGGCGCCCGCGAAGAACGTGCAGAAAACCATCGTCTACGGCGTGAACCACCGTGACCTCGGCGAGGGCGACGTGATGGTATCGAACGGCTCCTGCACCACCAACGGGCTCGCCCCGCTGGCCAAGGTACTGGACGAGGCCATCGGCATCGAGAGCGGCGTGATGACGACCATCCACAGCTACACCGGCGACCAGCCGACGCTCGACCGCCGCCACGACGACCTCTACCGCGCACGCGCGGCGGCGATGGCGATGATCCCCACCTCGACCGGCGCCGCGAAGGCCATCGGCGAGGTGCTCCCGAACCTCAAGGGCAAGCTCGACGGCTCAGCGCTTCGCGTGCCCACCCCGAACGTTTCAGCGGTTGACCTCACCTTCCAGGCAAGCAAGGATGTGACCGTAGATGACGTGAATGAAATCGTTCGTGAGGCTGCGGCAGGCCGCATGGGAATGGTCCTTGCCTATGATCCCGAGCCCAAGGTCTCGGTCGATTTCAATCACACGACCGCCAGCTCGATCTTCGCACCCGAACAGACGAAGGTGGTCGGCAAGCGTACCGTGCGCGTGCTCGCGTGGTATGACAACGAGTGGGGCTTCTCTGCCCGCATGGCCGATGTGGCCGGTGCAATGGGCCGCTTGCATCACTGATGTGAGTGCTGACGGGAACGCCTCAGAAAGGGGTGGCGGAGGGGAGACCGCCACCCTTTTTTAGCGCTCGGCGCCCTGCCCGCTCTTTTCGCAGAATATCCGCCCGACCGCCGCCGGTTGGCCCTCGTGCGTCGTCCGACGCGGCTGGAGCCTCAGGCCTTGCGCAGTGCCAGCACCGCGTTGAGGCCACCGAAGGCAAAGGCGTTCGAGAGCACGACCGAAACATCCGCCTCGCGCGCGGTGTTCGGCACCACGTCGAGCGCGCACTCCGGGTCCGGTTCCTCGTAACCGATGGTCGGAGCGATGACGCCGTCGCGCAGTGCCATGATGCAGGCCAGAAGTTCCACTGCGCCGGTGCCGCCGATGCAATGCCCGTGCATCGCCTTGGTCGACGAAATCATCACGCGGTCGGCCTGGCTGCCGAGCGCATCGGCCACGGCAGCGCATTCGGTCTTGTCATTGGCGGCGGTGCCCGTGCCATGAGCGTTGATGTAACCCACGTCCTCGGCGTCGATCCGGCCGTCGCGCAGCGCGCCGGTGATCGCCCGTGCCGCGCCCTGTTTCGAGGGCATCACGATGTCCGAGGCATCCGAGGTCATGGCGAACCCGACCACTTCGGCAAGAATGTCCGCGCCGCGCGCGCGGGCGTGGTCGTAGTCCTCGAAGACGTAGACGCCCGCCCCCTCGCCCTGCACCATGCCGTTGCGGTTGGCCGAGAATGGGCGGCAGGCATCGCGCGACATGACGCGCAGCCCTTCCCAGGCCTTCACGCCGCCGAAGCAGAGCATGGATTCCGACCCGCCCGTCAGCATCACCGGGCAGGCGCCCGAGCGGACCATCTGGAAGGCGAGCCCCATGGCATGGTTGGAGGACGCGCAGGCCGTCGCGACCGTGAAGGTGGGGCCGCGCAGGTTCATCTCCATGCTGACATGGCTTGCGGCGGCATTGTTCATCAGCTTCGGCACAACGAAGGGATGAACGCGGTTCTTTCCCTCTTCGTAGACCGAGCGGTAATTCTCGTCCTGCGTCGTGAGCCCGCCTCCGGAGGTGCCGAGCACCACGCCCGAGGCATCCCCGAGCTCGCCCTTGAACGACAGCCCCGACTGCGCCACCGCCTCGCGCGCGGCAAGCAGCGCGAACTGGGTAAAGCGGTCATACAGCGACATCTGCTGGCGGTTGAAGTAGGCCGTCGGATCGTAGCCCGTCACCTGCCCGCCGATCCGGATCGAGAGCCGTTCGACATCGCGGAACTCCAGCGGAGAGATGCCGCAGCGGCCCTCACGCATGGCCTCGAGCGTCGTCGGCACGTCCGGTCCCAGCGCGTTGATGGTGCCCGCGCCGGTGATGACGACCCGTTTCACGTCTTCTGCTCGGCGATCAGCTTTTCAATGCCGGCGACGATGGTCGCGACCGAGGAGATGTCGAAGTCGCTCTCGCCCGGCTCGTTCGCGTTGAACGGAACGGAGATGTCGAACTCTTCCTCGATGGCGAAGATGCTCTCGACAAGGCCGAGGCTGTCGATCCCCAGATCCTCCAGCGTGCTGTCCATCGTCACGTCCGACGGCTCCAGCATCGCCTGTTCGGCGATGATCGCGATGACCCGGTCCTTCACACTCATGGCGGCGCGCTCCCTCTTCGTCGCTGAGTCAGCGCCGGTTTACCCATCCCCGCCCGGCTTGGAAACCGCTTTCTTGAGCGCCGCCACCTCGCGGAAAAGACGGGGCAGCCGGCGGATCGCCTTGTAGCTTTCGACATGCGCATCCATCTTGGTCGCCGGGTAGCCGAGCATCGCGCGGCCCGCCGGCACGTTTGCCATGAGCATGGTGCCGGCCCCGGTGATGACCCGGTCGCCGACGCGGATGTTGTCGACCACGCCGGTCTGCCCGCCAAGCACCACGTTGTCGCCCAGCACGGTCGAGCCGGCGATCCCGACCTGTCCGCAGAGCAGGCAGTTGCGGCCGATCACCACGTTGTGGCCGACCTGCACGAGGTTGTCGATCTTGGTGCCCTCGCCGACCACCGTGTCGCGCACGGTTCCCCGGTCGATGCAGGCGTTCGCCCCGAGTTCGACGTCGTCGGCGATGGTCACGCCGCCCAGCGAATGGATGCGAGCCCAGCTCTGGGCCTCGGCGTCGTTCTCGCGCCCAAGCGTTTCGCGGACCTGCTCGACGCCCGAAGGCTCGGGGGTCACGAAGGAAAATCCGTCGCCGCCGACCACGGCCCCGGGCTGCGCGATGAAACGCGCGCCGATGGTGACGCGGGCGCCGATGCGGACACCGGTATGCAGAAGCGAGCCCGCGCCGACGCGACTCTGCCAGCCCACGTGGCACTGCGGGCCGATGATCGTGCCGGCCCCGATCTCGGCGCCGGCGCCGACGATGCTGAAGGGACCGATCGAGACACCCTCGCCCAGCCGGGCCGAAGGGTCGACGATGGCCGATTGATGAATGCCGCCGCCGTAGCCCGGCCCCGGGTCCATCATGGCCGACAGACCGGAGAGCGCGTGCCGCGGGCGCGGCGCCAGCAGCGCGGCGCGCAGCCCCAGCGCCTGCCAGTCGGCGCCCTGCCACAGCATCGCCGCCTGCGCCTGGCCGTCGGCAATCTGCGCGGCGAACTCGGGCTTCATCGCCAGCGCCAGTTCGTCGGACGCCGCCAGCGCCGGCTCGTTGACGCCGCTCACCTCGAGGTCGGTGTCACCCTGCGCTTCGAGCCCGAGCGCAGTGGCGATGTCGAAAATGCTGTAGGGCATGCTGTCCTCCGGGATGTCTCCCGCAGGATCTAGCTGCGCGGTGCCGCCAGCGCCACCCCCGCAGCCGAGAGGGCATCCCAAAGCTTTGCGTCGCGACCGTAGATGTCCTTGCGGAAGTTGACCGGGCCCTTCGCCTTGGTGAAGGCGGTGCGATAGATCAGGTGCACCGGCACGGGCTGCTCGAGGTTCACGCGGGCCTCACTCTGGGTGCGCAACTTGCGCTCGAAGAGACCCTGCGGATCGTCCGTCTGCAGCGAGAGCAGCGCATAGGCGAAGTCCTTGGGGTCGCCCAGCCGAACGCAGCCATGCGAGTAGGCGCGCTCCGTCTCGTTGAAGAGATGCTTCGCCGGAGTGTCGTGCAGGTAGATGTTGTACTTGTTCGGGAACATGAACTTCACCTGACCAAGCGCGTTGCGCGGCCCCGGCGGCTGTCGCATCGAGAACGGAAAGTTCGCCTTGGTATACTGCGAGAAGCCACGACCCCGGTTCACCCGGCGCCCCCGGCTGTCGGTGATCTCGAGATGGCTGACCGCACCGGGATTACGCCGCAGCATCGGAAGGTACTCCTTCACGACGATCGACCGCGGCACATACCACGACGGGTTGATGACCATGTGTTCCATGGTGTCGGAGAACTCGGGAGTCTGACGATCCGCGTCCCTGTGCCCGACGACCGAACGGGTTTCGAAGGTCGTCTTGCCGTCATCGATGATCCGGGTCTGGAAGTCGGCGACGTTCACGAGAACGTGCCGCTTACCGAGCCCCTCCGGCGCATTGAGCCAGCGTTCACGTTCCATCGCGACGATGACCGACTTCAGCCGGTCGACCGCCGGCACGTTGATTTCGGCCAGCGTGGACGGGCCGGCGATACCATCGACCTTGAGCCCGTGATCCGTCTGGAACTGGGCGACTGCATCGCTCAGGGCACCGTCGTATCGCGGCGACGCGGAGCGTGCGAGGTAGCCCATCGCAGCAAGCCGGTCCCGCAGTGCGACGACGGCCGGACCGGACTGACCCGGCTCGAACTTGTCGCCTGTGACGGCCTGCCCCCAGCCGCCGCGCGCGATTTCCTGCTCCAAGGTCAGCTTGGCCCGCATGAGTCGCGTGTATTCCGGCCCCTGCGGCGCGAGCCCCTTGAGGACGACTTGCGGATCCCCCTGCTCGAGGCGCTCGAGCAGCGCCTCCGACGGCAGACGTTGCGGGCCGCGCTTGGTTCCGCTGTTCACACGACGGCCGTCGAGCACGCCGCCGTTCAGGTCATGCGCGTAACGCAGGTAGGTTTCACTGAGCGTGATCTCGAGTTGGCCCCTCGCCCGGTCCCCACGGACCGAACGCATCTGGGCCATCAGGCCGGCCGCGTCATAACGGGACACGGGAAGTCCGTGCATCTCGGCCTGGCTCAGGGCATCCAGAAGCGCGGCGCGACGGGCGGAGGACTGTGCATCGGTCCCGGTCCAGACCGGCTCGAAGCCCCGGGCGCGATAGAAGGAGGCAAGCCCTTCGTCTTCCGACACGGACTCGGCGACGGCCTGTTTGTAGGCGGTCAGCGCGAGCCCTTGGGCGGCTGCAGGCTGCGGTGTCGCGGCAAGGAACCACGCCCCGGCCAGGGCCGCGGCAAATCCGGCCCTTACGCAATAGGATGTCTGGAAACGCGCTGTCGTCATGTCTCGCTCTGCATAATGGCTCATGGTGTTCAAACTATTCTTCTTTCTCGAGGGGCCGGAGTGTCCACTGACATCTGCGCGACGACCGGTCTTTCGCTTGCACATGCGGCACTAACGCACCGCCCCACGAGATCGGCGCATATGCGCCACAGCGCCAGCACCATTTGCGCGGGTTTTTGCCGAAATCGCTTGCCGTTTTTCGTTCGCACTAAATCAACCTTTCGAGTCGATGATGATCGTGGCATAAAAACCGCACATCTTGGGGGAGATGGCAGGGTCGCCCAACGAGGCGATGAAACAGGTACAGCGACACTACGGGACAGGCGCTTCACATGACAGAAAACTCCGCAGGCGGCCTCACGCGCCGCGGCCTTCTTGGCGCATTCGCAGCCACGATCGTCACAGCAGCTCCGACCTATGCCAGCGCAGCAGGCTTCCTGCGCGGCGGCGGCGATGTTCGCCGGGTCAAGATGTATTCCGGACGCACCGGCGAGAAGATCGACATGATTTACTGGATCGAAGGTCAGTACATCCCTGAAGCTCTCAAGGAAATCAACTACTTCATGCGCGACTGGCGCACGAACGACGTCAAGACCATCGACGCTCGGACCATCGACATCATGGCCGCGGCGCACAACCTGATGGATACGAGCGAGCCTTACATGCTGATCTCGGGCTACCGTTGTCCGAAGACCAACGCGATGCTCCGCGCTCGCAGTTCGGGTGTGGCCAAGAACTCGCGCCATCTCCGGGGCGAGGCAGCGGACCTTCACCTCAACTCGCGCTCCGTCAACCAGATCGCCAAGGCCGCTCAGGCTTGCAAGGCAGGCGGCGTCGGACGTTATACCTCCTCCAACTTCGTTCACATGGACTGCGGCCCGGTCCGTAGCTGGGGGAGCTGAGCCCGGCTCGCGCTTCATTCACATGAACAGAACGTATCACGAGGCGCCCCGTTCCGGGCGCCTCGTTGTTTTTACGCTGATATTTCCGTGAGGTCGGCGTGTCTGGCGAACCGTTCCTGTCTGCCCGAGCTTAGCCCAGGCGACGCAGATAGGTCCAGGTCGGAACCTTGGCCTTGCGCACCACGCAATAGGCTTCGGCGTCTCCGATGTATTCGAACCCGCAATTCGTCAGAACCCGCGCCGAGGCCGGATTGTCCTGAAAGACGCTGGCAAAGAACGTTGCCGAGCGATTTGGGTTCGCGTCGATGACCGCCTGGACTGCTTCCGAAGCGTGGCCGGTGTTCCAGTAAGGTGGGGCGATCCAATAGCCGATCTCGCTCTGGTTGCCTTCGAGCCGCTCGAGCGAAATCACGCCGAGAACCTCGGAACCGCCCTGCCCCGAAGCATCCAGCGCCCAGACATCCTCGACCCTGTCCGCCGCGGTGGCGCGGGCAATGTAGGCTTCGGTCGCCCCGGGCGGAAGCGGATGCGGTATCGAGGTCGTCATGCGCGCAACGCGCTCGTCACTGGTGTAGAGCCTGATCAGACCGGCGTCCGAGCGGCGCAGCGGACGCAGCACGAAACGTTCGGCCGGAATCTCCGCCTGCAACGCGACCGGGTCGGGCCGCTCGGGCATTTTCAACTGGTCCAGATTCATGTGCACACTCCTCTCATGCACTCGTCACGATGAACCGGCGTTTCCCCTCCCTGAAACGCCGAAGGGGACCGGCTTTTCGCCGATCCCCCTGATTTTCATCACCTTTGAGGTCGGCTTACTCGGCAGCCTCCGCCACCGGAAGGACGGATACGAAGGTGCGTCCCTTCAGGCCCTTGCGGAAGGTCACGGAACCGGCTTCGGTGGCAAAGATCGTGTGATCCTTGCCCATGCCGACGCCCTGGCCCGGCCAGAACTTGGTGCCGCGCTGACGGATGATGATGTTGCCCGGGGTCGCGTCCTGACCACCGTAAAGCTTCACGCCAAGACGGCGGCCGGCGGAGTCGCGGCCGTTACGGGACGAACCGCCTGCTTTTTTATGTGCCATGGGTCTGTCTCCTTAACGCTTATGCGAGAGTCTTGGCCTGCTCGACCCACTCGGGCTTCACCTTGGCGGCCTCGAAGGTCTCGGGGTCCACTGCGGCGAGCTCGGCGAAGGTCGTGATGCCGGCCTCGTTGAGCTTCTTGGCGGCGGCGGGGCCGACACCGGTGATCTGGGTCAGGTCGTCGCCCGATGCGGCGGCCGGAGCGGCAGCTGCCTTCGGCGCGTCTGCGGCGGACACGGAGCCCGCGCCGACCGCGGCCTTGACGCCGGATGCATCCGCACCTTCGGCGAGGATCTCGGTCACGCGCAGCAGCGTCAGCTTCTGGCGGTGGCCCTTCGTGCGCTGCGAGCTGTGCTTGCGGCGACGCTTCACGAAGTGGATGACCTTGTCACCCTTGACCTGGTCGACGACCTCGGCCTGCACGGCGGCACCTGCCACCAGCGGCGCGCCCACGACGACCTTGTCGCCGCCGAGCATCAGGATGTCGTTGAACTGCACGGTTTCACCCGCGTCTGCGGCCAGCTTCTCCACGCGGAGCACGTCGCCCGCTTGGACCTTGTATTGCTTGCCGCCGGTTTTCATCACCGCGAACATCTGCATCTTCCTTGCATTAACCGCGTCCTGTGGCGCCCTTGCGGGACTTACCGGGCCATCTGGCCGCCTCGGACAGCGCGCCCTTTCAGGGCTGTCATTGATATATAACTCGAAAGCGGGGCCGCAATGGCCCCGTCACGAACCGCGCTTATCAACAGAACCCGCGTGTTTGTCAACCCGCCTCGGTCCCCTGCAATCCGAAGCCCCGTCTAGAGTTCCTCCGCGGCCAACTCCTGCGCCGCCGCAAGCCCCAGCGCATATGAAATCCGGTCATACATCTCGTTGAACCCCGCGAACAGCGCGGCATTCATGGCGCGGCCGGGCGCGCTGCTCGACAAGGCAACGTAATCCTGCAGATCCTCCAGCGGCAGGGGGCCGTAGGCCATGAGCAGGTATCCGTAGAGCCATTCCCGCGTGTCCGCGCGGGTCTCGGCCTCCTGCGACCACACCTCGCGCAGGATCTCGTCCTCGGCCATGTCGAAAGCCCCGCCGTCGACCATCCCGAGGTAGAACTGGTAGCTGGCATTCATTCCGCCCGTGACATTGGCCTCAAGAAGATCGTTGGCCTCGACGAATTCCTCCACGAGGTCGAGGCGCGGATGATCCGACGCGCCATCGAGCCCGCGGAAGACCTCTCGGGCCGATTGCTCGACATCATCGTCGATCAGCGCCCGGCGGGCGGAAAGCTCGAGCTCGACGATGCGCTGCCCGGTGTCCCCGGAAAAGAACTCGAGGATGCGGTTGGCGTCGGTGTCGCCGAACGTTTCAGAGAACCGGGCCCGCACGGTCTCTTCCATGGCCTCTATGTCGTAGATCGACGACACCGTGTCCTCCCACCCCTCGGACGGGGCGCCGGCTGTCAGGTCGCGTGCCATCTCGTTCCCGTAAGCGAGCCCCTCCTCGCGCATCACCTCCAGGATCTCGGGCAGGCGCAGCGCGTCGAGAACGGCATCGGCCGGGTCCTCCGGATCGGCGGTCGCGGGCCAGGCAAGAGCCGTGGTCAGGGCGCAGGCAACTGTGCGCAGGAACATGTGGCGAGACCTCCCGTTCGCTGGTTGGAGGAAAGCCTAGGCCCGGGCGCGAGGATTTCCAAGGCGACAACGCGGCGTCTCCCCACCCCGCGCGAAAATCTGCGAAAATGTTGAACTTTTGCTGTTGCACCCGCTGAAGCATCTCGTTAAACGGCGCTCCACAACGACCCCCGCGGAGAGGTGCCGGAGTGGTCGAACGGGGCGGTCTCGAAAACCGTTGACCCTTCACGGGGTCCCAGGGTTCGAATCCCTGTCTCTCCGCCACTTTGGCCTTATTTCACTGGTTTCTGGTCCTACCCGCTCTTGCGGGTCGTAAGAGCCGTGAAATGCCAGATTCGGCATATTATGACGACTTTCCCCCCGGTTGCACCGACTATGCCGAGATGCCGCCGTTGGTGCCACTGAACATCCCGGAAGATGTCCTGAAACGACGAAGCCCCGCCGTTTCGAGCGGGGCTGCTTCGGGCAGATGCCATGCTGGTTCAGGGACCGGCATTCCCATCAGCGTTAGCGATCTCCTGCTGCTCCTGCGATAGGTAGCGGAAGTAATAGCGCTCGGTCGTGTTCACAGATCCGTGGCCAATGTAGCGCTGGACGCGATAGACCGCCCCGCCCTTCCCTCAGCCGTTCGATTGCGAACTTGTGGCGGATGTCATGGAGTCGGGCGCCGAAGGCTCATCTTCAAACACCTGTCGCAGCAGGTTGCTTTCCCGGAACCTGCCGTGGCGATACCGCGAGAAGGTCAAATGATCCGGGACGTTGCCCTCCAGGCCCAACCGGCAGAACCAAGGATAGGCCAGGTTCAGATGAACCTCGTTGCACAGGCGTCGTTCAGACCGGATGCCCATGACGTAGCCGATCACCAGCATCCGACTGATCAGTTCGGGGTCGATGGAGGGGCGGCCAAGGTGGCTGTAGAACGGTCGCAGCGCCTCCCGCAGGCTGTCACCGTCAAGGAACAGATCGATCTCTCGCAGCATATGATTGGCCGGGACATGACGGTCCAGATTGAACTCATAGAACAGCTGCACTGGAGCGTCCTGCCGACCCATCATCCCGATTTCCTCTCATCCCCTCATCGTCGGGTGAAACGAGAGACTTGCCGCACTGCAACAAAGACTTTCTCAACAGCATCGGCGGGAACCCGTCATTCGCCGCGACGACCACAGGAAAGGACCGCCAGTCGTACGTTGCCCGACAGCGTATGGATGCCACGGGCCGTTGAGCACGGCCCGTGGCGGGGATCAGGACGTGATCAGAGGAACGCCTGCGCCACGATGGCCGAGCCCACGTAGGTGCCGGTCATCACCAACACGGCAACCACGGCGATCTTCCAGCCCGAGGCCTTGGCGATCTCGATCTCGCGCTTGGCGATCGCGATGCCGGCATATGCGAGGCAGGGCGTTGCCAGCGTCAGGAAATTCACGTGGCTGACCTTGTCGAGGACCCAGGCGCTGCCCGGCGTCCAGGGCATGGTGGCCAGAATGCCGACGGCGGAAATCCACGCGACAGAGGGCAGCTTGAACGGCACGAACCTGGTCAGAAGCATGCCGATCATGCACATCACCCACAGGATGATCAGCCCCACCAGCCCCTGGGGAACGGTGTTTTCGGTCGCCACGGTGTTGCCCACCAGCGCGATCACGCAGACCACCGCCAGCGCCGCGGCATGGGCACCGAGGCCGAGCTTGAGTTCTTCGGTCGGATCGAGGTCTTGGGATTGGATGTCGCTCATGGCTCAGGCTCCGGCGTTCGAGGGCTCTTTGCGGCCCAGCAGGTCGTAGAGTTTCTCGGTCAACGGCAGCGCCACGAAGACGCAGAGGTAGAGACCGGTGGCGTAGGTCAGCACGTTGGACGCGCCGGCCAGCGCAAGGATCTGCTCTTCCATTTCGGGCACCGCATGCACCAGAGCGCCCGAGCAGGCCGCCATCATGCTGCCCGAGCCGATGCCGCAGGCCATGGCCAGCGCCTCGACCGAGAAGGCCCCGGTCGTCGCCAGGATCGACGCGAGGATGGCAAAGATGAACGTGCCGAAGAGCGTCCCGATCACGTAGACACCCATGACACCGGCGCCTTCTTGGCTCTTGAGGCCGTATTTGTCGGCGATGATCGCGATGTTGGGTTCGCGCGCGACCGAGAAACAGGCACCGATGGACTCGCGGCCCATGCGCAGCACAAGCACCGCGACCGGGAAGGCCAGCAGGATGGTGCCAAGGTTGCCCAGCTCCTGCAGGATCAGCGCGGGACCCGCGGCGATGATCTGCTCCATGGACGGGCCGATGATCG
The DNA here is from genome assembly GCF_003703915.1 of Salipiger sp. D13. Lineage (NCBI taxonomy): Bacteria > Pseudomonadati > Pseudomonadota > Alphaproteobacteria > Rhodobacterales > Roseobacteraceae > Salipiger > Salipiger sp. D13. The sequence continues at coordinate 246,297 of NZ_ML112590.1, forward strand.
TGCCGAACTTGGCAATGAAGGGCATGATGGCGATGACGATCAGCGGCGAGGCGGCATGTACCTCCCGATCGCGGATCAGCGCGCGGGCGCCCGAGATCACGTTGGGGTTGATCAGCAGCCCCATGACGAAGGCGTAGAGCAGCGGCAACAGCAGGATGGAGCCGATGCCGATCGGCACGGCGATGACGCCGACAAGCTCGGCGATAACGGTGATGACAAGCACGCTGCCATGCAGGCGCCAGTCGGTCAGAATGTCTTTTATTGGCATGAGGACCCTCTCTGTCGTGCCCCTTGGGGCGGGGCGTATTGGCCGGGACCGGGCGCTTACCCGGTCCGCAGCGGTTCGAAATTTCGGCGATCCGGGCGCTTCAGCCCGGCGCGTAGCCGAAGCCCTGCGCGGGGTTCGCCGCGGTCTCGACCCAGACGGACTTGGTCTGGGTGTAGGCGGCCAGCGCCTCGCGGCCCGACGAGCGGCCATAGCCCGAGCGCCCGAAGCCGCCGAAGGGCGACATGACGTTGATCGTCTTGTAGCTGTTGACCCAGAAGGTGCCCGCCCGGACCTCTGCCGCCATGCGGTGCGCCCGACCCACGTCCTGCGTCCAAACCGCGCCGGCAAGGCCGTAGGGCGTGGCATTGGCCAGCGCGATCGCCTCCTCCTCGGTGTCGAAGGGCAGAACGGACACCACGGGGCCGAAGACTTCCTCGTTGGCGATGGTCATCTGCGGGGTCACCCGGTCGACCACGGTGGGGGCGAAGAAAAAGCCGCCGCTTTCCGTCAGCGCTGCGGGTTTCGCGCCGCCACTGGTGATCTCGCCGCCCTGGCTCACGGCTTCGCGCACCATCTCGTCGATCTTCGACCATTGCCGCTGGTTGTTCACCGGACCGATCTGCGTCGCCGGGTCCATCGGCGCGCCGACGGGGATATTGCCGGCGGCGGCACTCAGCTTCTCGACCATCTCGGCATGCACCGAGCGGTGCACCAGCAGGCGCGAGCCAGCCACACAGCTTTGACCGCAGGAAGCAAAGATTGCCGCCTGCGCGCCCACCACGGCGCGATCGAGGTCGGCATCTCCGAAGACGATGTTGGCCGACTTGCCGCCCAGTTCGAGCACCGAGGGCACCAGCCGCTTGGCCGCTGCGCCCGCGATCTTGGATCCCGCTTCTGCGGAGCCGACGAAAACCACCAGCGCCGTCGCCGGGTTCTCGATCATCGCCTGACCGGAGCCCGGACCATCACCGGCGATGACGTTAACGAGGCCCTTGGGCACGCCCGCCTTCTCGCAGAGGATGCCGGTGACGATGGACGACAGCGGCGTCAGTTCGGACGGCTTGATCATCACGCCGTTGCCGGCGCAGATCGCCGGGGCGACCTGCCAGCAGCAGGTGAACAGCGGCGCGTTCCACGGCGTGATCTGGCTGACCACGCCAAGCGGCTCGTGCCGGGTGTAGTTGAGATGCGTCGAGGGCACCGGGATCACGTCACCGCTGATCTTGTCGCACCAGCCGGCGTAATATTCGAACATCTCGGCCATGCGCGCAGGCTCGCCGGTCGTGTCGCGGATCGGACGGCCCGAGGAGAGCGCCTCGAGCTCTGACAGCGCGGCGGAATTGGCGCGCAGTTGGCGGCCGATCTCGAACATGATGCGGCCGCGTTCGGAAGCGGTCTTGGCGAACCATTCCTTCTGCGCGCGAGTGGCAGCCTCGGCGGCCTGTGCCACGACGTCGGCACCAGCGTCCTTGTAGCGGGCGAAGACCTCGCCCGTCGCGGGGTCGGTCAGCTCCAGTGCGTGCCCGGTGCCCGGCACCAGTTCGCCGCCAACCCAGGATTGCACTTCGGAGGAGCCTGTCAGGTCCTTCAGCAGCTCGGCCACGCGGGCCGCGGTATCGATGATGTCCTTGGCCATCACTTGTCTTCCTTCTGGCTCAGGCGGTCCACCGTGGGATCGCCCATGTGCATGAAATCGTCGGCGTCCTTCAGGCCCGAGGTCTCCTCGGCCCAGAGGTCCGCCACCAGGTCGGCCACCGGCATGGCGCATCCGACGCTTTGCGCCAGTTCGCGGGCAAGCCGCACATCCTTGCGCATCAGCCCGGTGCTGAAGCCGCTGTCGAAGCTGCGCGGCAGCACCCAGTTGGGATAGTGGATTTCCGAGATCGCGCTGCGCCCGGTGGCCGAGTTGATCACCCGCAGCGCGTCTTCGGCGCCAACGCCCGACGCTTCGGCCAGCCGCAGCGCCTCGAGCGTGGTAACCATGTGGCTGGCGACCAGCATGTTGTTGACCAGCTTGGCCACATTGCCCGCGCCGCTCGGGCCGACGTGCAGGATCTTCGCCGCCATCGCCTCGAGCGCGGGCATCGCCGCGGTGACCCATTTCTCGTCACCGCCGAGCATGACCGAAAGCTGGCCTGCGGCCGCGCCCGCGGGCCCGCCGCTGACCGGCGCGTCGAGGAAGCCGTGCCCCTCCTCGGCAAGCGCCGCTGAAAGCTTGCGGCTGACCTCGGCCTCGGAGGTGGAGGTGTCGATGATGACCTTGGCCGCGGTGTCCGCGCCCAGCAGCCCCGCGTCCCGTGCCGCGGAAATGACGCCTTCGACATGCGCTGCCGTGGGCAGCGAAAGCACGATCACCTCTGCGGCGGCAACGACGTCCTCGGGGGTCGCCAGTGGCGCGATGCCCGCCTCGTGGGCGCGGTCCTGCGCCGCGGGGGAAGGATCGAAGCCCGAGACCTCGAACCCGGCGCGCACAAGGCTCGACGCCATGCCAAATCCCATGGCCCCAAGTCCGATCACCCCGGCCCGTTTGCCTGTCTCTGTTGCCATGTGATCTCCTGTCGTTGTGCTTGGCCAGCCACCCTTGGCTGGCGTTCCACACAGCTAACCGGAGGAACGGCGTTCACAGGTAGGGGGCATATCGCGCACATCGCGTTGCCATGATGGCAACGCGGGGGATCACCGGCGGAAGGCCACCATGCGGTCCGACAGGAAGGTGGCCACCAGGTCCACCGATTTCGGCAGGCGCCGGCGGGCCCGCACCATGAGGTGCGTGCTGACCCGGTGCAGCGCCGGCTCGTCCAGCTCGATCACCGCCAGGTCACCGCGAGCTGCTTGAATTGACGCAGAAAATCTCGGCAGGAAGGTCACGCCGATGCCCGCGCTCACGTAGCGGATCAGCAGCGCGATGGAGGAGGTCTCCACATGCACCCGCAGTGCCAGACCACGGTCGGCGGCGACCTGCCCCACGAGGTGCCGGATGGCGTGGCGGGCATCGAGCATGGCAACGGGATGTTCCAGCACCTCGGCCAGCCCCACGCTCCGCCGCCCCGCCAGTGATGAATTCGCGGGCACCACGGCGCAGAGCGGCTGGCGCCCCATGGCCAGCGAGCGCGTCGCCTCTGTCAGCAGCGGGTTGTAGGCGATCCCGATATCGGCCTCGCCCTCGACCACCCGGCGCTGCAACTCCTCGGTGCCAGCGTGATCCATGGAAATGCGCAGATCGGGCTGCTGACGGCTCAGCTCCGCCAGGCCATTCTCCATCAGGTCGGCGGTGAACCCCTCCCCAAGTGCGATGCGCACGGTCTGGGTCTGGCCCGCGCGATACCGGCCAATCTGGTCAAGAAGGAAAGTCTGTTCGTCCTGCAGGTGCAGTGCATGCTCTCGCAGCAGTTCCCCGGCCTCGGTCACCGTCACGCCCCTGGAGCTACGCTCGAAGAGCGTGACCCCGAGCCGGACCTCGGCATCGGCGATCTTGCGTGAAATCGCCGAAGGCACGACGTTCAGCCGATCCGCCGCCCGGCGGATCGAGCCCTCCTGCGCGACCGCGAGAAATTCGCGCAGGAAGCGGCTGTCGAGCGCGTCCATCAGCCCTGCGTGGCGCGACGGGCGAGGCGCACCCAGAACTCGGCCCCGGCGGGCAAGACCGCGTCGTTGAAGTCGAACTTCGCCGAATGCAGCCCGGGGTTCTCGCCCTCGCGCGCAGCACCAAGCCAGAGGTAGGCGCCGGGCACCTCGTTCAGCATGAAGGCGAAATCCTCGGAGGCCATGCTCGGACCGACCATCGACGTATCAAGCCCCATGTCGGCCGCGACCTCACGGGCCAGCGCGGCCTCGGGGGCGGTGTTGATCGTCGCGGGATAACGGCGCTGGTAGTCGATGTTGGCGGTGCAGCCCTGCGCGGCGGCCTCGGCGCTGGCCACCCGGCGGAGGCGATCCTCGATGATGTCGCCGGCCTCGGCGCCGAACCAGCGGCAGGTGCCACTCACGACGGCGCGGTCCGGGCAGACGTTGTAGGCCGAGCCGCTGTGGATCTGCGTGACCGACACCACGCCGGGTTCGAGCGGCGACAACGCGCGCGCAGGGATCTCCTGCAAGGCGGCGGCGGTGCGCCCGGCGGCGGCGATCACCCCGTCGGATTGTTCGGGCATGGCGCCATGGCCGCCCTTGCCGAGGATCTCGATGTCGAAGACCGAGAAGGCCGCCATCATCTTGTCGTCGCGGGCCACGAAGCGCCCCGGCGCGACGCCGGGCCAGTTGTGGATGCCAAAGACCTTGTCGCACGGGAACTGAGAGAACAGCCCCTGTTCGATCATGACCCGCGCGCCGCCGTCGCTTTCCTCGGCGGGCTGGAAAATCAGCGTGATCGTGCCTGTCTCGACGCCCTCCGCCGCGATCTGGCGCGCGGCCAGCAGCAGCATGGCCGTGTGTCCATCATGGCCGCAGGCGTGCATCTTGCCCGGAAGGGTCGAGGCATGGGCCGCACCCGTCGCCTCGACGATGGGCAGCGCGTCGATGTCGGCACGCAGGCCGATCACCGGCGCGCCCTGCCCCATCTGCGCGACGACGCCGGTGCCCGCGAGGCCACGATGCACCCGCCAGCCCCAGTCGGTGAGCAGCCCGGCGATCATCTCCGAGGTCCGGTGCTCTTCGAAGCCCAGTTCGGGATGGCGGTGCAGATCGTGGCGCCAGGCAATGGCTTCGGCGATGTGGTCTTGGTCGAACATGAGGTCTCCTTCGGGACGCGCGCGGGCGTCCGGATTTGCGTCAGGGCGCCTTCGGCGCCTCTTGGAAGGTCAGCAGGATGCCGCCCAGCTTTGCCGGCTCGGTCAGGACGAGTGCCCCGCCGATCTCACGAGCTGCGAAGCCGCCGGTCTCAACGAAAGGGCGCACCCGATCCAGCGCCTGGCAGGCGACATCGAGCGAGATCACCGAGGGTGCGCTGTCCGGGGCAAGGTCATCGGGCAGCGGCCCAAGGACAGCACGGGCGGCATCGCGGTCCAGCACCCGCCAGTGGCCTTTGCCGGTGGCGACGTCGAAGCCCCCGGCGGTGGCGGTCACGGCCCCGGGGCCGTGCAGCGTGGCCAGCCAGTCCCGCACCGCAGGCTGGTCTTTCGGCTCGGCGAGGATCGTGGCCGAGACAAAGCCATGCGCGCCATTGGGGTGGTCCATCCATTGCGGAAATTCGATCAGGTCGCGGCGGTGTTGCTGGCAGGCGAACATCGACAGGCGCGGGAGGCCGGGCCGGGTGAAGATCTTCAGCGTCGTCGCGGTGCGATCCGGCGTGCCGTCATCGCGCACAACGTCCCGACCGAATTCGATGGTCCCCTCGCAGTGCCCGCCGCGCGCCACGACCGCTGCCTCGTCCGCAGCAGCATCGCTTGAGTTGAGCGCAGAAAGCGGGACGCCTTCGCGCTCGTCCAGCCAGTGCTGGACATGGCGGCCGAACCGGAAATCTCCGGCCGGGTATCCGTCAAGCAGACCCTCGTCGCCGATACCTACCAACTCCAGCAGCTGGTTGCGGAAGATCACGAGCGCCGTGGATGTGCCCCACGGATGCATCCCCGGCGGCTTCATTAGAAAGCCCAGCTTCAGGTAGGTCTCACGCGCCTCGGCCAGATTGCGCACACAGACCAGCGGATGGTCGATCGCCAGCGAGGTCATCCCGCGCCACCTTTCAATTCAGCCAGCGTGACAAAGCCCGCGAACCGCCCGGCACCGCGATCGGTCCCGCGTGGCCCGGTCACCACGTGGCCGGGCGGAACGTCCTTGGTCACGATTGCGCCGGCTGCCACCGTCGCCCCTGCGCCCACCTCGACCGGGCCGAGGATCTTGGCGCCTGCCCCGACGACCGCGCCACGGCGCAGCTTGGGGTGCCGCCCTTCACCCATATCGACGAAGTTCGACCCCAGTGTCACCCCATGCCACAGGCTCACCCCCTCTTCGATGACCGACGTCTGTCCGATCACCAAGCCGAGTCCGTGATCGAACCACACGCCGCGGCCAATGGTTGCCTGTGGCCAGATCTCGACCGAAAGCGCGCGGGTGAACTGGCTCTTGATCGCCAGCGCGAGGTCTTCCCGCCCGGCCAGCCAGAGCGCCCGGCTCACACGGTAGGACAGAAGCGCGTGATAGCCGTTGGCAAACAGCAGCACCCGCGGGGCTCCTCCGGGCTGATCGTCGCGCGCGCTGGTAAGCAGCAGGTCGTCGAGCGCCGTGTCCAGCACCTCGGGCTCCCGGCGAAAGAGTGCAGCCGTCACCCCCCGCAGCCAGTCCCGCGCACGGCCTTCGGGCAAACAGGCGGTCAGCGCGGCGGCCATCAGGTCCGGCAGATCGGTCAGCGCGCCATCTTCGACCCCAAGCAGCACTGACAGCCCCGGCTCTTCGGCGAGTCGGTCAAGGGTGTCGGGCAGAAGCGTCTGCCGCAGAGAGTTCCGGCTCATGGGGCCTCGCGGGTGGTCGAAGGGGTCCCATGAAGCTGCCCCGACTACAGTGCTGCACACAAGAGCGAAAATATTGTCACCGTGTTGCTCCGAGGAGAACGCCAGGATCACCGCACAGGGCACCGCGGAGCAAGGTTTCTCCTGAGCCTCAATGGCCAACGCCGTCATTGAAGGCGGACCCGATGCTCTTGATGACGTCTCGCAAAATCGTGGGGAGTATCGGGACGGCGGCAACCAAGGGCCAAGGGATTGCCCTGAAAGAGCGCGATCCGGGCCTTCCCTTCGCAGGGCACGAAGGTCGGCTCTGGGCCGTCCACGACGCCAGCAGCATGCCACCACTATGACGTCTGACTATCCGTCCTGCACCGCTATAACTGCCGATGTCGCGCAACTCGTCTGCGCAGAGCCAACAAAACAGGGGGATTGCGCTTGCCCCTTTCCCGAGAAAACGGTCTCGAAAACCGTTGACCCTTCACGGGGCCCCAAGGTCCGAATCCCTGTCTATCCGCCACAAAACCTTCATTGGTTTTGGCAGGTTATCCGGATCATCAAGACGGCATTCCGCTGCATTCGCGGGGTGTCCGTCGTTTTGCGGATGCTCCAAGTCTCGAGGGACATCCCGCCCGGATCAGAACGCGGCGATGACCTGCTCACGCGCCGCGTCAGGCCCATCAGACCGATCACCAGACGATGCACTGGCCGCGGCCTTGCCACGGCGCGGGTGCGAAAGGCCCGTTACGCAATCCTAGACCAGCTGTCTCGCAAGCAGAGCCCGGTAGATCAGCACCATGACGCCGGCCCCCGCGAGTAGCGCGATGGCGCTGGTCACGTGCAGCACGGGTCCGTGGCCGCGCGCCCCGACCTCGGCCGAGAGCAGGAAGCACATGTTGCCATCGAGCCCGAGCGGCGCGATGCGAGGCGTGGCACGGATCATCGCTCCGGCCAGGATGAAGAGAGCGGCGAAGAGCAGCATTGCCTCGGGCCCGAAGCCAAGCGCGTCGCCACCGAGGCGGTAGACCAGCCCCGCCAGTACGCCGAGCGTCGCCCCGGGGAGCAGGTTCTTGAGGACCGGTCGCGGATCGGCCATCGACCCTATGATCGACGAGAAGATGCAGATCGAGAGCGCCGCTGCCACTGCCACGAAGCTCTCGGTGGCGAGCACCAGCGCGATCCCGGCGACCGCGCAGAACGCCGCGACGCCGCCCCGTCTCAGGGCCACGGCCAGCCCGTGTTCCTCGAAGCGGAAGCGATGCGGCTCCTCGCGGGGCGGGGTGAAGGCCACGGTGGCCAGCGTGACCGCCATCACCCCGATCACCGTGCACCACGTCCGATCGACGGCCAGCGCCAGCCCGTCGTCATGCGCGGCGAGCGCGGGCAGCATGACCACCGCGCAGGTCATCGAGGTCATCAGCGCACCGTAGCTGTAGATCGTGCCGATCCAGTAGGCCACCGTGACCGAGACACCGGCGGTGAGCGCAAGGCAGATCGCAAGCGCCACCGGGTCGTCGAAAGCGGCCAGCGCGGCAAAGCCCACGCCCGCACCGAGCATCGTTCCCAGCAGCCTCAGCCCGCCGCGGATCAGGATATCCTGCCGCCAAGGCTGGCTCACCACCCAGACCGGCATCGCCGCCCAGAACGGGTTTCGCAGCCCCAGCGCATGCGCCAGCGCCAAGGCCCCGAAGGCCGCTATGAAAAGCTGCGTTCCGCGTCGGACGTCGGGACGGAAATCGGAAGGTAGCGCGGACATCATCGACGGTCTCGGTCTGGCTGGCGTCTCGGGGCGTCCGGTTAGGCACCTCTGGCGACATGCGGAAGACCGCTCGCGCGGAGGTGACAGCCGGTCTGCCGCACGTTCAATCCTCGGGGGCGGCCTGCTCCGCGAGCGCGTCTCGCAGTTGCGCCACTTCGGACGCCACAGGCCCGCTCGGCCGCTCCGCCCGCTCGGACCACGCGCTGAACCGTTCGAGCAACGGAAGGAACGTCTCGATCTCGTCCTTTCGCCAGTCGCGAAGATATGAGCCCAGCACCAGCAGCTTGTAGGTGCGCACCGCCTCTACGATCCTGGCGCCGGTCTCGGTCAGTTCAAGCACGCTGCGGCGCGCGTCCTGCTGGCTGACCTCGCGGCGTATGAAGCCGCGCCGGATCAGCTCGCTGGTGATGCGGCTCGCGCGTGACGGGTCGATCCCGAGCCGGGCCGCCACGGTGCCCACCATGGTCTCGCAGCCGGTGTCCTCGTCGCGGAACTCGTTTGCCGGCGCGCGCACCGCCATCAGCACGTCGAGCTGCGGCACATCCAGGTCGAGGCCCAGATCGTTGAGCGCCGCGTGGCCCAGCTCGCGTTTCATCACCCGGCGGCGCCAGCGTTGCAGCACGGCGTCGATGTCGAGCGCCGCCTGCGACACCTCCCGCCCGATCCCGGCCCGTTCCAGATCGTCCTTCAGTCTTTCGTCCCGTTCGCTCAAAGCTGCCTCGCGCAAATAGATGCTATTGACATATATATGCCATCAGCACATATATAGACGAGGTTTCATTGTGACCCAAGGGGCGTGTTGGCGCCAGATCGCGATCTGCTGCGCCCGCCCCGCCATTTCAGGAGAAAAACGAATGGTGGACGTCGACGACGGAGCGGCCACGGCCGCGCCGGAAAAACGCATTGAAGATGGCAGCATCAGGCTTGTGCTGGGGGCGGTGGCGGCAACGCTGCTGTTCGCCTCGCTCGGCCAGACGATCGTTTCGACCGCCCTGCCCGTGATGGTCGCCGACCTCGGCGGCATGGACAAGATCACCTGGGTGATGACCGCCTATCTTCTGGCCTCGACAATCGGGGCGCCGGTGGCGGGCAAGCTCGGCGACCTCTACGGCCGCAAGATGGTGCTGCAGACCGGGATTGTCGTGTTCATCGTGGGCGCGGTGCTTTGCGGAATCGCGTCCAGCATGGGACAGGTGATCGCCGGCCGCATCCTGCAGGGCGGCGGCGGCGGTGCGCTGATCGTGACCTCGATGGCCGTGGTGGGAGACCTGCTTCCGGCCCGCGAGCGCGGCAAGGCGCAGGGCGTTCTCGGTGCGGCCTTCGGCCTGTCCACGGTGATCGGGCCGCTGCTCGGCGGCTTTCTCGTGGAACACCTGAGCTGGCACTGGATCTTCTTCGTGAACTTCCCCGTGGGGCTTGCCGCCTTTATCATCCTCGGCATCGCCCTGCCCCGGCGCGCTGACCGCTCGCGCAAGTCCGTCGACTATGCCGGCGGCGCGCTTCTGGCGACCTTCCTTGCCGCGCTGGTGCTGATCTCGAACACAGCCGGCACCGTCTTTGCATGGTCGAGCGTGCAGACGCTGTCGCTCGCGCTGATCGCGCTGGCCGCCGTGGTGATGTTCGTGCGGGTCGAGCGCCGCGCCGAAGAGCCGATCCTGCCGATGAGCCTCTTCGCCAACAACACCTTTCTCGTGGTGAACTTCGTGGGCCTGATGGTCGGCATGGCGATGTTCGGCACCATCACCTTCCTGCCGTTCTTCCTGCAGGTGGTGAAGGGCATCTCGCCGACCTCGTCGGGGCTGTTCCTCGTGCCGATGATGGGCGGCCTGCTGACCGCATCAATCGGGTCGGGCCGCTACATGGCGCGCACCGGGCGCTACAAGCTGCTGCCGGTGTTCTCGACCGCGCTGCTGTCGGTGGCGCTGCTGTCGATGACGACGCTGGCGCCCGACAGCCCGCTCTGGCTCATCGCGCTGTCGATGATCGGCATCGGGCTGGGGCTCGGGCCGGTGTTCTCGATCGGCGTCGCCGCCATCCAGAACGCGATCCCGGTGTCGATGCTGGGCGTCGGCACGGCGAGCGCCAACATGTTCCGCCTGATCGGCGGCGCGGTCGGCACCGCGGGCTTCGGCGCACTCTTCAGCGCGGGCATGGCGCACAACCTCGTGAAGTGGCTGCCCGAGGCCGGCGCCGGCGGCATCCGCACCATCGAGGCCGAAATGGTCGCCGCCCTGCCGCCCGAGACCCGCGCCCACGTGCTCGACGGCATCGCCAGCGCGCTGCACCCGGTGTTCTGGATCGCGGCAGGCTCGGCGCTCATCGCCTGCATTGCCTCGACGCAACTGCGCGAACTGCCGCTGTCGAGCTGAGCCTGCGGTCAAAGCCGAAACGATGAAACGCCCGGAGAGCCGTTCTCCGGGCGTTTTTCATGCCGTGTAGAATATCATCTGCGCCCCTACCGCGCGAAGCGGCCGATCGAGAACGGCCGGATCGGCGCCTGCGTCGCCCCCGTCGCGATCAGCTCGGCCATGATATCGCCCACGCCCGGGCCCATCTGGAAGCCATGCGCCGAGAAACCGAAGGCGTGGTAGAGCCCTTCGTGGGTCTCCGAGGGCCCGATCACCGGGATGTCGTCTGGCATCCGCCCCTCGACGCCCGACCAGCTGCGCACGATGGTCGCGCCACGCATGATCGGGAAGATCTCCATCGCCGTCTCGGCGGTCAGGCGCAGCTCGGGAAAGAGCATCTCCGTGAGGTTGTCCGACGGCTCCGCCCTGCCCCGGCGACCGCCGCCGATGACCACGGTGCCATTGGGCATCTGCTTGAACGACAGCGGTCGGCCCGTGGCGCCGACCACCGCGTCGCAGAAATGCGGCAGCCGCGCCGTGACCAGCATCATCGGCGCGATGGGCTCGACCGGCGCACGCTCGCCCAGCCGTTCCGCGATGCGTCCAGCCCATGCGCCGGCGCAGTTGAGCAGCTTCGGCGCCCGAAAACGGCGCCCGGCGGTCTCGACCAGCCAGTCGCCGCCGTCCCGCGTGACATCCGTCACCGCCTCGCCCTCGAAGATCCGCGCCCCGTCGCGTTTCGCCCGGCGCGAGATCGCGAAGGTCGTCTGGTAGGGCTGCGCGAAGCCGTCACGCAGGCTGCCGAGGCCACCGACGACATGGTCCGCGACCGCCGGCAGATGCTCGCGCAAGGCGCTGCGGTCGAGGATTACCTCGTGCTCGAAGCCCATCCCGCGCAGGGTGGCGGCGCGCTCGCGCAGCGTGTCGAGCTCGGCCTCGGTCTCGGCCACCTTGATCTGTGGGGCGATCTGGAAGCCGCAGTCGTCCTCGACCATGTCCGGCAGGCCGTACCAGATATCCATGGCATGCTGCGAGATCGGCACCTCGTCGAGATGCCGCCCGAGGCGGCGCACGCCGCCCGCGTTCGTGCCAGAGGCATGGCGCGCAACCGTGTCCTTCTCGATGACGATCACGTCGAGCCCCCGCGGCGCGGCAAACATCGCCGCCGAACAGCCGTGGATGCCGCCGCCGATGATGACGAGGTCGGCGGTCTGCTCTCCGCCCGAGATCATGGTTCCAGCTTTTCCAGCGGCTTGAACTGCGCCAGCTCCGACAGCTGCATTGGCTTCAACGGCGGACGGATGCGGAAATACCCGGTGTCGTCCATCCCGGCGTGCCGGCGCTCGGCGATGATGTTGGCCACCACGAGCCCGCAGACCCGGCCCTGGCACGGCCCCATGCCCGAGCGCAGGAAGCTCTTCACCTGGTTCGGGCCCGGGGCGCCGAGATCGACCGCCTCGCGGATCGCGCCCGCGGTGATCTCCTCGCAGCGGCAGACGGTAACGCCGTCACCGGGCAGCACGAATTCCTCGGCGGGCGCGTAGAGCGCCTCGAGGAAGGGGCGCACCGCGCCGTCGCGGGTCAGCGCCGCCTCGAGCCGGTCGGCCCGCTCGGGCGCGGACTTGCCGAGTTTCGAGGCGATGTCGAGCGCCGCGAGCCGCCCCTGCAGCGCGGCCGAGACCGCCCCCATGATGCCGGCGCCATCGCCCGCGGTGTAGACGTTCTCGACGCTCGTCAGGCCGCGCGCGTCGACCACCGGGCGGAAGCAATATTGCGCCGCATCCCAGTGATGCTCGCAGCGCAGCATCCGTGTGACCTGCTGGTTCGGCACGACGCCCTGATGCAGCGCCACGTGGGCGGCGCGGATCTCGTGGGTGCGCCCCTTCGAGGTGAAGCGCAGGCCGGTGGCCTCGGCATCGCCCATGACCTCGAGCCCCGACGCCGCGGGATGCACGGGGACGCCCGCGCGGCGCACCGCGCGCATCATCGACAGCCCCTTGCGCAGGTAGCGGTGCCCCTTGAGCGCGCCCGCCAGATGCGGCAGCGCCGCCGACATGCGCCCGCGCGGCGTCGTCTCGACCACGGCCACGGGCGGCGCACCCGCATCGATCATCTGCTTGGCGACCAGCCACAGCAACGGGCCGGAGCCAGCGAGCGCGGCGTCTTCCTCGACGATGCCGGCCGACTTGAGCAGGATCTGCAGCGCGCCCACCGTGGTCACGCCCGGCTTCGTCCAGCCCGGGATCGGCGAGGGCCGCTCGAGCGCGCCGGTGGCCACGAGGATGAAGCCCGCCTGCAACTGGGACGAGCCGCCATCACGCGAGAAATCGACCACGCGGTCGGTCGAAATGTTCCACACCGTGCTGCGCGGCAGGTAGGTGAGATCGGCCTCGCGTAGCGCGCGGGCCAGCGCCGCGCCGGCGTTGTAGTCGGCGCCGAGCACTTTGGCGCGCGCCGGGGTCGTACCTTCGATGCTGCGATAGATCTGCCCGCCGGGGCCCTCGCCCTCGTCGAGCAGCACCACCGAAAGCCCGGCCTTCGCCGCCGTGGTGGCCGCGGCCATGCCTGCCGGGCCAGCGCCGATGACCGCAAGGTCGCAAATATGCGGTGTCGTCTTGTCCTGGATCATCTCGCTCATCCTTCCACCGCCGGGCCGCCATGCTGGCGGCTTACCGTCATGCCGGCCGCAACCGGCGTGCGACAGGCCTGCACGTTCGGCACGCCGTCGATCTCCATCAGGCAGTCGAAACAGGTCCCCATCATGCAGAAGATGCCGCGCGGCTCGCCCGACACGACGCTGTCGCGCAGGCTGCGCACCCCCGCCGCCGTGAGCGCCGCGGCAACGCTGTCGCCCGCGCGCGCCTCGATGGGCCGGTCCTCGAAGGTGAAGGTGACGGTTTCGCCCCCGTCCTCAATACGCTTCGCCATGGAACCTCCTGGTCGTAAAGATGTCGATGTCGGGATCGAGCGCGCCGCGCGCGATCATCGGGGCCAGCGCCATGGCATGGGCGCCCGCAAGGGTGACGCCGGAGTGGCAGTTGACCGAGAAGGCCCCCGGCATCTCGCGGCTCTGTTCGTAGATCGGCCCGCCGTCGGGGCTGAGAATGCGCACCGCCGCCCAGCTTCGCAGGATCCGGAGCTTCGCCAGCGCCGGGAAGCAGCGCACCGCGTTGCGGGCGATGTCGGTCAGCGGCGGCGTCGTGGAGCGCGTGGAATAGCCGGTGTCCTCGTGGCTGTCGCCCATCATGATCGACCCCTCGTCGGTCTGCCGCACCACGTGGGTGGGCATCGGAAGGAACGGTGCGCAGCGCTCGGTGACGAGGATCTGGCCCTTTTCCGGCCGCAGCGGCACGTCGAGCCCGATCATCGGCGCGAGCTTGCTGTTGCCGTGCCCCGCCGCGAGAACGATCTTGGCGCCGCGATAGGTGGTCGAAGCGGTCTTGGCGAAGAAGCCCTCGCCGTCCTTGCCGACCTCGGTCACTGGCCCGTCGGTGGCGTGTTGCACACCCTGCGCCTTCAGCCCCGCCGTGAGCGAACGCAGCAGCCGCAGCGGGCTGGCGTGGCCATCGTGCTTGCCGTAGGAGCCGCCGACCACGTCGGGGCCGATGCCCGGCAGCATCTTCTCGAGCTCGGCCCGGTCGAGGATCTCGGCACCGTAGCCCTGCCCGCCGTTGACGTTGTGCATCCGCTGGTTGGTCTCGCGCATGCCCTCGAGCTCTTCTTCCGAGAGCGCGAGGATCATGCCGCCGGGCTTGTGGTAGTCGGGGCCCACCCCGGTCTGCTCGGTGAGCGTGGCGGCGAACTCGGGCCAGATGTCGGCCGAGCGCCGGGTCCAGCGCGCGTATTCCGGCAGGTTGCGGCCCTTGGTCTGCACCCAGACCAGCCCGAAGTTCCCGCGCGAGGCGCGCAGCGCCACGTCGCCCTCGTCGATCACCGTCACCCGTTCGCCCTCGCGGGCGAGGCCCCAGGCGATGGCGGTGCCGACAAGCCCGCCACCGACGACGATGGTGTCGGCGCTTCCAGTCCAGTTCATGTCTTCTTGCCTTCTCCGATCAGGAGCCTGTCGAGCCCGTAGAGCCTGTCGACGATCACCATCAGCACCACGCTGAAGATCACCGTTACCGAGGAAACAGAGGCCACCAGCGGATCTGTCGTCTGCGTGATATGCGAGAACATGCGCACGGGCAGCGTCGTGGTCGAGGGGTTCACGATGAAGACCGTCACCGTCAGCTCGTCGAAGCTGGTGATGAAGGCCAGCACCCAGCCGCCGACCACGCCTGGCAGGATCGCCGGGAAGGTGATGCGGCGGAACACCGTCCAGCGCCCGGCCCCGAGGCTCTCGGCCGCGCTTTCGACCGTCCGGTCGAGCCCGACCACCGCCGCCAGCACCAGCCGCAGGATGAACGGCGTGATGATGATCGCATGGCACGCCATGAGACCGACGAACGTGCCGTTCAGCCCGAAGAGGCTCAGGAAGCGCAGGAAGGCGATGCCCAGCACCACCGTCGGCACCATGAGCGGCGACAGGAA
Source organism: Salipiger sp. D13 (assembly GCF_003703915.1). Taxonomy (NCBI): domain Bacteria; kingdom Pseudomonadati; phylum Pseudomonadota; class Alphaproteobacteria; order Rhodobacterales; family Roseobacteraceae; genus Salipiger; species Salipiger sp. D13. The sequence goes on from NZ_ML112590.1 coordinate 261,633, forward strand.
CAGCGCCTGCAGCGCCTCGCGCCCCCGGAACTTGCCCTGCCCGATGGCCAGCGCCGCCGGGATCGCGAGAATGCAGGCCAGCGTCGCTGCCGCCAAGGCAAGCTTGAGGCTGATCCAGGCCGCGGCGATGAAATCGGGGTTGTCGAGGATCGCCTGATACCAGCGCAGCGAGATGCCGCTCGGCGGAAACTCGAGGAAGCCCTCGGGTGTGAAGGACACACCCAGCACGACCACGATGGGCGCGAGCATGAAGGTGCAGAAAGCGATGTTGAAGATCAGCGCGAAGGGTCCGTTGCGGTTCATTCCAGCGCCTCCCCGTAGCGGCGTTCGACCAGCCGGTTCCATGCCAGCATGATGACCATGACCGAGGCGAGCAGCAGCATCGCGATGGCGGCGCCGAGCGGCCAGTCGAGCGTGTTGAGAAATTCGTCGTAGACCGTGGTGGCGACCACCTTCACCCGGCGACCGCCGAGGATGGCGGGCGTCGCGAAGGCCGAGGCCGACATCGAGAACACGATGAGCGAGCCCGAGAGGATGCCCGGGATGGTCTGCGGCAGCACGATGCGCCGGAACACGGTGAAGGCCGAGGCGCCGAGGCTTTCGGCGGCGGCCTCCGTCGAGGGGTCCTTGCGCTGCAGCGCCGCCCACACGGCGAGCACCATGAACGGCACGAAGACATGCACGAGCGCCAGCACGATGCCGCCCTCGGTATACATCATCTTGATCGGCCGCTCGATCAGCCCCCAGTTCTCGAGCGCGGTGTTGATGACGCCCCGGTTGCCCAGAAGGATCGCCCAGCCCAGCGTGCGCACCACCACCGAGATCAGCAGCGGGCCGATCACGATCAGCACCACGATCGAACGCCACATCGGCGAAAGCCGGTAGAGGATGTAGGCCTGAGGCACCCCGATCAGGGCACAGATCGCGGTGGTGGCCAGCGCGATGCCGAAGGTCCGTCCGAAGATTTCCCAGAAGTAGCTGTCGCCCAGAACCTCGGCATAGTTCTCGAACGAGAAAGTGGGAATGATGCCTTCGTAGAAGTCGAAGCTGTTGAAGCTCAGGACAAAGGTCATCCCGAGCGGCACCAGCAGCAGCACTCCGAAAAGCACCAGCGCCGGCGCGGAGAGTAGCCAGGGGCGCGCCGTCATGCCGACACCTCGTGTTCGGCGGGAAGGATGCGCAGGTCATGCGGTGCCCAGGCGAGGTGCACGGTCGATCCGATCTCGACCTCGCGGGCCCCGGCGTTGCGGCGGGCGACGAGGAACTCTCCCATCGGCGTCTCGACCGCGAGCATCCACTGCGCGCCGAAGAAGATCCGCTCGCGCACGGTGCCCGAGACAAGACCGGCCCCGGCGTCGACAAGCTCGATGCGCTCGGGGCGCACCGCGATCTCGACAGGCCCCGGCAGATGCGAGACCCTGGGTCCGCGCAGCGTCTGGCCGCCCGACAGGATGACCGATCCGGTCTCGTCGTTGCTCTGAAGAGTGGCCGGGAAGTTGTTGCTTTTTCCGAGGAAAGTGGAAACGAAGCTCGACCGCGGCGTCTCGTAGACATCGAAGGGACTGTCGACCTGCTGAAGGCGGCCCTTGTCCATCACGACCACGCGGTCGGACATGGCGAGTGCCTCGGACTGGTCGTGGGTGACCATCACGGTGGTGACCCCGGCCTCGCGCTGGATGCGGCGCAGCTCGAGCTGCATTTCCTCGCGCAGCTTGGCGTCGAGGTTCGACAGCGGCTCGTCGAGCAGCAGAAGCTCGGGCTCGATCACCAGGGCGCGGGCAAGCGCCACCCGTTGCCGCTGACCGCCGGACATGGCGCGCGGATAGCGGTCGGCAAGCGCGCCGAGGTGGACCATCTCGAGCGCGTCGTTCACGCGCCGGGTCAACTCGGCCTTGGGCACCTTGCGCATCTCGAGCCCGAAGGCCACGTTCTCGCGCACTGTCATGTGCATGAAAAGCGCGTAGGTCTGGAACACGATCCCCAGTCCGCGCTGCCGCGCCGGGATCGACGCGAGGTCGCGCCCGGCCAGTTCGATCCGCCCGCCAGTGGGCGAGGTGAAGCCGGCGATCATCTGCAGCGTCGTTGTCTTGCCGCAGCCGGAGGGGCCGAGCAGCGAGACGAACTCGCCCTTCTCGACCGTGCAGGTCAGGTTATCGACGGCCCGCACGTCGCCATAGGTCTTGGTCAGACCGTCAAGAACGAGAAATGTCATCGTCTCTCCCGAAAGGATGTCGGACGGGCGCCATGCAGGCCCCCGCCCGTGTTGTTATTGCCGGAAAAGAATGACTTACCGCTCGACTTCGCGGGCCCAGCGGCTGGTCCAGTCCTGCCGCGCCGGGTTGATGGTGTCCCAGTCGACCGCCACGAGGCTGTCGATCTTGTCACCGTAGGGCAGCGTCTCGGCCAGTTCCTGCGGAAGCTCGGCGGTGGTGTTCACCGGGCCCGTGCCCATGGCATCGGCCAGGCGCACCTGGATCTCGGGATCGAGCAGGTAGTCGATGAAGGCCTGTGCTTCCTCGGGCACATCGCTGTCGACCACCGGGCAAGCCGCGATCATGAGTGCAACGGCGCCCTCTTCGGGATAGGCGAAGGCGGCCGGGAAGCCGGTATCGGCGAGCGACTTGGTACGGCCCGAGCCCCAGATCGACAGCGCGATCTCTTCGGACTGGAAAAGCTCGGACATCTTGCCCGACGAGGGTTCGAAGACCAGCACGTTCGGCGCGATCTCGTTGGCCATCACCTCGAAGCCGGGGTCGATGTCCTCTTCGCCACCGCCGGCAAGGCGCGCGGCCATCACGAGCGTGTGCAGGCCGTAGGTGTTGGTGATCGGCGGAATGGACAGGATACCCTCGTATTTCTCGTCCTGGAGGTCGAGCCAGCTCTTCGGCGGCTCCCAGCCCTCGCGCTCGAACCACTCGGTGTTGTAGGTGAAGCCGGTGGCGACAAAGCCCACACCAATCGAGTTCTCGCCGAGACGCGCGATGTCGTAGACGTCTGCCTTGGCCTCGGTGTCCTCGATCGGCGCACAGAAACCGAGCGCGTCGGCTTGGTACATCGGACCGTCGTCGAGGATCACGACGTCGAGTTCCTGCGAGTTGCGCTGTGCCTGAAGCCGCGCGAGGTTCTCGGTCGAGTTGCCGGGCACGAAGGCGATGCTGACGTCATGCGCCTTCTCGAATTCGGGGATGATGAGCTCTTTCATCAGCGTCTCGAACGAGCCGCCGTAGCCGCCCACGGTCAGCGTCTTGTCCTGCGCCATGGCCGGAAGCGCGGTGGTCAGCCCCAGAACGGCTGCAAGTGCCAGTTTCTTGTTCATCACGGGTGTCCCTGTTGGTTGTATGTGACGCCTTGATGAAGCGGCGGATTGCCCGCGCTTTCAAATGAGTTTACTTGGGTCACCCATTCCAACTGGTTATGGAGAAAACATGGCGCGGGCAAATATGCGGCAAATCGAAGCCTTCAACGCCGTGATTAAGTGCGGCTCCGTTACACGCGCAGCGGAATCGCTCTTCATCAGCCAACCGGCGGTGACGAAGTTGATTCGTGGATTCGAGGACAGTTGCGGCTTCGCGCTCTTCAAACGCGCGGGCGGTCGCCTGCATCCGACATCCGAAGCGCAACGGCTCTACCTGGAGACCGAGAAGCTGCTGACCGGGGTCGCCCGTGTCGAGAACATCGCCCGCTCGATCCGCGAGCTCGAACGGGGCGAGATCGCGGTGCTGGCATACCCCGCATTCAGCCTCCGGTTCCTGCCGCTCATCGCTTCGTCTTTCCTGGATGCCCGTCCCGATGTCCGCCTGTCGATCGAAACCCGCAGCTCGCGGGCGATCTACGAGTCGATGCTGACGGGCGTCGCGGATTTCGGCATCTCGCTCATCCCGACGAGCCATTCGGGGCTCGATTGCCGGATCTTCCGCGAAACCTCGATGGTCTGCGCGCTTCCGCCCGGTCATCCGCTTGCCCGCAAGCCCGTCATCGACCTGCGCGAGATCGCGCGGGAACGGTTCATCTCGCTCGGACGCGACGATCTTTCGACCACCGTGACCGCCGAGGCCTTCCGGCAGGTCGGCGAAGACATCGACCCGGTGATCCGGGTGCAGATGGCCGACACCGCCTGCACCTTCGTCGCCGAGGGACAGGGCGTTGCGCTGGTGCCGGCACTGGCCACGCTCGGCTGGAGCGAGGAACAGCTTACCTTTCGCCCGGTCTGGCCCAAGCCCGCGAAGGAAATGTGGCTCTACACCCGGACGCACGAGCCGCTTTCCATGCTCTCCGGCCTCCTGCTGACCCAGATCCGCGAGGAACTCGACCGGATCGAGGCGCGCTTCCGCCCGGCCCCCGAGGCTGTCGCGGCCTTGCCTCCTCTGCCGATCTACTGACACCGCATAACCCTGGGTGATGGGGTTTCGATCTTTTCTCATTTGCGGCTTGCACGCCCTGCGGGAATGATGCCGCGCAAGGCCCCGTCGCGACAGCACGGGGCCGTTCACATCGGCCCCGCGGCCGCAACAAGGAGAGATCCATGATCACCCGTTCCGTCCAGACCAAGATCCACCACCGCATCGTCGAACACGCGGGCACCGTCTACATCGGCGGCGTCGTCGCCGACGACCGCAGCAAGGACATGAAGGGCCAGACGGAAGAGGTCTGCGCCAAGATCGAGGCGCTGCTCGAGCAGGCCGGCAGTTCGAAGGACAAGATCCTTTCGGCCATGATCTACGCGACCGACTTCTCGCAGAAGGACGGTCTGAACGAGGCCTGGACCGAGTGGCTCTCGCCCGAGCAGCTGCCCGTCCGCGCCTTCATCGGCGTGGCCGAGCTTGGCAAGGACGTGCTCGTCGAGATCGTCGTCACCGCCGCGAAGTAATCCGCCCTCCCGGCAAAGACACAGGGGCCGCGCCATCCCGGCGCGGCCCCTTTTTCATGGCTGCATGTGGCGTCGCCGCGCTCTCGGCTCGGGTACGACAGGTACGCGCCGGGTCAGTGAATGCCGTCGGGCTGGCAGTTCACCGCGACCTCGGCCTGCGAGAGCGTGCCCGGCAGCGCGATGGTGTCGAGCGTGAGCCGCGCGAGGTCCTCGACCTGCGTCATCGCGGCGGTCGGATAATCACCACCGGAGGCGGTCTCTCCCATGTCGGTGGCCACGAGACCCGGACAGATCGCGGTGGCGCGAATGCCCTTTTCCCAGCCTTCGTGACGCAGCGCGTGGGCCAGCCCGACCGCGGCGAACTTCGAGAAGGAATAGAGCGCCGACCCGGCGCTTTTCACACGCTTTCCCGACAGCGAGGCCATGACGATCACCCGCCCCTCGCCTGACGTCGCGAGCGGCTCCCAGGCCGCCGCTGCCAGTCGGCGCGGGGCATGGGCGTTGACTTCGAAGAGCTCGTGAACGCCTACGTCATCGTCGGTGACGATGCTGTCCGGGGTGAAGAGCCCGGCGCAGGCCACTACGGCGTCGATCCGGCCATGACGCTCCATGACGCCCGCCACCCAGTCTGCCTCGCCTCCCTTGCTGGCGTCGTAAGGCACCGCCTCGGCCGAGCTTGCGTCCAATCCTTCGGGCAGGCCCGAGGCATCCCGTAGCCCAAGCGACACGAACCAGCCACGGCGCGCGGCCTCGAGCGCGATTCCATGTCCAATTCCGCGGGAGCCGCCGGTCAGCAGCATGATCTTCTTCGTCATCCGTTCGTCCTTGTTCCAGTGCCGCCCTTGTGCCGCCCTCGGGGCATGACGGCAATCCGGCGCCCCGGACCCGCTGTCGGAACGACGGTAGATTGGTCACGTCCCGCCATTGATGCACGGAGAAACGGCGCCGGAAGAGTGTCCCGGCGCCGTATGTCGTCCTGTGATCTCCGAAGCCGATCCGGCTGCTGGTCTCAGACCCTGACCGCGCCCCTCCTCAAGGGTGCGACCGTCGATCCGAGACTCTCAGGCCCGCCCCCGTACCGGGGCAAAGGGCAGCACCGCCGCGCTTGCCGCCGGCGCGTCACGCCGTGCGGTCCGGCGTGAACTGACGCCTGCGACCAGTGCGAGAATGATGAGCGGTGCGGTGATCAGAAGGCCTATGGACAGGCCCACCATAAATAACGTCATTGATTGTCCTCCCTGAGAGAGAGGCTATCACGGAAACGCGGCGACACAATGCCGCAGTTCATTCAGATGACGCAAAAATTTCGGACCGAACCGCACATGAAAACGGCCCGCCCGAGGGCAGGCCGTGGCGTCATCGGCAATCCGGAAAGGTCAGCCGACGATCAGTTGCTTGAGCTGCAGAGCCTCGTATTCCAGCGCGGTGAGACGGAAATTCACCACGTCGCCGATCGACACCATGCCGATCATCGCGCCCTCTTCGACCACCGGCATGTGGCGGAATCGGCCGTCGGTCATGCGTCGCAGCAACCTTACCAGCGACTCGTCGGGCGCGCAGGTCTGCGGGTCGGGCGTCATCAGTTCGGCGACCGTCTGTGGCAGGGTCTGCCCCGGCGTGTCGGCAAGACGGCGGACGATGTCGCGCTCGGACAGGATCCCGGTCAGCGCGCCGCTCTCGTCGGTGACCACGACTGCGCCGATCTTGCGGTCGCGCAGCAGTTCCACCGCCGCGCCGATGGTGGCATCGGGCCGGATCGAGATGACCTCGCCGCCCTTCTGGTCGAGGATATGGCGCACCGTCGTCTCGGCGGCCTTCAGGTTCGTCTCGAGCGACTGGCTGACGCTTTTCTGCTCGTCGCCGTCGCCACGGGTTTCCGGTTGGTATGAAGCAGGCATCGCGTGACCTCCCTTGATCCCGATTGAGGTTAGTGCAATCAGCGCACGAGTAAACGCGCTTTGTCGAGAAGGTCGTCTTTTGTCCGAGCTTTCGCTCTCACCCGCCGTGGCCACGGTGCTGTTCGTGATCGCCTGCCTCGCGGGCTACCAGTATCGCCGCACCTGGAAGGCCGAGGGCCCGCGCTGGCAGCTCTGGCTGTTCGGGGCGGTCGCGGCGGTGGCGCTGCTGACGCTCGGCTTCCTGCCGCTCGGTAGCTAAGGCGCGCCGCGCACGGTCGGATCTTTTCGAGAAATGCCGCGCAGAGACCGGTCAGGAGGCCGCTTCGCGCTCCATGTCCTCGACCATGCGCCGCGCGCGGGGGCAGCTGAGCCTGTCGCGCAGCGGGCTGTCCGGGTCGATTTCCTTCTTGCAGACCACGCAGTGATCGGCGTCGGCAATGGCGTTCAGCCCGCCGCAGCTGCCCTTGATGGTGCGTCCGTTGAAGATGACGCCGAGCGCCATGCCCAGCATCACGATCATCAGGAGCCCGAAGGCGAGAAGGAAGGTCGACATGCCGGACACTCCTTGCGGCGGCGGGTTGGTTCAGACGCGGATCAGGCCTGCAGCGTCTTGTAGCGCTCGCTGGCGGTGGTCACGGTGCCCTTGTCGCCCGCGTTGGGGCCGCGTTCAATGAAGAGCACGGCCATGTCACGATCATTTGCGATCTCGAGCCCGCGCTCGCGGCCGAGCACCAGCAACGCGGTGGCCCAGGCGTCGGCGAGCATGGCGTTCTCGGTCAGCACGGTGACCGAGGCGGTCTGGTGCGTGACCGGACGGCCGGTGGTCGCGTCGATGATGTGCGAGTAGCGCTGGCCATCCGCGTCGAAGAAGTTGCGGTAATCGCCCGAGGTCGCCACGCCGAGGTTCGACACGCCGACGATCTCCTGCACGCCACGGTCGAAGGCCTGCGGCGTCTCGATGCCGATCTGCCAGGGGCGGCCGTCGGGGTTGAGGCCAGCGGTGTAGAGGTCGCCGCCGATCTCGACCATGTAATCGGTCACGCCGAAGCGCGCGAGGGTGCGCGCCATCTCGTCGACGCCGAAGCCCTTGCCGATGGCCGACAGGTAAACCTCGGCCTCGGGGCGGGCCTTCTGCAGGGCGCCGTCGCCCACGCGCATGATCTCGTGCTGGCCGCAGCAGGCCAGCGCGTCGGCGATTTCCGTGTCGCCCGGCGTGTCGGCACGTGTGCCGCGCGCGCCGAAGCCCCAGAGGTCGATCAGCGGGCCGACGGTGACGTCGAAACGGCGATCACTGCCCTCGTTCACTTCCTGCGCGGCCTTCATCACCTGCGCAAGCTCCGGCGAGACGGCCACGGGGGCCGCGGCGCGCGAGGCGTTGAAGCGCGAGATTTCCGACGCGTCGTCCCAGTTCGACATCTGCGCGTTGACCTTTGCAAGGCTCGCGTCGATGGCGGCCTGAAGCTCGACCTTGTCGACCGACTTGGTATGGTCGACGGCAATCACGGAATAGCCGGTGCCCATGGTCAGCCCCGAGAGCTCCAGCACGGACCAGCCCTTCTTGCATGCGGCAAGCGCGAGCGGCATGGCGATGAAGCTACGGCGTGAAAGGAGGAATTGTTCGGCCACGGGTCTTTTCTCCGATGAAGGATTGCGTCGCGATCGACGATCAGATGCTGGGCTTCTGAGCGAGTTCGCGGGGTGATTCAACATTAAACGACACAAAACATATTGAGGACCTTCCAAAATGCCGCGCCGCGGCGCATAAGACCGCGAAAAATGGACAGGACGATTAAGACGTGCAGCGATTTACCTTAAGAAAAGGTCTCGATGTTCCGGTGCTGGGGGCACCCGACGGCGGGATCGAAGACGCCCCGGCCGTCCGGACCGTCGCCATTCTGGGTGAGGACTACATCGGGCTGAAGCCGCGCCTTTCCGTGCAGGAGGGCGATGCTGTCGGAGCCGGCGCGCCGATTCTCACGCACAAGGACAACCCGCAGGTGCAGATCACCGCCCCGGTCTCCGGACGGATCAAGGCGATCAACCGCGGTGCCCGGCGACGGCTCATCAGTGTCGAGATCGAGATCGACCCGCAGGCCGCCGAGCCGGTGGATTTCTCGGGCTTGGGCGACCCGCACACCGCCGAGGGCATCACCGAGCGGCTCTGCGCGGCGGGTCTCTGGACCTCGTTCCGCACGCGCCCCTATTCCAAGGTGCCGGACCCGGAAACGCGCCCCGCCGCGATCTACGTGACCGCCATGGACAGCGAGCCGCTCAGCGGTGATGCCGCCGAGATTATCGCGCAGGATTCCAAGGCCTTCTACCACGGCCTTCAAGCGATCACGCATCTGACGGATGGCCACACATACCTGTGTCAGGACGCCGATTCCGAGGTGCCCGGCGCGGGGATCTCGGGTGTCTACGTGGCGGGCTTCTCGGGGCCGCACCCGGCGGGCCTTGCCGGTACGCACATGCACTTCCTCGAGCCGCCCTCCACCGAGAAGACGGTCTGGACGATCGGCTACCACGACGTGATCGCGATCGGGAAACTGCTCGACACCGGGCGCCTCGACTCGTCGCGGATCATCGCGCTTTCGGGGCCGCTCTGCCGCCGGCCGCGGCTGGTGCGCACCGTCGCCGGCGCCTCGATGACCGATCTCTGCGCCGACGACCTGAACACCAAGCAGCCGGTACGCGTGATCTCGGGCTCGATCCTGTCGGGCCGCATGGGCGACGGTCCCAGCGCCTACCTCGGGCGCTACGCGCGGCAGATCACGCTGATCAAGGAAGACCGCGAGCAGATCCCGATGGGCTGGATCCGTCCGATGCCGTCGAAATACGCGGTTCAGCCGGTGCTGGGCTCGGCCTTCACCCGCAAGCTCTACGCACTGACGTCGAACCTCAACGGCGGCCGCCGCGCCATGGTGCCGATCGGCACGTTCGAGCGCCTGATGCCGCAGGATTTCCTGCCGACGCAGCTTCTGCGGGCCTTGCTGGTGATGGACACCGACCAGGCGCAGGCGCTCGGCGCGCTGGAGCTCGACGAAGAGGACCTCGGCCTCGTGGGCTTCGCCTGCCCGGCGAAATACGAATACGGCATCGCCCTGCGCGACAGCCTCACCAAGATCGAAAAGGAGGGGTAGGCCTTGGGTCTGCGCAATTTCTTTGATCGGATCGAGCCGCATTTCACCAAGGGCGGCCGGTACGAGAAATACTTCGCCATCTACGAGATGGTGGAAAGCTTCATCTATACCCCCAAGACGGTCACGACCGTCGCGCCCCATGCCCGCTCCTACATCGACATGAAGCGGATCATGACCTACGTGGTCATCGCGACGATCCCCTGCATCCTCTTCGGGCTCTACAACACCGGGCTTCAGACCAACCAGGCGATCGCCGAATACGGCGCCTCGGGCTGGCGCGCGGCGATCATCGACGCGCTTGGCATCGGCTTCAACCCGGCGAACCCGCTGGCCAACATCCTGCACGGGCTGATGTATTTCCTGCCGATCTACATCATCACGCTGATCGCCGGCGGCATCTTCGAGGTGATCTTCGCCGTCGTGCGCGGCCACGAGGTCAACGAGGGCTTTCTCGTGACCTCGATGCTCTACGCGCTGATCATGCCGGCCACCGCGCCGCTCTGGCAGGTCGCGCTCGGCATCATCTTCGGCGTGGTCATCGGCAAGGAAGTGTTCGGCGGCACCGGCAAGAACTTCCTGAATCCCGCACTGGTAGGCCGGGCGTTCCTGTATTTCGCCTATCCCGCGCAGATGTCGGGCGACAGCGTCTGGGTCCCGGTCGACGGCTACTCGGGCGCAACCGCGCTCGCGGTGGGTGCCAGCGACGGCTACACCGCCCTGCCCCAGCACGGCATCACCTGGCTCGAGGCCTTCATCGGCACGATCCAGGGCTCCATCGGCGAGACCTCGACCCTCGCGGCGCTGGTCGGGCTCGCGTTCCTGCTGGTCACCAGGATCGCCAACTGGCGGCTGATCGTCGGCTGCCTGCTTGGCATGATCGGCTTTTCGACGCTGCTGAACCTGATCGGCTCGGACAGCAACCCGATGTTCGCGATGCCCTGGTACTGGCACCTTGTCGTGGGCGGCTATGCCTTCGGTCTCGCGTTCATGGTGACCGAGCCCGTCTCGGCGAGCCACACCAACGCCGGCCGCTACATCTACGGCGCGCTCATCGGCTTCATGGTGGTGATGATCCGCGTCATCAACCCGGCCTTCCCGGAAGGCATGATGCTCGCCATCCTGTTCGGCAACGTCTTTGCGCCGCTGATCGACTACTTCGTCGTTCAGGCCAACATCAAGCGGAGGGCCAAGCGCAATGCCTGAGACCACCCAGAACAAGGGACTTCTCCGTCGCTTCCTCGACACGCCGCCGGACAACGTCGGCAAGACCGTCTTCGTGGCCGTGGCGCTCTGCCTCGTCGCCTCGATGATCGTGTCGGCCGCGGCCGTGGCGCTGCGCCCCATCCAGGAAGCGAACAGCCAACGCGACAAGCGCATGAACATCCTCGAGGTCGCCGGCGTCTACGATCCGAACGTGCCGGTCGCCGAGGCCTTCGAGGCCTTCGAGCCGCATGTGCTCGACCTGTCGAGCGGCGAGTTCACCGAGGACTACGATATCGAGACCTTCGACGAGCTCGCCACCTCGAGCGACCCGGCCATCGTGCGGGCCCTCGACGAGGACCCGGCGGGGCTCGGCGGTCAGCAGCAGTATTTCCAGATGATCTACATCCTGCGCGACGACGCCGGAGAGATCGACAAGGTGGTGCTGCCGATCGAGGGCTACGGCCTGTGGTCGACGCTCTACGGCTTCATCGCGCTGGAAGAGAACGGCAACGACATCTTCGGCCTGCAGTTCTACCAGCAGGGCGAGACCCCCGGCCTTGGCGCCGAGGTCGACAACCCCCGCTGGAAGGCGCTCTGGAACGGCAAGAAGCTGCGCGACGAAGACGGCGTGCTGCAGATCACCGTGGCCAAGCAGCCCCCCGCGGCGGGGCGTGAGTATTACATCGACGCGCTGGCCGGGGCGACCCTGACCTCGCGCGGTGTCGACAACCTTGTCCGCTTCTGGATGGGCGAGCAGGGCTACGAGCCCTTCCTCGAGCGGCTTAAGGCAGGAGAGATCTGATGGCCCACAAACGCCAATCGCAACTTGTCGATCCGCTGATCGACAACAACCCGATCACGCTGCAGGTGCTGGGCATCTGCTCGGCGCTCGCGGTGACCTCGTCGCTCAAGGTGGCCTTCGTCATGGCCATCGCGGTGACGCTGGTGACGGGCTTCTCGTCGATGTTCATCTCGGCGCTGCGCAACCAGATCCCCGGCTCGATCCGGATCATCGTGCAGATGGTCATCATCGCGAGCCTCGTCATCGTGGTCGACCAGCTGCTCAAGGCCTTCGCCTACGAGATCTCCAAGACGCTGTCGGTCTTCGTCGGCCTGATCATCACGAACTGCATCGTGATGGGCCGTGCCGAGGCCTTCGCCATGAAGAACCCGCCGGTGGACAGCTTCATCGATGGCGTCGGCAACGGGCTCGGCTACGGGCTCATCCTGATGACCGTGGGCGTCATCCGCGAGCTTCTGGGCTCGGGGTCGCTCTTCGGCATCACCATCCTGCCGACGGTCAACAACGGCGGCTGGTACGTGCCCAACGGTCTGCTGCTGCTGCCGCCCTCGGCCTTCTTCGTGATCGGCCTGCTGATCTGGGCGGTCCGCACCTGGAAGCCGGCGCAGAACGAAGAGCGTGAATACAAGATCCAGACGGTGGAGGCACACTGATGGAAGGGCTCGTTTCCCTCGCCGTAAAGGCGGTTTTCGTCGAGAACCTCGCGCTGTCGTTCTTCCTCGGCATGTGCACCTTCCTGGCCGTGTCGAAGAAGATCGCCACCGCGATCGGGCTCGGCATCTCGGTGATGGTCGTGCAGGCGATCACGGTGCCGGCGAACAACCTCATCCTGAACTACTTTCTTGCCCCCGGCGCGCTGGCCTGGGCCGGCTTCCCGGACGTGGACCTGACCTTCCTCGGCCTGATCTCTTATATCGGGGTGATCGCCGCGCTGGTGCAGATCCTCGAGATGGTGCTCGATAAGTATTTCCCGCCGCTCTACAACGCGCTGGGTGTCTACCTGCCGCTCATCACGGTGAACTGCGCCATCCTCGGTGGCTCGCTGTTCATGGTCGAACGCGCCTACGACTTCCCCGAGGCAATGACCTACGGCCTGTCCTCGGGCTTCGGCTGGGCGCTGGCGATCACCGCCATGGCCGGCGTGCGCGAGAAGCTGAAGTACTCCGACATCCCCGACGGGCTGCAGGGTCTCGGCATCACCTTCATCACCGCGGGTCTGATGGCGATGGCCTTCATGTCCTTCAGCGGCGTGAAACTCTGAGGCGGGAGACAGTCAGGAAATGCTAACGTTCAGCCTTGGCGTCGTCCTTTTCACCCTGATCGTGCTGGCGCTGGTGACCATCATCATCGCCGCCCGGTCCAAGCTGGTGTCCTCGGGCAACGTCAACATCACCATCAACGACGAAAAGACCATCTCGGTCCCGGCGGGCGGCAAGCTGCTGCAGACGCTGGCGGCACAGAAGCTCTTCGTGCCCTCCGCCTGCGGCGGCGGCGGCACCTGCGCACAATGCCGGGTGCGCATCTTCGAGGGAGGCGGGTCGATCCTGCCCACCGAGGAGAGCCACATCACCAAGCGCGAAGCCGCCTGCGGCGACCGCCTGTCCTGCCAGGTTGCGGTCAAGCAGGACATGAAGATCGAGGTCCCCGAAGAGGTCTTCGGCGTCAAGAAGTGGGAATGCACCGTGCGTTCCAACGAGAACGTCGCGACCTTCATCAAGAACCTCGTGCTGGAGCTGCCCGAGGGCGAGGACGTGAACTTCCGCGCCGGTGGCTACATCCAGATCGAGGCGCCCGCGCACAAGCTGTCCTACAAGGACTTCGACATCGAGGAAGAATACCGCCCGGATTGGGACAAGTTCAATCTGTGGCAGTACGAGTCCACCGTCGACGAGCCGATCGAGCGCGCCTATTCCATGGCGAACTACCCCGACGAAAAGGGGCTCATCATGCTCAACGTCCGCGTCGCCTCGCCGCCGCCGGGCACCACCGGCATCCCGCCGGGGCAGATGTCGTCCTACATCTTCAACCTCAAGCCCGGCGACAAGGTCACCATTTCCGGCCCGTTCGGCGAATTCTTCGCCCGCGACACGAACAAGGAAATGGTTTTCATCGGCGGCGGTGCCGGCATGGCACCGATGCGCTCGCACATCTTCGACCAGCTCAAGCGCCTCGAGAACCGCGACCGCAAGATCACCTTCTGGTACGGCGCCCGCTCGAAGCGCGAGATGTTCTTCGTCGAGGATTTCGACCAGCTGGCCGAGGAATTCCCGAACTTCGAATGGCACGTCGCGCTGTCCGACGCCCTGCCCGAGGACGACTGGAAGGGCTACACCGGCTTCATCCACAACGTGCTCTACGAGGAATACCTCAAGGATCACCCGAACCCCGAGGACTGCGAGTTCTACATGTGCGGTCCGCCGATCATGAACCAGTCGGTCATCAACATGCTGCTCGATCTCGGCGTCGACCGGGAAGACATCATGCTTGACGACTTCGGCGGCTGAGCCGGATCACATCACGAGACGCGAACGGGGAGGCTTCGGCCTCCCCGTTTTTGTTTTGTCGATGCGGATGGCCTGCCTAGGCCGGGCAAAGTCGGTCAGGAGCGGTTGCGCGTCGGCGGTTCGGGCCGGGTCAGGATGAAGAGCGCCGCGCCCGACAGGCAGACCGCCTGGATCGAGATGGCGAGCGTCGAGAGCCCCAGCCCGATCGACAGTGCGATGCAGCCCGCCATGGCGATGATCGCGGCGCGCTTGGCCCGGCGCGGAATGGCGCGATGCCGTTCCCAGTCATGGATCGACGGACCCAGCCTTGGGTGCTCGATCAGCCAGGTCCGCAGTCGCGGGCTGCCCCGCCCGAAACAGGCGGCGGCAAGCAGCACGAGCGGCGTGGTTGGCAGCAGCGGCAGCACGATGCCCACCACGCCGAGCCCGAGCGCAGCCCAGCCGAAAGCGATCCAGACGAGCCGGAGACGGCCCGTGCCCTCGGCGGGCTTGGTCGGAGATGTGGCGACCGTGCGTGGCATGTGCTGCTGCCTCGTGGAAGTGTGACGCGTGCGCTGCAAGATAACCCGTCGATGCCCGGCGGCAAATGCGTCATTCTCGAATGCGCGCCGTTTCCTGCCGGCCGAGGGCCGCGAATGACCTCGCCAGCCCGCCCGTCGGCCCTGCCTGCGGGTGGAACGGGACGAAACGCAAAAGGGAGCGCGGCCTGCCGCGCTCCCTGCTGATGTGGGTATGGTTCGTTGGCGGCAAGAGCCGGCCGGCCCTTCAGAACGACTTGGTGAGCGAGACGTTGAAGGTGCGCGGCTCGCCGCGGAAGTTGAACACCGTCGCGCTGCCGACGCGGGAATAATATTCCTCGTCGAACACGTTATCGACACCGGCGCGCATCACCAGCCCGTTGTCCCAGCTCTTCGACGCCATGAGATCGACCGTGGTGTAGGCCGGAGCCTCGACCCCGCGCGAGGAGAACTCCGACATCCGCGTCACCCGTCCGCCGAAGCTCCAGCCCTCGAGCGCGCCCTCGGTGAAGTCGTAGCTGCCGGTGAGCTTGAACATGTGCTCGGGCGTGTAGGTCGAGAAGGCGTCGCCCTCGTTGGCGCCGTTGAGATACTCGGTGTCGGTGTAGGTGTAGCCCGCCGCGAGGTGCAGACCGGGCATCACCTCGCCCGCGGCCTCCAGCTCGATCCCGCGAGAAGAGACCTCTTCTTCCGCCTCGTAGTAGTTCTCGCCGACGATCTGCAGCGGGCGATTGACCTCGCGCAGGTCGAAGAGCGCCGCGGACACGTCCAGACCATAGGCCAGCCGGGCCTTCACGCCGAGCTCGTACTGCCGCCCCTCGATCGGGTCCAGCAGGTCGCCGCCGCTGTCCACCTCGGACTGAGGGATGAAGATCTCGGAATAGCTGCCGTAGACCGTGGCCTCGGGGGTCACGTCGTAGGTGAAACCGGCGAAGGGCGTCACCTTGGCCTCGACGTCGTAGCTCTCCGAGGACACTGCCCCGGTCGACAGGTTGGTCGTGTCCACGGTGCCATCGTACCAGCTCAGCCGGGCCCCGCCGATCAGCGTCAGCGCGTCGATCGGCTTCACACGAACCTGGCTGTAAAGGCCGGTCGAGGTGGTCTCGGTCTCGGTGCGACTGCTGTAGCTGTAGGCGGGCTTTGCGATGGCGCCTGCGTTCCAGTCGTCGAGGTCCCAGCTGCCGGAGATCGAGCCACGCGCGCCCGACATGGTGCTTTCGACCTTCTGCCAGTCGGCACCGACGATGGCGGTGGCGTCCCAGCCACCCAGGGCGAACGGCAGCTCGGCGTGCAGGTCGAGCGCGAGGCTGTCCTGATCGAACTCGCGCGCCAGCCACGACAGCGACGAGATCGTGTTGTCCGCATCAGCCGAGGAGCCCGAGTAGCCGTAGAGCATGTCGGCATCCTGCCACGACCGGCGCATCGAGAACTTCACCCGGCCGCCGCCCGCAAGGAAATGCTCGGCGGCCAGCACCGCGTCGGTGGTTTCATTGTCGAAGTCGTTCCAGTCGGGCGCGGTGGTCGCATCGACATCGGTCCAGATCAGGTCGTTGTCGGCATAGGCCGGCAGCCCGTTGAAGGGCGCGATGTCGCGCTCCATGTGGCTCAGCGAAAACGTCAGCTCGGTGTCGGGCGTCACGTCCCACGCCAGCGTGCCGTAGTAGCTCTGGACCCCGTTCTCGACCCCGTCGACGAAGCTCTCGCCGTCACCGTAGGCGGCGACGAAGCGGCCGCGCAGGGTGCCGTCCTCGTTCAGCGCGTCCGACACGTCGACCTCGACGCGCCCCTGGCCATTGGAATCGGCCGAGAGCGTCGTGTAGCCCTTGAGCTCGGTCGCCGTGGCCTGCTTGAGCCGCATGTTGATCGAGCCCGCCGGCTCACCGGTGCCGATGAACAGACCCGCCGGTCCCTTGAGCACCTCGACGTGGTCGACGATGGAAAGGTCGGGCTGGGTGCCGTAGATCGAGCTCACCGGCGCGGGAAGACCATCGAAATAGAGATAGTCGAACTCGTAGCCGCGCGAGAAGATCGACGAGCGGCCGGTATCGTTATTGAGGATCATGATGCCCGGCGTGTCGGCCAGCGCATCCTCGAGCGCGGTATAGCCGCCGTCCTCGATCTGCTTGCGCGTGATCACCGTGGTCGACTGGGGCACCTCGCGCGGTCCCATCGTCGCCTTCTCCCCGACCGAGATCAGGTCGGTGGTGTAGCTGTTGCTATCCTCGGTTTCGTAACTGGCCCCGTCGATCTGCAGCTCGCCGAGATAGACGCTGTCCTGCGCAACGGCGGGCGTCGACAGCGCGGTCGTAAGCAGGAGCGCGACGCGCGTGGATGGATGGCTGAGCGATGTCATCACCTTGCCCCTCATTTTCTGACTGTTTCTATCAGTTTCTAGGGTGTAGGGATGGAGCTAGCCAGCGGGTCCCCTTCGCGAGCCGGTCAGAAACCTTTTCCGAAACGCCAAAATCGGGGACCGGCACGGATGAACCGGATCACGCTTGCAGACATCGACCGCGGACTGCGCAGCGGTATCGAGGATTTCGCCACGACGCTGCCGCCAGAGCGCGTCGTGCTGAGCGGCGCGCGCGTCGGGACATCGTTGCCGTCGGGCCTCTGCATCAACCTTCAGGACACCTTCGTCGAAGCGAGTTTCGAAACCCGGCTCATACGCCCCGCCAACGTCGCGCTGCACCTGATGCTCGAGGGCAGCGTCTCGGCATGGCTGGACGGCGCGCCGCTGACCTTCGGCCGCGCACCGGGGCGGCCTCCGCAGATCGTGTTCAGCGCGCTCGACCGGCCGGCGGCGTTCCATCGGCGCTTCGAGCATGGCCAGCGCCTGCGCAAGGTGACGGTCCTCGTCTCATGGGACTGGCTCGCCGAACGGGGGATCTCGCGGCAGGCGTTCATGCAGGGCGGGCCCCGGCGAGACGAACGCTGGCCGGCATTGCCGCAGGACATCGCGGACGCCGAGGCGCTGCTCGCGGGCGGCGCAGAGAACGGCGCACTGCAAATCTTCGAGCGAGAGGCCTTTGCCATGCGGCTGGTCAGCCGTGCGATGGCGCGCCTTGCGCCGGGGCAGACCGGTCTGCGGGGGCATGAACGGGACAAGCTGGCAAGGATGGAGGCGCTGGCCGCGCGCCCCGGCCCCCTGCCCGCGCTTGCCGAGATCGCGGCGGCGGGCGGTGTCAGCCAGTCCACCATGCGGCGCCTCTTCCGGCGCGCGCATGGCGCCCCGGTGCTGACCCGCCTGCGGGCGCTGCGGATGGAGCGCGCGGCCGAGGCGCTCGACACCGGGGCGACGGTCGCCGAGGCCGCGCGACTTGCCGGCTACGAAAGCGCCCCGGCCTTCGCCACCGCCTTTCGGCAGACCATGGGCACGAGCCCGTCGCGATACGCCGGAACCCGCAGGGGCTCTTTGGCGTGATGCCTACGAGAAACGGGAACGGCATCGCAACCTAGTCGCCCAGCGCCGAGGTTCACGTTGCAAGGACCATGAGAACGGGACCCTGCGCACGGACAAGCGTTCGACGGCCTGTCCTTCGCGCCTGGACCGGCGAACAGCGCCGCGCCCAGCGCGGCGGCAAGGATCACGGCGATACGCAAAAGGACGGGCCGCCCGAAGGCGACCCGTCTAATGGTCTTTGCGGGGCCGGTTCTGACGACCGGCCCGGCGTCGGTTACTTGACCGGCCTGTCGGCCATCGCCGAGTTGGTTCCCGGCAGCGTCCAGGCGTTCTCGGACGAGATGTAGTCGTCGATCCACCAGACGCGGCGCGCCATGGCTTCCGACTCGACGATGTGTTCCATGCTGTCGTCCTCGAAGACCCACTGCGACCAGGCGCCGTAGAGCTTGCTGCCGTCCTGCTTGGCTTCCAGGTCGGCCTCGCTCGAGTGGGTATCACCGGCAGAGTTCAGGCGATCGAACTCGTTGCAGAAGCCGCTGCCTTCGACCACCTCGGAGACCGTGTCGTCCCCCTGCGGGTTCGACGGGTAGCAGAAGGTCGCGTCGGCGGATGCGGTGTCGGTCTCGGCCCAGACGGTGTAGTCGTCGCCGAAGCTTTCGCCACGTCCGTAGAACAGGTCGAGCGGTTCGGCTTCGCCCTCTTCGACGGTGCTGTTGTCGCCGGTCTCGAAGACCATGAAGTAGCGGGACGGGTCGCGCAGTTCGCTCTCGCCGGTCCGCGGATCGACGCAGGTCATCACGCTGCCGTCGATGGTCGGGTCTTCAAGGTTGACGCATTCACCCTCGATGATGCTGACCTGACGCGGGCCACCCGTGGGCGCATACCTCGGATCGAGCGTGGTGATCCGCATGTTGTGATGCTGGGTGACGTTGCGCGCCGCCTCGGCCACGCCTGCGCCGTACTCGGAACAGATCATCGGCTCGACGGACTGCGACACCTGGCTTTCCTCGGACCGGTAGACCTGGCAGGTCACCGTGCCGTCACCCACGTAGAGCGCGCCATTGCTGGCGGTGAACGACGCGGGCAGCGTGGTCCAGGTGTCCCCGCCGTCGAACGACCGGCGGACGTAAAGGTCGTAGCGGTCGTTGCCACGGGCATTCAGACGCCAGTTCGGCGACCACGCGTAGAGGTACATCACGAAATCCCCGTCGAGGAAGCCGCGGTGGCCCTTGGACACGTCGAGCGGGTTGTACCAGCTCTGGTCGTTCATCGTGGCGAACACGTCGTCGCGATTGTCGGTGTCACAGGTCACGCCGTCGAAGTCGCCGCTGATCTGCGTGCCGTCCGACGGGCACTGGTGCCAGGTGAGCACCTTGGTGGTGTCGCCTTCGCCCTGTGCGTAGCCCTGCAGGATCGGTCCGGCCGGGTCATTCTGCGGGAACACGAGCTGTCCGTAGGTCGAGGAGGTGAAGTCCACGGTCGGGCAGTCGATCGTCGCATCCGACGCGGTGTCGATGCAGGTGTCGGGAATGGCCGCCGACAGGTTCGTCGGGGAAGCCGTGCAGATGCCCTCCGGGTAGTAGGGGTTCGACCCGTCCGTCAGGATCCAGCCGCCGACGCCGCCCACCGGGTCACAGACCACGTTGGAGAAGGCGTAGGGGTTGTTGTCCAGCCCTTCGACATATGTCTGCGCATCGACCTTGATCCGCCGGAACATGGTGTCGGCCGGTCCGCCCTGGCGCATCGCGCCCTGTTTCCACGACGGGATGGCCACGGTGCCGCCTTCGGAGTTCACCCCCTTGGCGATGCCCTGCGCGAGCAGGCTCGAGCGACGCGCGATCTCGGTGTTGTAGAGATCGTAGTTGTAGTCGCCGAAGTCCCACATCTGGACCGTGTTCAGCACCGGGTAGAACTCGCCCGTGCGCCAGTCGATTTCCGGCTGGTTGAGCAGGTTGCCCTGGCTGACGAGGCTCTGCACGAGCCCGTTCGGATGAGCGGCGGTATCCGAGGTGGCAGGTGCCCCCATGTCGAAGCTGAAGTACCACTGGTTCTTGCCGATGTCGGCCGAGCAATCGGGGTCATCGGTGGCGTCCTCGTCGCAGGGCGTGCCGTCCGGCCAGAAGGCGAAGCGGCCGAGACCCTTCGATTCCTCCGTCGCGACGATCACCCAGCCGCTGTCGGTTTTGCCGTCACCGTCCGAGTCGTAGCCCTGCAGCGAGGTGCGCGGCCGGGTCGCGGCGGTGTTGGCGAGGTTCGGCAGGCCGTCGTCGTTCACGCAGATCAGACCGAGTTCGTCGTTCTGTCCCTGCGGGATGTTGGCGGTGTCCTGGCAGAAGTTCTGCAGCCCGTAGTCCTGCGCCACGGCGTAGTTGCAGTAGCTGAACAGCTCGGGGTCGAGCGGATCCTTGGGATCCCAGTACTTGTCGACCGTGCACTTGTTGTTGTTGGTCAGGCGCATCGGCACGGCCCAGGGCACGTAGGCCTGGGGCCGGCCCGTGGCCGTCAGGTCATGGTCGGCAAGGTTCACCGGCGTGCCCGCCGGATCTTCGGGGTTCTCGACGAGGTTGGCATATTCCCACGGCAGGAAGCTGTACCAGACATCGGTCTGGCTGTGCGCAACGGCACCGCTCCAGCCTTCGCCCGGGCCTTCGCCCTGTCCGGGACGCAGCCCGTCGGGGTCTTCCTGCCAGGTCATCACGAAGCCCGCGCCTTCAAGCGCATGGACCTCGACCCGGTAGGGATCGCGGCGGCCGGAGGTCAGCCGCTCGGGCTTGGTCCAGACCATGTGCGTCTCTTCGGTGTCTTCGGTTCGTGGATCGTCACCGGGCAGAAGCACCCCGCGCGAGGTCCAGAGGCAGCCGAAGGGCACCTCGCCGGCCTGCGGATAGTCCTCCTCGGCGAAGTCGATCGAGCCCTGCGACCCGGCGACCCCGAACAGGTCCGTCAGGTAGAGGTCCTGGCTCACATCGACATCCAGCAGGGTTTCCAGCGCGGTCCGCTTGGCGAGTTGCTCGTCCGAGAGTCCCTCGTCGGTGCCGTCCCACGCGATCGAGTAGCCCGGCTGCCCCTGCTGGCAGTAGCGGCTGGTCCAGGCGACCATGGCCTTGTTGCCGGAACTGGCCTGCGCGATGCTGTAGGCGCCACCGGGGTATTCCGTCAGGTCGAGGCCGCTGCATTGTGCCTCCGTCTCCTCGGAATAGCTTACCGGGACCGGCGCGCTCACTTCGCCGTCCACCACCGCCGCGATGCGGCAGGGCGCGTTCTCGGCGCGGACCACGCGTTCCAGATCGAACTCGGTCGTGTTGTTGCGGACGTTGAAGGCGAAGACGTCATCGCCGGTATCGGCGTTGATGATCTGGACGCGCTTCACGCCGTCGTCGTTGTCGACCTCGCCCACGATGTTCAGACGGCCGACGTTCTTGTTGCGCTCGATCCACTCCGCGCTTTCGAGAAACACGGAATCGCTCACCGCGTGGTTGCCGCCATGCTTGGAGGTTCCCAGCGTGAACGAGGTCTGATCCGCCGACTGCGACAGGTTGGTGGTCTTCCATGTCTCGCCGTCATCGAGACTGACCGCCGCGAAGCTGTCCATGAAGCTGTGCAGGAAGGCGGTGCCCTCGACCTCGACGGCGGGGCCATAGAGGAACACGTTCACGAGCGGCTTGGCCGTCTCGAGCGTTTCCACGAGGTTGCCGTCCACGTCGAAGTATTCGATCGGCTCCACGAGCCCGCTTGCGCGCTGCGTCGGAACGTAGAACTGCAGCATGTCGGTGAAGGCATGTTCGGCCTCGGGGATCTCCGAACCGAAGACCTCGTCGGGTTGCACGGTCAACTGGTTGTCGACCCGCGTTCCCGTCAGCCGCTTGATGGTGTTCTCGCCGTCATCGGCGAGACCCGGGATGCTCGAGGCGAGCAGCAAGGCTGCCGTGCCGCAGAGCAATAGCGATCGTTGTCTCATCGCGAATGATCCCCCTCTTGTCTCTCTTTCACACGTCGTGACACTCGGAACAGGGAGGACGCGTTCGACGCACGCCGTGCTCTGCCCCATACCCTGAATCCAATCGCTTTGCCGCGCTTGCGGCATTGACGACGATCAAGACGGACGCCTCCATATTCAGATATTGTTATCCAAGGCTGGCACCGGGCTGCATGCCCGATGCCTTCGCGACGTGCAGCCCGGGACGGTGGGCACGAACCGGAGAAGCCACGACGAAAGACGCCTCTGGCAAAAGGGGATCGGCAGGCCATGTCCGCGATGGACCGCAATATCGACGACGTGCAGCGGGCGCTCGGCGAGGCGCTCGTCGCATCGGGCAAGCTCGACCGCGCGGGTCTCGACCGCGCGATGCGGCTGCTCGAGCGCAGCGGCGGGCGCAACCTGCCCGACGTGCTCACCCGGCTCGGGCTCGTGCAGGAGCGCGACCTCGCGGCGGAACTTGCCGGCCTGCTCGGGCTGCGACAGGTCTCCGTCGCCGACCTTCCCACGGATCCGCTGGGGCTCGAGCACATGAGCGCGCGTTTCCTGCGCGCGCGACGGATGCTGCCGATGGCCGAGACCGACGCAGGCTACCTCGTGGCCATGGCCGACCCGCTCGACCGGTTCGCGATCGAGGCCTTCGAACTGGCCGCCGGGCGCCCGGTGACCGTGGCGGTCGCCGAGCCCGCGCTGATCGAGAACGCCATCGACCGGCTCTATGCCGCGCCGCAGGATGTGGCCAACGGCACCGCCCCCGATGCCGAGACCGCCGAGGTCGACGTCGAGCGGCTCAAGGATCTCGCCAGCGAGGCGCCGGTGGTCCAGTTGGTGAACGGGCTGATCGCGCGCGCGGTCGAGGCGCGCGCCTCGGACATCCACATCGAGCCGCACGAGCACACACTGCGCGTGCGCTACCGTATCGACGGGGTTCTGCAGGAAGAGGCCCGCCTGCCCGACCGCCAGCGCGCCGCCGTGGTGTCGCGGCTCAAGATCATGGCCCGGCTCGACATCGCCGAGCACCGGTTGCCGCAGGACGGTCGCATCAAGACCGTGGTGCGCGGCAAGTCCATCGACATCCGGGTCTCGACCCTGCCCGTCATGCACGGCGAGTCGATGGTGCTGCGCCTGCTCGACCGCGACGCGGTGGCGCTCGACTTCGACGCGCTCGGGGTTCAGGCGCCGGCGCGCGGCATGCTCGACACCATCCTGACGGCGCCGCACGGCATCTTCGTGGTCACCGGCCCCACCGGCAGCGGCAAGACCACCACGCTCTACGCCGCGCTCAGTGCGATCAACAGCGAAGGGCGCAAGCTCGTCACCGTCGAGGACCCGGTGGAATACCAGCTCGAGGGCGTGAACCAGGTGCAGGTGAAACCCTCGGTCGGGCTGACCTTCGCCGCGGTGCTGCGCTCGATCCTGCGGCAGGATCCGGACATCATCATGGTGGGCGAGATCCGCGACGCCGAGACCGCCCGCATCGCGGCGCAGGCGGCGCTGACCGGCCACCTCGTGCTGTCGACGCTGCACACCAACGACGCCGCGAGCGCCATCACCCGCTTTCTCGAAATGGGCGTCGAGGACTACCTGCTGACCTCGACGCTCGAGGGGCTGGCCGCGCAGCGGCTGGTGCGCCGGCTCTGTCCGCACTGCCGCGCGCCCTACACCGCGCTGCCGGAGATCGTCGAGCAGTTCGGGCTCGACCGGTACACACCCGACGCCGGTCGCGACGGCATCACCCTCTATCGCGCCTGCGGCTGCGAGGCCTGTCGCGGCAAGGGCTACCTCGGTCGCACCATGCTGGTCGAGGTGCTGCCGATGACCGACCCGATCCGCAGCCTGATCCTGCGCCACGCCGAGGCGCAGGAGCTGCACCAGGCCGCCGTTGCCGAGGGCATGCGCACCATGTTCGAGGACGGTCTCGCCAAGGTCGTGCAGGGCGTGACGACCCTCGAGGAAGTCATGCGCACGACGCGGGAGGGCTAGGCCATGGCGCGGTTCCAGTACAAGGCACTGGTGCGGGGCGGCGAGGTGGTCGTGGGCCAGGTCGACAGCGACAGCCGCGCCGGCGCCATCGGGGTGCTGCGTGGCCAGGGCATGGTGCCGCTGCAGGTCCAACCGGGGCGTGAGGCTGCCGCGCGCCGCACGCTCTTCGGCGGGTTGTTCCGCCGGCGCCGCGTCTCGGACAAGGACCTGATGCTGTTCACCCGCGAGTTCGCCATCCTGCTCGGTGCCGGGCTGCCGGTGGACCGGGCGCTGTCGATGCTCGACCGCATCCTCGACGACGGGCCCTTGCGCGGCGTTGCCGGCGGGCTGCTCGAGGCGATCCGGGGCGGCAGCCCGCTCGCGCAGGCGATGGAGGCACGGCCCACGATCTTTCCCGCCTTCTACATCGGCATGATCCGCGCCGGCGAGTCCGGTGGCGTCATGGTCGACGTGCTCACCCGGCTCGGCACCATGCTCGAGCGGCGCGAGGCGCTGAAGGCCAGCGTCCGCTCGGCGCTCACCTACCCGATGCTGGTGCTCGCGCTGACCGGCCTCTCGCTCGTGGTGCTGCTGGTCTACGTGGTGCCCGAGTTCCAGCCGATGTTCGAGGAAAGCGGCATCGAACCACCGCTCTCGACCCGTATCGTCTTTGCCGCCTCCGAGACCGTGAGCCGCTGGGGCTGGCTGCTGGCGGCGGGCCTGCTGGTCCTGCTGCTGGCGCTCCGGGGCATCGGCCTCGGCGAGCGCAACCGGCGCCGGCTCGATGGCTGGATGCTGCGGGCGCCGGTGATCGGCGGGCTGCTGCGGCGGATCGAGACCGCCCGCTTCTGCCGCAGTCTCGGCACGCTGCGGGCCAATGGCGTCGTGCTGATCGAGGCCATCGGCGTTGCCGCCGGCACCCTGTCGAACCGCGCCGTGGCCGAGGCCGCGCGCCGGCTCGCGGGGCCGCTTGCGCGCGGCGAGGGGCTGGCCAGGCCGATGCGCCGCAGCGGGTTGTTCCCGCCGCTGGCGCTGCAGCTGATCGAGGTTGGCGAGGAAAGCGGCGAGCTGCACCCGATGCTGCTGCAGGTCGCCGACATCTACGACACCGAGGTCGAGCGCGCGCTGCAACGCGCGCTGGCCCTGCTCGCGCCGGGGGTGACCATCCTGCTCGGCGCGGTGATTGCCTTCATCGTGGGCTCGATGCTGGGGGCCATCCTCGGCTCCTACGATCTCGCGATGTGACCACCGGAGGACAAGACGATGACAGACACGGCTCTTACGCCCCGCAGCACCACGCCCCGCAAGGGCGAGCGCGGCATGACGCTGGTCGAGCTGCTGGTGGTGCTGCTCATCCTGTCGCTGATCGCGGCCTTCGCAGTGCCGCAGGCGATCAAGTACCTCGGCGGCGCACGGGCCGACGCGGCCGGGGTGCAGGTGAACCGGCTGACCTCGATCCTCGATCTCTACGCGCTGGACGTCGGGCACTACCCCTCGACCGACGAGGGGCTCGCAGCCCTGATGGAGGCGCCACGCGGCGGGGCGGCGGGCTGGAACGGCCCCTACCTGCGCAAGGCCGACGCGCTGACCGACCCCTGGGGGCGCGCCTACGAGTATCGCGCGCCGGGGGACCACGGCCCCTTCGACCTCTGGAGCCTCGGCGCGGACGGTGCCGAGGGCGGCGATGGAGAGAACGCGGATGTCACGAGCTGGTAACGGCAGATGCGTCGGGACCGGCACGGCCGGTGGCTTCACGCTGGTCGAGCTGCTGGTCGTGATGACGGTGATGGCGGCGGTGGCGGCACTGGCCACGCCGATGCTCGACCGCGTCGCGCCACGGCTCGAACTGCGCGCGGCAGCGCAGGATCTCGGGACCGCGCTGCGTGCGGCCCGCAGCGCCGCCCTGCGCGACAACCGCGAGACGGTGGTGCTGATCGATGTCGAGCGGCGGCTCTTCCGCACCGGCAGCGCCGGTCCGGCCAGCTTCCTGCCCGAGGGCACGGCACTCACCCTGCTCACTGCCACGCGCGAGCGGCTCGACGAAGCACGGGGTCGCGTGCGGTTCTACCCCGACGGCACCTCGACCGGCGGCGAGGTCCGGCTCCGGCGCGGGTCCGCGGATTACACGGTCGGGATCGACTGGTTCGACGGCACGGTGAGGGTCCATGACACGGAGAGCTGACAGCGGGTTCACCCTGATCGAGGTGCTGGTCGCCTTCGCCATCCTCGCGGTGACGCTGACAAGCGTTTCCGGCGCGCTTTCGAGTGGCATGATGCAGGAACGCGCCGCGGACCGGGCCACCGCGCGGGTGCTTGAGGCGCGCTCGATCCTCGACCGCATCGGCGCCGACCTGTCCCTGCGCGAGCCGCTCTGGACCGGGACGCTCGCCACCGGCGAGCCGTGGTCGGCAACGGTGCGCCCGCTCTCGGAGACCGGCGACACGCCCTTTGCCGCCTATGACGTGGTGCTCACGGTCGCGGGCGGCAACGGCCCGGCGCTGACGCTGCGCACGCTGAAGCTCGGAGGCTGGCATGGACGCTGACCGCCACGATGCCGGTTTCACGCTGGTCGAGTTGCTGGTGGCACTGACGCTGCTGGCGCTGCTCGGCACGCTGATGCTCGGCGGCTTCCAGTTCGGCGCGCGCAGCTGGGAGCGCGTGGCCGAGGTTTCGGACCATCGCGACCGGGTGGCGCTCACGCAGTCCTTCCTGCGGCGCAGGCTGGGCGACCTCTCGGCACCGGCCGGGCTCTACCGGGACGCGGACACCGCCGCGCTGCCGCTGCAGGGCGAGGCCCACGCGATGCGCTTCGTCTCCGAGTGGCAGGCAGGCCCGGCGGTCTCGGGTCTTTACCTGTTCCGACTGTGGCACGACGCCGAGGGTGCCGAGGTCCGGCTTGGCTGGCAGCAGGTGAGCGGCAGCGCCACGGCCACCGGCGGCGAGGCCGCACAGGGCGAGCGCGTGCTGCTCGAGGGCGTGAGCGGGCTCGACATCGGCTATTACGGTGCGCGGCCCGATGCCTCGCAGCGCGGCTGGTCCGACCGCTGGGAGAGCCGCGAAGGGGCGCTGTCGCTGGTGACCCTCGAGGTCGCCTTTACCGACCCGCAGCGGCTGTGGCCGCCCTTCGCCGTGGCGCCGGGCATGTGAGGCCGGGGAAAGGAGTGTGAACGAGATGTCGACCCTTCAGACCATCGGCCAGGGCTTCCTGTCGTGGTGGGGCCGCGAGTTGCGCGGCTGCCTCCCGACGCGCGTCGCGACCGTGCTGTTCGGAACCACGGACACGCTCGAACTGGCGCTCTCCGGCAACGACGTGGCGGTCGGCCTGCGCGGGGCCGACGGCCTGCGTCCGCTCGGCCATGTGGAATACGACCCCGAAGATCCGCGCGCCGCCACCGCGGGGCTTCGGAACCTGCTCGGCCGGCGCACCATGCGGCGGGTGACCCTGCGCCTGCCCCGTGCCCGCGCGCTGGAGACCGAGGTCGATCTGCCGGTCGAGGCCGCCGACAACCTGCACGAGGCGCTGGCCTTCGAACTCGACGCCTTCACGCCGTTTCCCGCCGGAGAGGCCGCCTTTGACTACGCCGTCACCGACAGCGATGCCGATCTCGAAAGGCTGCGGGTGCGGCTGCTGGTTGCCCGCCGAGAGGACGTGACCGAGGCCATGCAGCGCGCCCGGTCGCTGGAGCTTCGGCCCGACCGTGTCACCGGCCCCGCCGACTCGGACAGCGCGCCCGACGGGTTCAACCTGCTCGCCGAGGCCGAGCGACCGCACCCGAGCCGGATCGTGCCGCGCGCCACCGCCGCGCTGACGATGACGGCCCTCGCGCTCGCCGCCGTCACGCTGGTCATGTGGATCGACCGGCAGACCGACGAGATCGCCCGGCTGGACGCGCGCGCCACCGCGCTGCGCACCGAGGCCGGCGCGGCCAATGCCCTGCGCGACCGCGCCGAGCGGCTCGCCGCCCTCGCCACCGAAGTGGCCACGAGGAAGCAGCGCGAGCCGATGACCATTGCCGTGCTCGACGAGCTGTCCCGGGTGCTGCCCGAAACCGACTGGCTGACCGGCTGGTCGATCCGCGACGACCGGCTCGAGCTCTCTGGCTACTCCGCCGACCCCTCGGCCATGCTGCGGCGCGTCGAAGGCTCGGACCTTCTGGACGGGGCGAGGTTCACCTCGCCGCTGACCATGGACCGACAGCAGGGCAAGGAACGTTTCAGCCTGGAGGCGACAGTGGTCGCCGCGCCGGTGTCGCAATGAAACACGCCTCGCCGCTCCTGAGCCGTCTTCTCGCACTTGCCCTGCTTGCCGGGGCGATCGCCGTGCTGGCCCTCGTGATCGTCCTGCCGGTGATGGCCAAGGTCCGCGACACCCGCGATCAACTTGCCCACTCGCGCGACATGGTTCAGCGCCTGAGTTTGCGCAGCCCCGACCGGCTGGTCTACGAGGAACGGATCGCGGCGCTTGCCGACCGGATCGCGGACAGCGACCTCTACATCCGCGGCGAAACCGGCCCCCTCGCCGCTGCCGCCGTGCAGCAGCACGTGAAGGAGACCGTCGCCGGCCATGGTGGCGGCCTGCGCAGCGTGCAGAGCCTCGAAACCGTCGAGGAGGACGGGCTCACCCGCATCGGCGTGAAGGTGGTGCTGAACACCGCGCATGACGATTTCGTCGAGGTGCTCCACGCGCTCGAGACCGGCAAGCCCTATCTCTTCGTGGACCGGCTCGACATCTCGACCGCCGCCGGCGGACGGGCGGCGGCGCGCGACGGCGCCGAGCTGGCGCTCGCGGTCGAGCTCGAGGTCCACGGCTACCTGTCGCCGGAGGTGTCGCCATGATGATCGCGCTGCGCAGTCTCGTGCCCTTGGTGCTGGCGTTGCTTGCGACCGGCGCCGCCGGCTGGACCCTTCACCGCGAGATGACCCGCGTGCCGCAGGAATGGCAGGCCGTGGTCCGCAGGCAGGCCGCCGAGGATGCCGACCGGCTTGCCGCCCTGCCCGCGCAGCCCCTGCCGCCGCTCGCCCGGTTCACCGCGGTGCGCGACAAGCCGCTGTTCTCGCCGCTGCGCCGCCCGCCCGGCGCCACCGTCGAAGAGGTCGCCGCGCCGGAGGACTCGCCCCGCAGCGCACCGGCCCCGACGCGTCCGCTGCGCGCCACCCTGCGTGGCATCGTGGGCGTGGGCGAGGCGCGCAAGGCGATCCTGCAGGCAGGTCCCGGCGGCCCGGTCTACATCGCTCCCGGCGAGGAGTTGGACGGCTGGACGCTGATGGAAATCCATCCGAACGCGGTCGACTTCGCGCGCGACGGCCGGAGGACGACGCTCACGCTCTCATACAAGCCGTGAACAAGGTGCATCTGAAATCCATCATAAGATGTAATTCGAAAATTCGCCGGCCGTGGCGTTGACTTCCGCGAGAATGGACAGGTGCCCCACGGTCATGTTACCGTTCTTGAATAGGTCCGACGTGCCGGAGAGCGCGCGGCACCGAGAGGCAGTCGAGTAGAACACATGCACATCAGCCAAGCGTGGGCGGTATTTGCGCGCAGGTCGCTGCGTACCGCGATGATCTGGAGTCTCGCGGGGGTGGCCCTCATCGGCTGCTCCGAGGTCCAGGAGAAATACGGCTTCCGGACCCTGGGTGTGCCGCGACCTGTCTCCGTGTCGGAGCCGGACAACCCGCAGGCCGGGCTGCGCTCGGTCGGGTTCGCCCGCATGGGCGCGCAGGGCCGCGACGCGCTCACCCGCGATGTCTACGACTACGGCGGCGGCAGCCGGACCTGGGGCGGCGGGCCGATGCTGCGGGTCGACACCGACGCCGCCGGCCGCAACATGACGCTGAACTTCGTCGAAGCCAGCATCCGCGAGGTCGTCGACGCAGTGCTCGGAGAGACGCTCGAGGTGCCCTATGTCTTCGACGAGCGCGTCAGCGGCACCGTGACCGCCCGCACCACCGATGCGATCCCGCGTGCGACCGTGATCCCGATGCTCGAGAACATTCTCGCGCTGCACGGCGCCGCCATGATCGAGGACCAGGGCGTCTACCACATCGTGCCGCGCGATGCGGTCAGGAATCTGCCCAAGACCGTGGTCACGCCGGGCAGCCACCCGATCGGACGCGGCGCGGGGGTTTATGTCATCCCGCTGTCGCATGCCTCGGCTGCCTCGGTCTCGGAGGTGGTCACCGGCCAGGTCGGCGAAGGCAGCCAGCTTGCCGTCGACACCACCCGCAACATCATGATCTTCACCGGTCCCGAAACCGAGGCGCGGGCGATCATGGAGCTTGCCTCGGTGCTCGATGTGGACGTGCTCGCGGACAAGTCCTTTGCCCTCTTCCCGGTGCAGCGCGCCAGTGCCGAGAGCATCGTGGGCGAGCTTCAGACCATGTTCGAAAGCGAAGGAGAGGCCGTGCGCTTCCTGCCCGTCAACCGGCTGAACGCGGTGCTGGTGGTCTCGCGGCAGCGGTCGACGCTGGCCCGTGTCGGGCGCTGGGTCGACCGGCTCGACAAGGCCGACACCCGCGCCGGGATGCAGACCTTCGTCTATTACGCCAAGAACAGCCGCGCGGTCGAGCTGGCCTCGGTGCTGTCGCAGGCCTTCGGCGCGACCACCGTCAGCAGTGCCGGCGCCGACGCAGGCCGCGTGGCCCCGGGACTGGAGCCTGCGTTGCTGCAGACCTCGGCAAGTGTCGAGGGCAACGAGGCGGCCACCGCCGAAATCGTCGCCGAAGCGGCCCCCGCGCTCGCCGCGGCAGAGGCGCGCGGGTCGGGCGGCACCTCGACCTCGGGCATCCGCGTCGTGGCCGACGACCGCCACAACGCGCTGGTCATCATGGCCACCTCCGAGCAGATCCGGCTGGTGCGCGACGTGCTCGACCGGATCGACGTGATGCCGCTGCAGGTTCTGATCGAGGCGACCATCGCCGAGGTCACGCTGAACGACGACCTGAAATACGGGGTCCAGTGGGCGCTGTCGCAGGGCAACTACAACATCAACTGGGCCAACACCGCGACCGGCGCCATCGGCGCGGCCTATCCCGGTTCGAACCTCAGCTACCGCAACCCCGACGCGCAGGCGGTGCTGAGCGCCCTGTCGGAGATCACCGAGGTGCAGGTGGTCTCGTCGCCGCAGCTGATGGTGCTCGACAACCAGTCGGCACGGCTGCAGATCGGTGACCAGGTGCCGGTGCTGACCCAGAGCGCGACCTCGACCAACAACGCCGACGCGGTGGTTGTGAACTCGGTTCAATACGTCGACACCGGCGTGATCTTCGAGGTCACCCCGCGCGTCAACGCCAGCGGGCTCGTCACGCTCGACATCCTTCAGGAAGTCAGCGACCCGTCGGGCACCTCGGCCTCGACGATCCAGTCGCCGACCATCCAGCAGCGCCGCATCCAGAGCACCGTCGCGGTGCAGAGCGGCGCCACGGTGGGGCTCGGCGGGTTGATCCGAGACCGGTCCTCGCGCGGGGAAAGTGGCGTGCCGGTGCTCAAGGACGTGCCGGGGCTCGGCAACCTGTTCAAGACCAACTCGCGCAGCGGCGACCGGACCGAGCTTCTGGTGCTCATCACGCCGCGGGTGATCCGCAATCCCGCGCAGGCCTGGGAAGTGGCACAGGAGTTGCGGCAGCGCGTGCGGTTGCTGCGCTGAGCGTCACGACAGCCCCAGCGGTCCGTAGAGCCAGGTGAGCCAGAGACCGGCGGCAAGGAACGGCCCAAAGCCCAACGGCTCGTGCGGCGCCCTGCCCCGTCCGACGGCCACGGCGGCAATCGCCCAGAGCAGCCCGCCCACGGCCCCGATCAGCAGCACCGAGGCAAGCCCCTGCCAGCCGACCCAGGCGCCGGCGGCAGCAAAGAGCTTGGCATCGCCGAGCCCCAGCCCCTCGCGACCGCGCAGCCGCCGGTAGAGCGTCGCTACCAGCCAGAGGACGAGGAAGCCCGCGACCGCGCCGACAAGGTGATCCGCAAGCTGCATCTGCGGCGTGAAAGCGGCAAGCACCAGCCCCGCGAGCATCAGCGGCAGTGTCAGGACATCGGGCAGGATCAGGTGGCGGAGGTCGATCTCGGCGAGCGCCAGAAGCACCCATCCCAGGCCCGCCGTGGCAGCGGCAAGCGGCCACGGCACGACGACCAGCGCCCATGCCGCCACGAGCGAGGCGGCAAGCTCGATCATCGGGTAGAAGAGCGACAACCGCGCCCCGCAATGGCGGCACCGCCGTCGCGACAGCAGCCAGCTCACCACCGGCAGCAGCTCCAGCGGCCCCAGCGCGTGTCCGCAGGCATCGCAGTGCGACCGTCCCATCACCACCGGCCGGCCCACGGGCAGACGCTCGACAAGCACGCCGAGGAAGCTGCCCACGAAGGGAGCTGCGACAAGCAGGAAGATTGAGCCGCCCATGTCCATGGAGTATCCTCGGGTCGCACACCGGGCAAGAGACCTGCCCGGTCCATCGGGCATCGAGGATCATGGCCGGGACAGACCACAGGCACCGCTTCTGGCGCCCGACGCGCGCGGGCCAGCGCGGGCTTGCGCTTGTCATGGTGCTCTGGACCGCGGTGATCCTCGCGCTGGTCGCGGGCAGCGTCACGCGTCTTTCACGCGGCGACCTGCAGCTGGTTCGCAACGTCACCGACGCGACTCATGCCGAGCTTGCGGCCGACGCAGGGCTTCGCCGCGCGCTCTACGAAATCGCCGCCGCGCCCGGAACGTGGCGCACCGACGGCGGGATCTACGGCTGGCGCTTCGGAGACGCCGAGTTGCGCGTCGAGGTCTCGGACGAGCTTGGACGCATCGATATCAACCAGGCATCGGAGGCGTTGCTCGCAGGCCTCTTCGACGCCGCCGGCGCGGCCGACCCCGAGCGTATTGCCGCCGCCACGACCGCCTACCGCGAGGCGCGCCGGACCGAGGCCGCCCGCGTCGGCGGCACGGGGCTGCGTCCGGCCTCCGCTTTTTCCGGCGTGGGCGACCTCGGCAACGTGCCGGGCATCGCGCCCGAGCTTCTGGAGCAGATCGCACCGGTGGTTACGGTCTACACCGGACGCGCGAGACCCGTGCTCGCATCGGCGCCACCGCTGGTCCGCCTTGCGATGGATGCCACCGCCTCCACCCTGCAGACACCATTTTCCGCTCCCGGCAGAGCCATGTCGCAACTGACCGAAACGCCTGCGCTGCTCGTGACGCCCCCCGGCGCCCCGGTGCGCGGCTCGGGTCTCTACCGCATCCACGCCGAGGCGCTTGCGTCCGGCGGCGCGCATTTCACCCGTGAGGCCGTGGTCGCCCTGAAGAGCCGCGCAGCCCCCGTTCCCTTCGAAGTAAGGCTCTGGCGCCCCGGCCCCCGCCGGCTGTTCGACTTGCCCAAGTAAGACGTGCCAACCCGGGGCGTCCAGTCTTGGCAGGCAGAGCTCCCGCGAGCCGGCCCACTGCAGACGAGACGACGAAGCTGTAACCGAGCGTCGGATGCCAACAACATGAAAGCGCCTCAACGTGGCTGGACGCGTTTCGGCGCAAGGTCCGCCCGGTTTCGCGCGCAGAGCCGATCCATGATCGATCAATTCCGAACCACCACGGCACACCGTAAAACGGTCCGGACCTCAGGCCAACGTTAGCGAGGAAAATGGCGGAGACGAAGGGATTCGAACCCTCGAGACCCTTCCGGGCCTACTCCCTTAGCAGGGGAGCGCCTTCGACCACTCGGCCACGTCTCCGCCGGCGTGTCTATGCGGTCAGCCGGAGAGTGACAAGCACTTTTCTTCAGGAATTTTCGACGCCGTGCAGGGCGGTCGGATGCACCGCTCTCGAGGGGTGTGAAGATGCGCGCTCAGGCGCTGGAGCGAAGCGCCCCCAGGGTCTCGTGGTCTTCCGCCGGCCGCAGCCTCGGGCCCCGCACGAACCGGTCGCCCCGACCGGCTGCGGCCACGCGGCCGTCGGGCGCGGGCCTCCCCCGAAAAGTTGAGCTCCGAAGCCCGCCGGGACCGGCCCGACACGGCAAGCGTTGCCCGAAGGCACCGGCTCGGCGGCAAGCGGGTAGCCCGGCTTGCCCCCCTGCACCACTTTGCCTATGCAGAGCCAAACACGGGGGTCTTCATGCGCATTCTCATCACCAACGACGACGGGATCAACGCGCCCGGGCTCGCCGTTCTGGAGACCATCGCCGCAGAGATCGCCGGCCCGGATGGCGAGGTCTGGACCGTCGCCCCCGCCTTCGAGCAGTCAGGGGTCGCGCATTGCATCAGCTACACCCACCCGATGATGATCGTCGAGATGGGCCCCCGCCGCTGGGCGGCCGAGGGCAGCCCCGCCGATTGCGTGCTCGCGGGCGTGCATGACGTGATGAAGGACGCGCGCCCGGACCTCGTGCTGTCGGGTGTGAACCGCGGAAACAACTCGGCCGAGAACGTGCTCTACTCGGGCACGCTCGGCGGCGCGCTCGAGGGCTCGCTGCAGGGTCTGCCGGCGATCGCGCTGTCGCAGTATCTCGGACCCGCCACGCGCGATCTCGAGAACCCCTTCGAGGCCGCCGCCACGCATGGCGCGGCGGTCATCCGGCAGATTCTCGCCGCGCCCGCCGCGCAGGTTCAGGACTACCCGATGTTCTGGAACGTGAACTTCCCGCCCTGCAGCGCCGATGCCGTGAAGGGCGTGCGCCTCACCAGGCAGGGCAAGCGGCACGGCACATCGTTCTCGACCGAGCCGCACCTGTCGCCCTCGGGGCGCCGCTTCCTGTGGATCCGGGGCGGCGACCAGCGGGCCGCGGCGACGCCCGACAGCGATGCCGACGCCAACCTCGGGGGCTATGTCTCGGTCACACCGATGCGGGCGGATTTCACTGCGCATGACGCCTTCGACGGGCTGAAGGACGCCTTCGCATGAGTTTCGACGCCGAGGCCAAGATGCAGTTCGTCTTCGCGCTGCGCTCGCAGGGGGTGACCGAGCAAAGCGTGCTGCAGGCGATGGAAAAGATCGACCGGGGTGCCTTTGTCACCGGCTATTTCACCGAGCGCGCCTACGAGGACATGCCGCTGCCGATCCCCTGCGGCCAGACCATTTCGCAGCCGTCGGTCGTCGGGCTGATGACCCAGGCGCTGCAACTGTCGGGGCGCGAGAAGGTGCTCGAGGTCGGCACGGGCTCCGGCTACCAGGCGGCGATCCTCAGCCAGCTCGCGCGCAGGGTCTACACGGTCGACCGGCATCGGCGGCTCGTGGCCGAGGCGCGGCGGGTGTTCGACACGCTCGACCTCTCCAACATCACCGCCTTTACCGCCGACGGCAGCTTCGGACTGCCGGACCAGGCGCCGTTCGACCGCATTCTCGTCACGGCAGCCGCCGAAGATCCGCCCGGCCCGCTCTTGGCCCAGCTGCGCATCGGCGGTATCATGGTCCTGCCGGTGGGGCAGTCCGACGCCGTCCAGCGCCTGATCCGCGTAACGCGGACCGAACAGGGCTACGACTACGACGAGCTGCGCCCCGTGCGCTTCGTACCGCTGGTTGAGGGGCTGGCCAAGGACAGCTGACCTCTCCGGCGTTTTGACATGACTAGACGTGACGCCCCGGGACAAGGGGCGCATCCGAGGACATCGAGATGGACAGCATTTTTCGCCCCCTTCCCCTTCGTCTCGGCGCCCCCCTGGCGTTGGTCGCAGCTCTCGGTGCCTGCTCGGGGCCGATCGACTATGACATGCGCGGCCGCATGGGCGGCCCGGTCGACACCAGCGAGGCCGCGCTCTCGGCGATGGGGGACCGGCCGCAGCCCGACAATCGCGGCGTGATCTCCTATCCGAACTACCAGGTTGCCGTGGCCCGTCGTAACGACACGATCAGCGACGTCGCCGGCCGCGTCGGCCTGCCGGCGGGCGAGCTGGCGCGCTACAACGGCGTGCAGCCCTCCGACACGCTGCGCGACGGCGAGATCGTCGCCCTGCCCCGCCGGGTGTCCGAGCCGTCGCCCGCGACGGGCGCCACGACCACCGGTCCGATCCGGCCCGCCGCCGACGTCGACATCACCACGCTCGCAAGCAATGCCATCGACAGCGCACCGGCGACGCAGACGCAGCGGTCGAACCAGCCCGCCGCGCAGGCCGGGGTCGAACCGGTCCGCCACAAGGTGGCCCGGGGCGAGACCGCCTATACCATCGCGCGGCTCTACAACGTCACCCCGCGTTCGCTGGCCGAATGGAACGGCCTCGACAGCGGCTACACCCTGCGCGAGGGCCAGTATCTCCTGATCCCGGTGGTCGAGCAGACCGCCAGCGCGCCGCGCAGCACCCCGGAACCGACGACGGCCCCCGGCGCGGGCTCGCCGACGCCGCAACCGCCCTCGGCCTCGCAGCCGCTGCCCAGCAACCAGCCCTCGGTCGCCGAAACTGCGGCAAAGGCCGAGCAGGAGGTCGCGGCAAAACCCGTTGCCGAAATCGGTCAGGAGGAGGCCGCTCAGGAAAGCAGCGCCAACGCGTCGATGTCGATGCCGGTAAGCGGCAGCATCATCCGCGAGTACAGCAAGGGCAGGAACGACGGCATCGACATCTCGGCGCCGGCAGGCACCGCGGTGAAGGCGGCGGCCAGCGGCAAGGTCGCGGCGATCACCACCAACACCGAGAACGTGCAGATCGTGGTCATCCGCCACCCTGACGACGTGCTGTCGATCTACACCCACGTCGACAACCTGAGCGTGCAGAAGGGCGACGCGGTCAGCCGCGGCCAGAGCATCGGCAAGGTCCGCGCGGGCGACCCGAGCTTCCTGCACTTCGAGGTCCGCAAGGGCTTCGACAGCGTCGATCCGATGACATTCCTGCGGTGATCGCAGAACGCCGTCGGGCGGCTCCGGGTCAAGGAGCGTGCCCGACAGGCGCGACCGCCGGAGGCGGCGCCGCAAGGCGTCCTTGAGGCGGAGCGGCCCGCCCCCACACTCGAAAAGGCGCCTCGAGGGCAGACCTGCCCCTCAGGCGCCTCTTTGCAGTTTTCAAACCAGATTGGACAAGCCGACCCTCTCCATGCCGGGACGCGCGCGCCTCCGGGTGCGGGGTCGGGTGGGCGGGAGCGCCCGGAGGCGCGCGCCTCTCAGCCCGCCAGGCCCAGCGAGACGCCCTTGCGACCAGCGAGATCGGTGAAGAACTGCCAGGCCACCCGGCCCGAGCGCGCCCCACGCGTCGCCTGCCACTCGATCGCCTCGGCCCGCAACTCGTCCTCGGCGACCGCGACGCCGTAGGCGGCGCAATAGCCCCGGATCATGTCGAGATACTCGTCCTGCGAACAGGGGTGGAACCCCAGCCACAGGCCGAAGCGGTCCGAAAGCGAGACCTTTTCCTCGGTCGATTCCGACGGGTTGATCGCCGAGCCGCGCTCGTTCTCGATCATGTCCCGCGGCATCAGGTGCCGCCGGTTCGAGGTGGCGTAGAACAGCACGTTGTCCGGCCGGCCCTCGATGCCGCCATCGAGCACCGCCTTGAGGCTCTTGTAATGCTGGTCGTCATGGCTGAACGACAGGTCGTCGCAGAACAGCACGAAGCGTTTGTCCGAGCGCCTCAGCAGGTTCAGCAGCCGCGACACGGAGCCAAGATCCTCGCGCTGCAGCTCGACAAGCTTCAGGTCATCGCCCTTCGCCCGGATCTCGGCGCAGACCGCCTTGACCAGGCTCGACTTGCCCATCCCCCGCGCCCCCCAGAGCAGCGCGTTGTTGGCCGGCAGGCCGCGCGCGAACTGGGCGGTGTTCTGGAACAGCGTGTCACGAGTGCGGTCGATGCCCAGCAGCAGCTCGAGCGGCACGCGGTTGACCTGCGCCACCGGCTCCAGCCGGTCCGGATCGACGTGCCAGACAAAGGCCTCGGCCGCGTCGAAGTCGGGGGCCGCGAGCGGCGCTGGAGCCATACGCTCCAGCGCCGCCGCGATACGTTTCAGGGTCGGTTTGCTCACTTGGACCGGTCCTCGTCATCTTCCGGTTCGTCGTCGTCCTCGTCGAACTCCTTGAACATCGGATCGTTCTCGGTGTCCGGCTCGTCCTCGAACCAGAGGCCCTGCTCGCGCAGCTCGGCCTCGCGCTTGCGTTCGACCATGCGCACCAGGAAGATCGACACCTCGTAGAGCCCGTAGACCACCACGAAGAGAATGCCCTGCGTGGTCACGTCCGGCGGCGTCACCAGCGCAGCGAGCACCAGGATCGCCACCACGGCGTACTTGCGCACCGATCCGAGCCCCTCGGCCGAGACCAGCCCGGCCTTGCCCATAAGCGTCAGCAGCACCGGCAGCTGGAAGCACAGCCCGAAGGCGATGATAAACTTCAGCGTGATGTCGAGGCTCTCGTTCACCTTGCCGAAGAAGGTGATCTTGATGCCCTCGACAGTTTCGGGAACCATCGCCGGTTCCGAGGTCGCGGGCACGCCCGACACGCCGTCGGCCACCCGGTCGGCCGCGGTCGAGACGAGGTTCGCGAAGATCGACGAGACGTCCGCGAAGCCGAGGAAGAAGGCCATCGCCAGCGGGGTCACCACGAAATGCGCGAAGCTCGCGCCCAGCAGGAACATCACCGGAGAGGCCACGAGGAAGGGCAGGAAGGCGCCCTTCTCGGACTTGTAGAGCCCCGGCGCCACGAAGCGCCAGAGCTGGTAGGAAATCACCGGGAAGGCCAGCGCGAAGCCGAACACCATCGAGATGCGGAACAGCGTGAACAGGTATTCCTGCGGGCTGGTGTATTGCATCGTCGGCGACGGGTCGCCCAAGGTGCGCAGGGTTTCCTCGATCGGTCCCAGCAGGAACTGCAGGATCGGCTCCGCCACGGTAAAGGCCAGCACGATCCCGATGATGAAGGCGATCACCGAGCGGATGAGCCGCGTTCGCAGCTCCGCAAGATGCTCGATCAGCGGCGCCGAGCTGTCCTCGATCTCGTCATGGTCTGCCTGGCTCATGCCTCACCATCTTTTTTCAGCGACTCTTCCAGTTCGGCCGCCTTGGCCGCCGATTCCTCGGCCCGCTTCGCGGCGGCCTCGGCCTCGCGCCGCTGCCGGTCCGCAGCGCTGCGTGCGGCGCTCGCCTCGATCCGGCGCTTCGCCGCTTCGCGCTCGGGATCGGGCGCCGCGGCTTCCTTCGCGCCGGGATCTTCCTTGAGCCCGGCGGTCTTCGACGGCGGCCTCGGGTCGGTCATGCCCCGCGCCGCATCCTTCACGCTGTCCATCGCCGAACCCATCGGGTTCGTCGCGCTCTTGAAGGTCTTCGCAACGTCGCGCACGCCGCTCTCGTCCGCGGCGTCGTTCATCGCGCGCGAGAATTCGCGCGCCATGCCGCGGGCCTTGCCCATGAACCGGCCGAGGTTGCGGAACAGCACCGGCAGGTCCTTGGGGCCGACGACGATCAGCGCGACGATGCCGATGACCAGAAGCTCGGACCATCCAAGATCCAGCATCCGGGCTTACACCTTGTCTTTTTCGTCTTCCGCGGGCGTCACGTCACGGGCGCCCTCGGCCTTGTCGTCCTCGAGCTCCTTGGAGCCCTCGCTCACGCCCTTCTTGAAGGCGGTGATGCCCTTGCCGACCTCACCCATGAGGTTGGAAATCTTGCCGCGGCCGAACAGAACCAGCACCACGACGGCGATCAGCAGAAGGCCGGGAAGGCCGATGTTGTTGAGCATGTTGTCTTCTCCTCTCGCGGGCAGCTCTGCGATGCCCTGTCCAGATCCTGTCCTGATCCCTAGGCCCTCGCGCGCGCCCCGAAAAGCGCGAAAGCCACGCGAGACCCGCGCAAGACCCGCTTTCCCACCCGCTCTTTGACACTATTCTGTCAGGAGCGCAGACTGCGCACCGTGCCCCCTGTCACGGACCGACTCGCGATGAAGAAATCCGACCGCCTCGCCGGCCTCATGCAGCGCCTCAAGGACGGGCGCCTCCATACCGCCGAGGCGCTCGCAGACGCGTTCGGTGTCTCGGTGCGCACCATCTACCGCGACATGGACACGCTCGCCGCCTCCGGCATTCCGATCGACGGGACGCGGGGGCAAGGTTACCGCGCGCGCGAAAGCCTCACCCTGCCGCCGCTGAACCTCACCGAAACCGAGCTCGAGGTGCTCCACCTCGGCCTCGCCGCCGTCGGTGCGGGCTCGGCCGAGCTGCCCGAACTGGCCGAAGCGGCGCGCAGCCTGTCGCAGAAGATCGACGCCGTGCTGCCCGAGGACGGCGCCGCCCCCGGCGCCTTCGGTTTCGCCAGCTACCCGTTCGAGGGCGCGGCGCAGGGCTTTCGCCACATGCCCGCGGTGCGCGCCGCCATCCGGGCCCGCCAGAAGCTGCGCCTCACCCTTGCTGATCGGCCGGCTCCGCAGGACATCCGGCCGCTGCACCTCGATTACTGGGGCCGGATCTGGATCTGCATCGCCTGGAACGAGACCTCGGGCGGCTTCGAGAGCCTCCGCCTCGACCGGATCGAGACGCTCACCCCCCTGCCCGGCCTCTTCGTCGATGAGCCCGGAAAGCGGCTCTCGGACTACCGCGCCACGCAGCCCGACCGCTGACCGCCGCCCGGGCCTTCTTCTGGCAGGAAATATCCCGGGGGAGTCCGCGGCACGCGGACGGGGGCAGCGCCCCCAAAGCAGCGCCCATTCAACGAAAAACCCCGGAGGCTCGAAAGCACTCCGGGGCACACGGGAAAACGGGTCAAACGATCACTCATTAAAGGCTCACCGCCGGGTCGGGCGGTTCACGGACGAGGGTCTTACTCGGCCTTCATGGCCTCGAGCGAGATCTCGACCTCGACCTCGTCGCTCACGTAGGGCGCGTAGGCGCCGACGTTGTAATCCGACCGCAGCAGGGTCGTGGTCGCGTTGAAACCGAGCCAGGGCTTGCCTTCCATCGGGTGCTCGCCGGCCTGCATCAGCGTCGTGTCGAGAACGACTTCCTTGGTCACGCCGTTGAGGGTCAGTTCGCCGGTGATCTCGGCGGTCTTCTCGCCGGTCACTTCGATCGAGGTCGAGGTGAAGGTCACCATGTCATCGTCGCTGGCACCGAAGAAATCGTCGCTCATGAAGTGCTCGAAGCGCGGCTCCCAGCCGGTGATCATCGAGTTCACCGGGAAGGACACTTCCACCGAGGACGCCGCCGGCTCTTCCGCGTCATATTCGATGGTGCCTTCGAAACCCGAGTACATGCCGTAGCCGGTCGAGTAGCCGAGGTGGTTGTAGCTGAACACGATCTGGCTGTGGCCGGAGTCGAGCGTGTAGGTCTCGGAGGCGGCTGCGGCGGCAAGCGGTGTTGCGGCGATCAGGCCGGCGAGAACGATGGATTTCATGCAAGGGCTCCGTTCGATTTGGATGCGTTGTTTCGATGATCCAAACATGGGGCATTGCCGCGTTGCCGCAATTCGCGTCAGATCCACAGACCCTGTTGAAAATCGAACAGATACCTGTGCGCGGCGTTCAGGCGTCCCGGTAAGGTCCGACCCGCCGCCCCCATCCACCGACCAGCGCGCAGATCCCGAGCGCGGACAGGAAACCGGAAAGCCCGAGCTTCATCACCACGAGCTCGCCCGCGGCAGTCGCGCCCGGTGCGAGCCACAAAGCGAGCGACGCGACCAGCAGCCCCGCCCCGAGGATCACGAGCGCGAGACGTCCCACCAAGGGAAGCGTCTCCTCGGAAATGATGGACGGGCACGGAATTTCGGTGGTTTCGGCGGTCATGGCGGCCTCCTCCTCCTCAGGTCTTGTTAAGTTCTTGTTCACCATTTTCGCGAAACCGGGCAGGATCTTGGCGCTCAGGCGAAAAATCGCGGGCAGAACGGCGAATGCACGACGCTGCACCTCGACGCTTGATCCTGTCGCTCAGAGGTGTATAGGGGCGCATCCCTCCGCGAGATACGTGAACCGCGCAGTCTCTCGTGGGCAGGAGCGGAGAGGACGCCTGCCCTATGAAATGCGCCTTTGATAGAAATGGAGCACACATGCCGCTTTACGAGCATGTCTTTATCGCGCGTCAGGACCTGTCCAACGCGCAGGCCGAGGGCCTCGTCGAACATTTCAGCAC
This sequence comes from Salipiger sp. D13, assembly GCF_003703915.1. Classification (NCBI taxonomy): domain Bacteria; kingdom Pseudomonadati; phylum Pseudomonadota; class Alphaproteobacteria; order Rhodobacterales; family Roseobacteraceae; genus Salipiger; species Salipiger sp. D13. Next base: position 303,895 of record NZ_ML112590.1, read on the forward strand.
CGTGCTTTCGGACAACGGCGGCAGCGTCGTCAACTCCGAGTACTGGGGCGTCAAGACGATGGCCTACAAGATCAACAAGAACCGCAAGGGTCACTACGCCTTCCTCCGCACGGACGCACCCGCGACCGCCGTGCAGGAGATGGAGCGTCTGATGCGCCTGCACGACGACGTCATGCGCGTTCTGACCATCAAGGTTGACGAGCACGATGACGGCCCGTCGATCCAGATGCAGAAGCGTGACGAGCGCGACAACCGTCGCGGCCGCAACTGATCACCTGAGGAAGAGGACGTAACCCATGGCTGCAAAACCGTTTTTCCGCCGCCGCAAGGTCTGCCCCTTCTCGGGCGACAATGCACCCAAGATCGACTACAAGGACACCAAGCTGCTGCAGCGCTACATCTCTGAGCGCGGCAAGATCGTGCCGTCGCGCATCACCGCAGTGTCCTCCAAGAAGCAGCGTGAGCTGGCCCGTGCGATCAAGCGCGCCCGGTTCCTCGCTCTCCTGCCCTACGTCGTGAAATAAGGAGGCCCGACCCATGCAAGTTATCCTTCTGGAACGCGTGGCCAAGCTCGGCCAGATGGGCGACGTCGTCGACGTTCGTCCCGGCTATGCCCGCAACTACCTGCTGCTGCAGGGCAAGGCGCTGACCGCCTCGAAAGAGAACGTCGAGCAGTTCGAAGCCCAGAAAGCCCAGCTCGAAGCGCGCAACCTCGAGACCCGCAAGGAAGCCGAGGCGCTCGCCGAGAAGCTCGAGGGCGAGCAGTTCGTCGTGATTCGCCAGGCCTCCGACGGCGGCAACCTCTACGGCTCCGTCACCACCCGTGACGCCGCCGAGACCGCATCGGAAGCCGGCTTCTCGGTGGACCGCAAGCAGGTCATCATCCGTCAGCCCATCAAGGAGCTGGGCCTTCACGAGGTCGAGGTGCACCTGCACCCCGAGGTGATGGTCACCATCGAGCTCAACGTCGCGCGTTCGCCCGAAGAGGCCGAGCTGCAGGCGTCGGGCAAGTCGATCCAGGAACTCGCTGCCGAGGAAGAAGCCCAGGCGGAATTCGAGATCTCCGAGCTCTTCGACGACATCGGTGGCGCAACCTCCGAAGATTCCGACCTTGTCGAGACCCCCGAGGGTCAGGCCGAGGAAGAGCGCGAAAGCTGAGCCCTCGCTCACATCGCCAGAAACAAGAGAACCGCGCCGGTCTTCGGCGCGGTTTTTTTGTACCTCGTGAGCGCGTCTCGCATCGACGTGCCCACGACCTGCCGTGACGGGATTCAGCCCTGCTGCGCAGATTTATACTTTTCCTAAAGCCGGTTCGATCTAAGTTAGGCTCATTGACCAAAAAATTTTCACAACCTTCTGTTTTTGCTGACCATTCCGCCGTGATTAGATAAAGACGATAGTAATGAGGACGACGAATGACTTCGGAAGAACGCATCTCCAGAAAGATGCGCACACTCCGCCACGAGATGGGACTAACCCAGGCGGACCTGGCCAAACGGGTCGGGGCACATCCCCAGCAGATCTATCGATATGAAACCGGAACCGGTCGCGTTCCTGCGGCGCATCTCGCCGCCATCGCGCAGGTGTTCTCGGTTCCGATGGAGACATTCTTCGACGATCCGGAGAGGCCGAAACACGCCTGCGCCGAGACGAGAGACCCGGCCCTTCAACAGGATGTCCGGACCGTTGCCGCGCTCGTGCGCGGTCTCATGCCGGACCGCCGGCGCGCAGTGATCGACCTGCTGCGGTCGATGTCCGAGGACAGCCTCAAGACCGATTGATCATCAGTCTCTCAGACACAAATAGGGCCGCCTCCGGATCAGGAGACGGCCCTTTTCTTGTCACTGGCGGCGCAACACGCGCGCCGGCCGAAGGCTTACTCGTCGTCGAGTTCCTCGACGGCGGTCTGCAGCTCTTCCTTCGAGACTTCCTTCTCGGTCACCTGCGCCTGCTCGGCGATGTGGTCGATGACCTTGTCCTCGAAGATCGGCGCGCGCAGCTGCTGCTGCATCTGCTGGTTCTGGCGCACGAAGTCGAAGAAGGCGCGCTCCTGGCCCGGATACTGGCGAGCCTGGTTCATGATCGCCTGGGTCATCTCGGCATCGGTGACCTCGACTTCAGCCTTCTGGCCGATCTCGGCGAGCAGCAGGCCAAGGCGCACGCGGCGCTCGGCGAGCTTGACGTGCTCGTCGGTCGGCTCGATCTCGCCGTGATCGTGACCGTGATCTTCCGGGTGCTCTTCGTGGTAGAGCTGGTGGGCGATCTGCTTGGCTTCCGCGTCCACGAGGCTCGGCGGCAGGTCGAAGCTCACGAGCGCGTCGAGCTTGTCGAGCATCTCGCGCTTCATCACCTGGCGCGCGGCGCCGGCATATTCGGCTTCCAGGCGCTCACGGATCTGGCCCTTCAGCGCCTCGAGATCCTCGGCACCGAACTTCTTGGCCATCTCGTCGTCGATCTCGGCGGCGACGGGCTCCTTGACGGCCTTCACGGTCACGTCGAAGACGGCTGCCTTGCCGGCGAGGTTCTCTGCGCCGTATTCCTCGGGGAAGGAAACCTCGACGGCCTTCTCGTCACCGGCCTTCACGCCGACGAGCTGCTCTTCGAAGCCCGGGATGAAGGAGTTCGAGCCCAGCACCAGCGGGTAGTCTTCGGCAGCACCGCCCTCGAAGGGCTCGCCGTCGACCTTGCCGACGAAATCGATGACGACCTGATCGCCGTCGACGGCTTCCGCGCCCTCGTCGCGGTCCTTGTAGTCCTGCGCGGTCTCGGCGAGCGAGGCGAGAGCCTCGTCGACGGCCCCATCATCGGCCTTGGCCACGAGCTTCTCGACCTCGATGGCCGACATGTCGACCTCGGGCACCTCGGGGAGCTTCTCGTAGGACATCTCGACATTGACGTCGTCGCCCTCTTTCCAGTCCTCGTTCTTCATCTCGATCTTGGGCTGGAGCGCCGGACGGTCGCCGCTGTCCTCGAAATGCTTCGACATCGCCTCGTCGACGGCTTCCTGCATGGATTCGCCGATCAGGCGCTGGCCGAACTGCTTCTTGAGCAGCGGCATCGGCACCTTGCCCTTGCGGAAGCCCTTCATCTCGATCTCGGGCTGCGCTTCCTTGAGCTTGGCGTTGACCTTCGCGTCCAGCTCCTCGGCGGTGAGGATAAGCTCGTAGGCGCGCTTGAGCCCTTCGTTCAGCGTCTCGGTGACCTGCATACCATCTTCCTTGGTTCTCTTGCGGCCGCTTTTGCAGTGCCGCCTTTCCTCTGTCGAATTTGCGGTCTTCTATGCGTCCGCGCCCTTGTGTGCAAGGCGCATTTGCCCGCCGCGGCGCGGCATCGGCGGGTCGTCTCGCGCACCGCCGAAACAACCGCTTGTCAGCCACGCGCGGCTGAAGTAATCACGGGTTCAAGGCGGGTGTAGCTCAATGGTAGAGCAGAAGCTTCCCAAGCTTACGACGAGGGTTCGATTCCCTTCACCCGCTCCAATACCCCCCACAATACTTTGTTATTCCCTCAGAGCATGTCTGATGCAGCAGTGCGCTAGCCGGGCTGGAAGTGAACCGCGCCAAATTTTCCGGAGACTCCGCCTCCCGAGTAAGGTTGAGCCTCATGAGCGAGACAACGGGCAAGTTTTCCCCCTGAGGTCCGCGAGCGCGCGGTGCGTAAAAGGCAGTGAGGGAAACGTACCGGAGCTCCGTCGCATCACAGCCCCCTCGAGCGAGGATCAAAAAGCCTCGGGCGCGGATCGTCCGGACGCCTGAGGTTACCCAGAATTGACAATCGCAACCGGTCCGAACCGGCATGCTGACTGTGGCCACTCGCTTCTTGTGAGAATATCCAGCTGTGTTTCCCTCATCCGCAGGGGCGCGTCTTCGAGAGTAAAGGTCACGCACCAAGGCGCGTCAGGATGACGAGGGCAGGCACACGGCCATTCGGCGAGCCAATTACGGCCCGCCGTTTGTATTTGGACTCTCGAAGCCGGGAACACCCAACTCATATGCGTAGGTAAACCGACGAAAATTGCCATTTCCGCCATGGTGCGCAAGGAAGTCGCGCTGCCCCACGCGTCGCGCTCATGACAGTCCTCAAAGCGTCAGACCGGCCGTGCTTGCCCTGCGCCGCCTCGGGAAATTTCGAAGCGGCCTTCTGGTGGAGCTCGCCCGGCCGGTCTGGCCGGGGGCGATCAGGCGAACCGGATCCCGTGCGCTTCGAGCGGCAGCGCCGACAGAGACGCATCCGGCATCAGCGCGGCAATGGCGTTCGCCAGTGCCGGACCGGACGGCGGGACCGCCGGCTCGCCAACGCCGGTCGGAGCCTCCTCCGAGGGCACGATGACCACGTCGATCTCGCCTATGTCGGACACCCGCAGCGGCTCGTAGTCGGGGAAGTTGCGCTGCTCCACAGCGCCATCCGCAAAGGTGATCGCGTCGCGCATGACATGGCCGAGCCCGTAGCCGATGCCGCTTTCCATCTGGGCCCTGATGATGTCGGGGTTCACCGCCACGCCGCAATCCACCGCGCAGGTGACTTTCTCAATCCGGATGGCGCCGTTTGCTTGCGAAACCTCGACGACCTCGGCCACATAAGAATTGAAGGACTTGTGTACTGCAACACCGCGCGCCCGGCCTTCCGGGGCCGGCGTATCCCAGCCGGAGGCCTCTGCCGCCGCCTTCAGAACGCCTGACAAGCGCTTTTGGTCCGCACCGTCACCGGCCAGATGCCTGAGGCGGAAGGCGACCGGGTCCGCACCAACGGCGCGGGCGGCCTTGTCCATCATGGTTTCCATCGCGTAGGCGGTGTGGCTGTGTCCGACCGACCGCCACCAGAGGACCTTGGACAGCGGTTCTTCATCCGTCAGACCGACGAACATGTCGCCAACGGCATAGCCGGTATCGCGGACCCCTTCGACCGATAGCGCATCGACACCGCCTTGCGCGAGCGCCTCTTCGAACGGTGTTCCCTTGATGATCGACTGGCCGGCCAACTGGTGATCCCATCCGACGATCCGGCCTTCGGCGTCCAGGCCGACCTGCACCCGGTGCGCAAAGGCAGGACGGTAGTAGCCGCCGGTAATGTCATCCTCGCGCGAATGGACCAGCTTGACCGGCCTGTCCCCGCCGCTCAGCTGGAACGCTTCGGCGGCCTCGACCTGGTAATCGGCATCCGTGTTGGCGCGGCGACCGAAGGATCCTCCGGCATAGTAGGTCTTGATCGCAACCTTTGCGGGATCGAGCCCGAGCGTCGCCGCCACCAGCGCCTGAGCCTGGGTGGGGAACTGGCATCCGTCGTGCAGCACAACGCCCCCTTTGCCATCCGGCTCGACCGTGCAGTTGATCGGCTCCATCGGCGCATGGGCCAGCGAAGGAAAGAAATACTCGCCTTCGACCATATTCGCAGCGCCGTCGATTGTCGCGGCGACTTCATGGCGGGGCTTGTCGGCTCGAGCCTCGAATTCCGGTGTCGTCCGGACCTTGTTCAGCATGTCCGCGCGAATTGCGTCCTGGCTGCGGCCGTCGGTGCCGGAGAAATCCCATTCGGTGGTGATTGCCGCACGCGCCTGAAACGCTGCCCAGGTATCCTCGGCCAAGACCACGACCCCGTTTCCGCCATCGCGCGGCCTTGCCCCGATGAAGCCCCTGACCGCTTCCGCACCCGACGCGTCAAAGCTTGTCAGTCTCGCGCCAAGACGAGGTGGGCGGATCATCACGGCAATGATCTGATCCGCCAGTTGCACATCCATGCCGAACTTGGCGCTGCCGTTCACCTTGGAGGGCGTATCCTTGCGCCGCGCGCTGGCATTGCCGATCAGCCGGAATTGCGACGGATCCTTGAGCACCGGCTCCTGCGGCAAGTCCAGGCGCGCGGCGGCTTCGACGAATTCACCGATCTCGCCCGACCTGCCCGCACCCCGGATTGTTCCATCGTCGAGCGCGAGACCTTGGGCCGCGACGCCCCACTCCTGTGCGGCGGCCTCGAGCAGAACATCGCGCGCGGCGGCGGCGGCCTTGCGGTATTGCATGTAGCTGTTCGCCATGGCGGTGGAGCCGCCCGTCAACTGCGCCCCCATCAAGAGGTTGTTGTAGGCCGGATCGACCGGCGCGAACTCGACGATGATGGCACCGAGATCGGCGTTCAACTCCTCGGCCACCAGTGCCGGAAGGCCGGTCGAGGTGCCCTGCCCCATCTCGAAATGCTTGACGATCACGGTGATCCGGTTGTCGCTGTCGATGCGGATGAAGGGTGTGAACCCGGCGACCTTGGGCGGGGCACCGAAGGCCAGCGCCCCATTCGGAGCGGCCCCGATCACGAAAGCGCCGGCGGTAGCGGATGCCAGGAAGCGGCGGCGGGAAAGTGTCACGGTCATTTCAGGCCTCCAGGATGTCAGACGCGCGCGCCACGGCTGCACGGATGCGTTGATACGTGGCGCAGCGACAAACATTGCCCCACATGCCGTCTTCGATTTCCTGCGCGGTCGGACGCGGGTTCTCGGTCAGAAGCCCAACCGCCTGCATGATCTGGCCAGACTGACAGTAGCCGCATTGCACCACGTCCATTTCGGCCCAAGCCTGTTGCACCGCCGCCCCGGTCTTGCCCGAGACCGCCTCGATCGTGGTAATCTTGCCGTCACCCACATCGCCGACGGGTGTCTGGCAGGATCTGACCGCAACGCCGTCGATATGGACCGTGCAGGCACCGCAGGCACCAACGCCGCAGCCGAACTTGGTGCCCGTCAGGCCAAGCTTGTCACGAATGGCCCACAGAAGGGGCATGTCCGGGTCGGCATCGACGGTCACGTTGGAAAAATTTATGCTGAGCTTGATCGACATTCCGAAACGCCTTTTCTGAGGTCAGTGGAAAGCTGTGAGTTGCGCAAGGCTCACGGACGGCAGCATGGCCGGTTCCTTTGGCGCGATGTAGTGAAGCTGGTCGAGCGCGGCGAGATCCGCCGCAACCCCCGACTGCACGAGATCGGCAAGCGCATCGTCCACGGCCGCACGCAGGTCATTCTGTTCGGCGAGCATGGCATAGCCCACGTTGATCCCGAAGCCATGGCGCCAGCTGCCAAGCCGCAGCTTTGAGATGGCATTCTGGCGGAGCATGAAGTCATAGGCGCTGACCTCGACCAGCGCGGCATCGATCTCGCCCGTTTCCAGGCGCCACAGGAAGGCGGCTCCGGCTGGGTATGAGCGGGATGCATCCCGCACGTCATCCTGCGCGCCGAGGCGGATGATGACCTCGGCCACCGTATCGCCCTGATAGCCCACGGTGAGACCGCCCAGGTCATTCAACGACGCGTCGTCGGCAACCTTGGCGGACGGCGCGAAAACCAGTCCGAGCTCTTCGCGCCGAAAAGGCGAACTGACGGCGAGCGTTTCGAGGTCGACCGTTATCCGGCGCGGGTCCGTCTTGTCCGGACGGCCCATCCATTCAGGCATACGACCGCGTGCGACACTTGGCGCCCCCACGGCGCTGGAAATCAACGGATGCCCTGCCACCAGGTCGCACAAATCCGCAGACAACAGCGCCGAGGGTTCAAGAATGGGGTTGCCGCCGCCGTCGGCCTCATACCAGAGCGGCCGAAAGTCCAGGTCGAGCGCCTCGGCCAGTGCGACGGACATGCGGTAATCCAGACCGACGCCGCTCTCGTGCCGCCAGCCGGACATGGCGCTGCCATTGCGTGAAACGCAAACGGTCAGGGTGTCAGCCCTGACCGTGTCGAATGTGGTGCCTGACGGATCCTCCGTCAGGCCACTGTGCTCTTCATCCTCGAAAGGGGCCATGGCCTCCTGGGGGATGTCCTGAGTGCCGGCGTGGGTGGCAACATACGCCCAGAGCGCCTTGATGTCCTCGTCCGACAGGATATCGCCCCAAGGCGGCATGCGCCGCTTGCCATTCTTGACCGAGTCCTCGAAGCGGGTGAACTGCTCGGCCGGAAACTTGCGCAGGTCGAAGGACTGGTTGCCCGAGTTCCGAAGGTTGGCGCCATGACAGCGGATGCAGGTACGCTGATACACGCTCTTTCCCGCCGTCACCCGGTCGTCGATCGTGTCGGCCATCGCTGGCGCTACGGGAAGTGCCAGCATGAGCAGGATCGCGATATATCTGATCATCCGTCCTGCCCTCCTTCGGGCAGGGCAAAGGTCCATATGCTCGCTCCGGGCGGAACGTTCGCGATCCGGTCGTCACCGGAAACAAGGTCATAAGTCGCCCCGCCCCCGTTTCCGACCGTCACGAACTGGCGCCCGTCCTTTTCCCAGACCACCGGCTGACCGCTGACCGCCGAGCCTGTCTGGTAGGACCACAGGACCTCGCCGGTGGCCGCATCGAGCGCACTGAATTCGCCGGTCAGTTCACCAGTAAAGACAACGCCCCCGGCTGTGCTGGCGATGCCCCCCCATCGCGGCACGCCCAGTTCCTGACGCCAGGCGACCTCGCCCGTCATCGGGTTGATCGCGACGGTATCGCCTGCATGACCGTCTTCCGGCACGCCGAACGACATATCGACACCGACGTACATCACGCCCTGAGTATAGACCGGTTCCGCGTTCTTGTGGTTGAACGGCAGGATCAGGGTATTGATGTAAACGTTGCCGGTGCTCTGGTCGTAGGACATCGGCGCGTAGTTCTTGCCGCCGAGATATCCGGGCTGAACCGTCACCTGCTCACCCGAAACGGCCTTATGGTAGACTTCGGTGTGATTGGGGCGCCCGGTCTCCAGATCGATGCCGTCCGCCCAGTTGATCTGCCCTTCGCCCATGAAGGGATTGGCGGCGATCAGCTCTCCGGTCTCGCGGTCGAGCGTGTAAAGGAAGCCGTTCTTGTTGGCATGCATCAGCACCTTGCGGCCGTCGATATCGGCAAGCACGTTCTCGTTCATGCTGTCGTAATCGAAGGCATCATGTGGGGAGGTCTGGTAGTGCCACTTGATTTCGCCGGTCTTCGGCTCGATGGCCAGGATCGACGAAGTATGCAGATTGTCCCCCGGCCGCACGGACGCATTGAACGGCGAGGCATTGGCGGTGCCCATGTAGATCAGGTTCAGTTCCGGATCGTACGAGGTGGTGATCCAGCCGCCAGCGCCGCCGTGCTGCCAGGCATCGCCGCCGCCTTCCCAGGTCTCGTGCCCCTGCTCGCCCGGCCCGGGAATGGTGTAGGTCCGCCACAGTTTTTCGCCGGTTTCGGGATCGTATCCCTCGATATAGCCGCGAATGCCATAGTCGCTGCCGGCCACCGGCAGGATGATTACGCCATCGGCGATCTGCGGCGCTGCGGTGAAGTTATGGCCCAGCTTGTAGTCGTCGGAACGGGTACGCCAGAGCTCCTCGCCGGTTTCAGCATCCAGCGCGATCACATGCGCATCGGGCGTGCCGCGGAACAGTTTGCCCTCGTAGATGGCAACGCCACGGTTGTGCACACCGCAGCAGAGGATGCGCTTGGCGTCGGACGGATAGTCGGAATAAGTCTTCCACTTCTGTTTGCCGGTCATGGCATCGATCGCCACGGTCGCGTCATGCGTCGTGACATAGAAGGTGCCGTCATGCAGAATTGGGAACGTCTCGTTCGAATTCGTATCCGCAAGGCTGAGCGTCCAGACCGGCGCCAGCGACGACACGTTGTCTGCGTTGATCTGGTCAAGCGAGCTGTAACGCTGCTGCCCGTACCCCATGCCGTATGTGATGATCTCGTCGGTGGTCTGCGCGTCGGCCGCAAGATCCGACGCGCTTTGCGCATGCGCTGCGCCGGTCAGTGCCACAGCCGACACTGACAACGCCAAAAGCGTTTTCTTCATGATGTCCTCCCTTTTGTTCCGAAGGCTGATGCGGATGCAGCGGCCTGATCGCGCAAGACGGTCATCCGCCTGCGCCGGAACATCGATCTCCTCCTTTGCGCAAATCCGGTCGTGGTGCGGCCGCGTCCCCCGCCTGACATGCAGGGAGACACAACTATTGCGGCAGTGACTCCTCCAATAACACTGCAACTTCCCCACCCAAAAACGACCGGGATTGCTTTGAAAAAGCTAGGAAACGGCACATTGACGAGTCAACGAAGCTGTTCGCAGGCCCACCCTCTGGCAACCATAGGAAGATTTTGAAGAACCTCTCTGTGGGCCGAGCGCGCGACCGGACGCTTGATCGCAACCTGCGCTTTGCCAATACTTGACGCGGAGGAAACTGAAGGGGTGCGCCAGCCGTCATCCATGTCGCGCAAACGCACCGGCCAAGCAATGGCGTCCAGACGCCGCCAGGGAGGAACACGCATGGTACGACTTACGGTCAATGGAGAAACAAGACAGATCGACGCATCGGGGGATACACCCCTTCTCTGGGTGCTGCGCGATGATCTTAGCCTCACCGGGGCCAAGTATGGCTGCGGCGCCGGCCTATGTGGCTCGTGCACGGTGCATTTGAACGGGAAGGCCGAACGTTCGTGCCAGAAGACGCTTGATGATGCCGCCGACGGGGAGGTCACGACCATCGAGGGCCTGCACCCCGAAGGCAACCATCCTATCCAGGTGGCCTGGCGCGATCTGAGCGTTCCGCAATGCGGCTTCTGTCAGTCAGGTCAGATCATGCAGGCCGCTGCGCTTCTCAAAGAAAACCCGAAGCCGAGCGATCATGAAATTCTGGAGGCCATGGCCGGCAACGTCTGCCGTTGTGGCTGCTATCAACGCATCGTCGAGGCCGTGCGCCTCGCCAGCGCGGGGATCTGAGCCGTGTTACAGTATCTGAAGGATTTCACCCCCGCCGTCGCCGAAACGCTCACCGTCCGCCCGATGTCTCGCCGCGCCTTCCTCGGCGGCACTGCCGCCTTTGCGCTGGGCGTCTTCGCGACCCGCGGGGAAGCCTTCCCGACATGGGAAACCGGCGCTGTGGGCATGCCCAACGGAGTCGTGGACGATCCGCTCGTGTTCGTCGCGATCGACGCCGACGGAACCGTGACGCTGACAGCACATCGCTCCGAGATGGGCACCGGCAGCCGGACGTCGCTCCCAATGGTCATGGCCGACGAGATGGAGGCCGACTGGTCGCGCGTGAAGATCGTGCAGGCGCCCGGCGATGAGCCGAAATACGGCAACCAGGACACCGACGGATCGCGTTCGATGCGCCACCATATCCAGGCGGCGCGCAAGATCGGCGGCTCGGTGCGCACGATGCTGCAGCGTGCGGCGGCTGCGGAATGGAACGTCGACCCGTCGCAGGTAACGGTCGAAATGCATGCGATCACCGGCCCCGACGGACAGTCCGCAGACTTCGGCGAGTTCGCGGAGGCGGCCATGGCCCAGCCCGTACCGGCGCATGAGGAGATCGCGTACAAGACCGAGAGCGAGTTCCGCTATATCGGCAAGGGCGAGGTGCAGATCACCGACCTGCACGACATCACCACTGGAAAGGCGGTCTATGGTGCCGACGTGACCCTTCCGGGCGCAAAGGTGGCGATGGCCATCCGTCCGCCGGTGGTCGGAGGCAGGCTTGTCTCCTATGACGCCGCGGACGCGCTGGCGATGCCAGGCGTGGTTGGCGTCTACGAGTTGCCGGAATGGAAGGCTCCGGCCAAGTTCGCGCCGCTCGGCGGTCTGGCCGTGGTTGCCAAGAACACCTTCACGGCGATCAAGGCGCGCGAGATGATCAAGGTCGAGTGGGACGATGGCCCGAACGGCAGCTATTCGACCGGCCCCTACATGGAGGAAATGAAGGCCACGGCGCTTGGCCGTGGAAAAGTTCTGCGGGACAAGGGCGATACCCAAGCGGCGCTGTCCGCTGCTGCGAAGACCTTTGGCCAGACCTACACACAGGACCACATCGCTCACATCCCGATGGAACCGCCCGCCGCTTTGGCCAGCTACGCCTCTGGCAAGCTGGAAATCTGGGCCCCGGTGCAGAGCCCCTACACCACCCGCACCGATACGGCAGCGGCACTCGGCATCGAACCGGCGGACGTCACGGTCAACGTGACGCTTCTCGGGGGCGGTTTCGGGCGCAAGTCCAAGGCAGACTACGTGATCGAAGCGGCGCTGCTGTCGCGCGAAGTGGGCGCGCCAGTGCGGATGCAGTGGACTCGCGAGGACGACGTGCGACATTCGTTCTACCACACCGCCTCCGCCGAACGGATCGAGGTCGGAATGGACGAGGTCGGCAAGGTCACCGCGTGGCGGCACAATTCCGTCGCGCCGACGATCCTGTCGACCTTTGCGCCGGATCCCGGCTACCAGTTTCCGGTTGAAGCGGGCATGGGCCATGTGGACATGCCCTTCGACATCGCCAATGTCAGCTGTGAGAACGGGCAGGCCGCGGCCCACACCCGGATCGGCTGGTTCCGCGCCGTGTCGAACGTGCCGCGCGCCTGGGCCATCGGATCTTTCGTCGGGGAGCTGGCGGCAGAGACCGGGCAGGACCAACTCGCCACGTGGCTGCAACTGATCGGCGCGCCGCGCACCTTCGACCCGGCCTCCGAAGGCTTGCCCGAAGGGTTCTGGAACTACGGCGAACCGTATGACGGCTTTCCGATTCAGACCGGCAAGCTGGCCGCTGTGCTCCAGACCGCCGCAGATGGCATCGGCTACGGCAAGGACCTGCCTGAAGGCGAAGGCATCGGGCTTTCCGTGCATCGGAGCTTTGTCAGCTACGTCGCCTGCGCCGCGCATGTGAAGGTCGTGGATGGACGGATCACCGTCCCGGAGTTGCATCTGGCCATCGACTGCGGCTTTGCGGCCAACCCCGAGCGCATCCGCAGCCAGATGGAGGGCGCGGCCGTGATGGGCATGACGGTGGCGCTGTATTCGGGCATCACCCACGAAGACGGCGCGGTCCAGCAGTCGAACTTCTACGACTACGATGTGGTCCGCGCCAACAACTTCCCGCGCAAGGTGGTGACGCATATCATGCCGAACAGCTTTGCCGATCACGCGACCGGGGTGGGCGAGCCCGGTGTTCCGCCGGTCCCACCGGCCATTGCCAATGGCTTGTTCGTGGCAACAGGCGTGCGCAAGCGCCACCTGCCCATGGGAACGACAGTCTGAGAGGTATCTTCATGCGGGGCGCGGGCTTGCCCGCCTCCGTGAACGAAGTCCACACAACAAAAAAGCGCCGGGATTTGGATCACGGCGCTTTTCCCTTCACCGAAACAGGACGTCAGTTTCGCTCGTAGGTTTTCAGATCCTGATCGTCATGGATGTCCGCCATGGCCTCCCGAGGCCGTCGCGCAATGACAAGGAATGGATGCACCAGCTTCGGAACCAGCGTAAGCGTTGCATCTCCCCCTGATTGCCCTCTGAACCGGCCACTTCTCGAAAGATAGGCGGTATCCGAACGATGATCGGAGTCGACTACGGCGGAACGTGAAGTCTGGGGTTTCAAGATCCGGACCATCCCCGACAGGGGCAGACCAGCCCGGCCGAAAGACTCGCAACGAAACCTGATTGAACACATGGCACTGCGCGATGTCCCGCGTCCCATGCAGCCGCCAGATGTCACGACCGGCTTGTCGCGGCCATCGAGTAGGACGCTCGCCTTCCTCGGTCACCCCTCTTCTTCAGCCCGATCGAAGTGCCGTGAGCCAGTCGACGCAATCCCGGCCGGTTCGCTCGTCCATCCAGTGTCCGAGCCCGGCATGGGAGCGGAAGCCTGCACGTGGCAACGCTGCCGCCAGCTGGCGGGCCGACACCGCGTCGATGCATGGGTCGCGATCCCCATGAAGGAAAAGCATCGGGGTCTGGCTGCCCAGAAGCTCGGGCCTCCATGGCCGTGTGGTCGTGATCGCGAGCGCCTGCCGGAGATAGCCGCCGCCGTCCGCGGCGCGCCAGACAAGCGCCGCAGCGAGTTGATGGTTCTCAGGGCTGTCCTCTGGCATCAGCCCCAGCGAGAAATGGGCGTTGCTTCGCCGAATTGCACACGCGGCCTCTGTCTCCGAGGCGAAGGGAAGAAAGAACCGCTCCATCAGCCGCAGGGACTCGGGCGTCGCGGTGATCGAGGCATCGCCTCCCGTGCTTGACAGGGAGACGACGCCGCGAACCCGTCGGGGCGCCATGACCGCCAGGATCTGCGCGATCATTCCGCCCATCGAAAACCCGACGCAGGCAAAGCGGTCAATTCCGAGGTGATCCGCGAGGTCCAACACGTCCCGCGCCATGTCGCGCAGGTCGTAGGCGGCGAGGCCGGGCGCGCTCTCCGACCAGGAAAACCCTGCCGGAACCCGCGTGAAGCTGCCGCCGAAGCGGCCCGACCGACCGCTGTCGCGGTTGTCGAGCCGGATCACCCGGAACTCCCGGGCCAGCGCCGTCACAAGGGCTTCCGGCCATTCGATAAGCTGCATCCCGAGCCCAGCGACAAGCACCACCGCCGGCGCGTCGGAGCGGCCATCCTGCCGATAGCAGATCCGCCCGCTGCCGAGATCCGCGAAGCTGTCCTCGGCCGGAAGGCTGGTCACAGGCCGAGATCCGACTTCACTGCCGCGAGCGCCGGTGCGCCGTCCACGGTCTCGACCCCGTCCAGCCAGCCTTGCAGCCTGTCCGGATAGGCGGCGATCAGGGTGCGAGCGGCCTCCTTGGGGGGCATGCCGTCTTCGAGAATGTAGCCCATGCCTTCGCTCTCCATGTCCACGTCGAAGGTGAGCTGGGTCAGCAGCTTGCCGACCTCGGGACACTCGGACACGTAGCCCTCGCGCACCTGGGTGGAGACGGTCGCCCCGCCGAAGTCGGGACCATACCAGGCATCGCCACCTTCGAGGTAGGCGATGTCGAAGTTGGTGTTCATCGGGTGCGGCGCCCAAGCAAGAAAGACGATCCAGTCTTCCGACCGGACCTCGCGCGCGACCTGCGCCAGCATCCCCTGCTCGGAGCTTTCCACCACGTCCCAGTCGCCAAGGCCGAATTCGTCCTTCTCGACGATCTCGAGCATGATGTCGTTCGATCCCGGCTCGATGCCGTAGAGCTTGCCACCGAACTTGTCCTCCTGCGCGGCGAGATCGGCGAAGGAGGTCACACCGGCCTCGTGCACGTAGGACGGCACCGCCCAGGTGAACTTGGCGCCCTCGAGGTTGGTGTGGATGGTCTCGATCTCGCCGGTGTCGCGGTAGGCGTTGAAATAGGTTTCCATCGCCGGATCCCAGTAGCCCATGAAGACATCGAGATCGCCGGCCTTCATGGCCTCGTAGATGACCGGGATGCCTAGGATCTCGGTTTCGGTCTCATGCCCCATGCCTTCGAGCAGCACCTGAGTGACGGCCGTCGTCAGCGCGAGATCGGTCCAGCCCGGCTCCGCGAGACGGACCGTCGAGCAGTCTGCAAGGGCGGGCATGGCGGTGGTCGTGACGGCGAGAAGTCCGGCGACGGGAAGGCAGGCTTTCATCGTTCGTGATCCTTATGGAATATAGATGGACCGATTGGTTCATAAACGTGAAGCTCGAATAGATTGAACGAAGAGTCAATCTAATTTAGCAGCGGTCATCGGATGGATCGGACAGATTGGGTGCCAGCATGGGCCGCAGAGACATTTCCCGGATCAGGCGGGCGGAATACGCCGCGGCGGCATATCGGGCGCTGATGCGGCACGGTAACGAGGGCACCTCGCTGGCGCGTGTGGCGGAAGAAGCCGGTGCCTCCAAGGCCAACGTCCTGCACTACTTCAAGACCAAGGAAGCGCTGCTGGCCGCCGCCCTGCGCCACGCCAATGCCGAGCTGCTGCGCGAGGCGGTGCTGCTGCTGGGCGAGGCCCGCACACCGTGGGAGCGCGTCTACGCGGTGATCGAGACCAACCTGTCGCCCACCTCCTTCCGCCCCGAGGTGGCCCACGCCTGGATCGCGCTTTGCGCGGGCGTGCCGCATGTGCCGGTCTACCAACGCATCCAGACGGTGATCTACGCGCGGATGCGGTCGAACCTGATCGGCCCTTTGCGCAGCCTGTTGCCGGCGTCCGACGCCGCGCTGGTTACGGATCTGATGACCACGGCCATCGACGGCATCTGGCTTCGTTGCGGATTGAGCCTGGACGGCGTGACGCAGCAACAGGCGCGGGCACAGCTCGACGCGGTGCTCGACGCCCGCCTGCCGGACAGCGACACGCGACGTGCCGCCCGGGCCCGCATGGCCGAGGTGGCGCGGCTGTTGACCAAGGCCCGAGTGAGGGCGAAGAACTAACCGCTCCTCGGGGGCCGCAGGAGCTGGTGACGAAGATTCGACAGGCGCGCGAGCCCGGCTGGGCTCCCCTGCGTGATGCCAGGCGGTGGTTCCGTGACCCCACCCGGGTCAGCGCTCTTCGCCCACCGTGCGCCGGATCATGTCGGCCTCTTCGCGCAGCACCCGGTTCACCCGTTCCTCGATCTGGCGCCGGACGCGCCGGCCGCGCAGCTGCGTCGAGGTCACGCTGCTGTGGGTGACGTAGAGGCCGCCCTGCCCGTCCGGCGTCACCGCGAACTCCTGCTCGGCTGCGGCGAGCTGCTTGCTGAACCCCGAGGTCATGACGACGAGGATCTTGATGTTCTCGATCCTGTCCTTCAGCTGCTCGATCTCGCAAAAATCCATCATGCGGCTCACGAGGTCCTTGAAGGACCCCACGTCGCGGCTCTTGCCGCTCTCAAGCGGGCCTTCGGTGGTCTTCTCCGCGAGGTCGGTGAGCTTGTCCTGCGTGATTTCCCGCCGCTGCGTCGCCGCAGCCGTGTAGCGTTCGCCGTCCGCAACCACGTCGACGATCACGCTTTTGATGTAGACCGGTTCGGCGCCCATGTTGCTCACGAGGCACTTCGCGTCCTCGCCGGGCTCGCCGGCGCGGGTGATCTCGACATTGGTGCGGCGCTGTCGCCGCATGCTGCTCACCAGCAGCTGCAGGTAGATCACCCAGATCACCGCCGTCACGGCACTGACCGCAACCCCCAGAAGTTGCGCGTGGTTGGACATCCATTCGATCATCTCTGGTTCCTTGCGCTCAGACGTCACCCTCGGATTCCGCGATGAACTGCTGGCGGCAGGTCGCGTAGAGGAAGCTCGCCGACCATGTCAGCACCATGAAGCCCGCCAGCGCCTGCATCATCGCCACGATGCGCATAGGACCCACGATGCTCATGCCGGTCTGGCCGAGCGTGGTGAAGTTCATCCCCGAAAAATAGAAGTAGTCGTTCCACTTGCCCTAAAAGCTCCCGCCGAACGCATCGGTCCACAGACCGTGGTGCAGGGCGATGAACAGGAGCGCCCCGGCCGCGATCTGAAGGGTGTGGATCACCGCAAGCAGGCTGAACACCACGATTGGCAGAAGCCTGCTGTGGCGCAGACGCTCCGGCACCACCGAGGTCGCAACCATGAGCATGGCGTGATGCATGCAGGCGGTGGCGATAAGGAAGGCGATGCCGATTATCGTGGACATTTGGTGCTCCCGGTTGCTTTGCCGAGAGTTTACGCCCGCCTCATGGCTCTGGTTCCCTGCGCTCGTCAAATCCCGACGAAACGCGCGCAAGCGCTGTCGGAGGGGCCTCGTCGCGCCGGCCTCGGAGCGCGGCATCGATCACACGGCCAAGGCGCCTCGGGCGGCGTCAGTAGATCCGTTTGCCCCGCACCAGCAGCGCCAGCATTCCATTGGGCGCGGGCAGGAAGCAGCAGGACAGGACGAAACGGACAGGGTCGATGATCAGCATGGCAGAACCCCCGGCTCGGGCATGAAAGGCTTCGGGCGAGCATCGCTCGCGCCGGACTTCACGCGCAAGTTACCGAGGGTTCGAATCGATTCCGTGACGTTTCCGAGACGTCTTCGCGACGTGGGGCGGCGCCTGACCCGGCACCGCCCCAAGGGGTCAGAGGTAGTCCGAGCGCTGAAGCCCGTATTTCGCCATCTTCTCGTTGAGGGTCCGGCGCGGCAGGCAAAGCTCGTCCATGACCGACGAGATCGATCCCTTGTGCCGCCGCATGGTGTTGTCGATCAGCATCCGCTCGAACGCCTCGACATATTCCTTGAGCGGCTTGCCCTCCGTGGTCATTACCGGCTGCATGTCCTCGTGGTCGTTCATCAGCAGCGAGGCGATGGTGCCCTGCCCGCGCCGCGACTGGAGCACCGCACGTTCGGCAAGGTTGATGAGCTGGCGCACGTTGCCCGGCCACGGCGCCTGCAGCAGCTGCGCCGCCTCCTGCGCGCTGACCTTGGGGGCATCGCAGCCGTATTCGTCGGCGAACTGCTCCGACAGGCGCGTGAACAGCGTGAGAATGTCCTCGCCGCGCGCCCGCAGCGGCGGCACGGTGATCTTGAGCGCCGCGAGCCGGTAGAAGAGATCCGGGCGCAGCGCGCTTTCACAGGTGCGGCCCTCGTCCTGAAGGTTGCAGATGGCGACGATGCGGGTCTCGGGCGGCGTGCCCTGGTCGTTGATGACCGACAGCAGGCGGGCCTGCGCGCTGTCCGAAAGCGATTCAACATCTTCGAGCACCAGCGTGCCGCCGCGCGCCTCCTCGATGGCGGGCAGCCGCGTGTCGTCGGGCTGCATCGGGCCGAACAGGCGCTGCATCAGCGCGTCCTCGTCCATCGCCGCGCAGGAGATCAGCACGAACTTCTTGCCTGCCCGGCTGCCGACCGCGTGCAGCGCGTGGGCGATCAGGGTCTTGCCGGTGCCGGTCTCGCCCTCGATCAGCACGTGACCGTCGGCCTGACCGAGGTCGAGCACGTCTTCGCGCAGCCGCTCCATCGCCGGGCTCTGGCCGATGAGCTTGCTCATGAGCTGGCCACCGTCGGAAAGCTCGCGCCGCAGCGCGCGGTTGTCGAGCGTCAGACGGCGCGCGTTGGTCGCCTTCTTGGCAAGCTCCGACATGCGGTCGGGGTTGAAGGGCTTCTCGAGGAAATCGAAGGCCCCGATGCGCATCGCCTCGACCGCCATGGGCACGTCGCCGTGCCCGGTGATCATGATGACCGGAAGCGCGCTGTCGCTGCCCATCAGCTTCTTGAGAAACTGGATGCCATCCATGCCCGGCATCTTGATGTCCGAGAT
This sequence comes from Salipiger sp. D13, assembly GCF_003703915.1. Taxonomy (NCBI): domain Bacteria; kingdom Pseudomonadati; phylum Pseudomonadota; class Alphaproteobacteria; order Rhodobacterales; family Roseobacteraceae; genus Salipiger; species Salipiger sp. D13. The sequence continues at coordinate 322,843 of NZ_ML112590.1, forward strand.
CACGATGCCCGGGTAATCGCTGCCGAGCGCCCCGAGCGCCTCTTCGGCGCTGGAGAAGGTCTCGGTGTCATAGCCGGAGAGCGCCAGCCACTGGCTGATCGACTGGCGCATGTCCTTCTCGTCGTCGACGATGGCGATCTTCATGGCTTTTGTCATTCTCGTCTTTCGCCTTTTCTGCCTTCGGTCTCGGCCCGGTCGCGCGCTCACTCGGCGGCGGCGGGCCTGTCATTCAAGATAGGAAGCTGCATCTCGAAAACAGCCCCACCCTCGGCGCCGTTCCGTGCTGTCAGCCGGCCGCCGAGCTCGGCGACGATGCCGGAGCTGATCGCCAGCCCCAGCCCCGTGCCGTCGCCGGGCTGCTTGGTGGTGTAGAACGGCTCGAAGAGCGCGTCGAAATCCTCGATGCCGTGGCCGTTGTCGCGCACCGACAGCACCGCCGTCTCGCCGCTGGCGAGGATGATCTCGATCTCGGGGTGCGCCTCGGACTTGGTCGCGTCGATGGCGTTGCGCAGCAGGTTCACGAGAACCTGCTCGATCCGCATCCGGTCGCCCATCACGCGCACCTGCTCGTCGGGCAGGATCTTGGTGATGCGGACGCGGCGCGCCTTGAGCTGCGGCTCCATCATGCTCAGAGCCGAGGCCAGCGCCTCGCCCATGTCCACCGGGCTCAGCGCGTCCTGCCCCTTGCGGGCGTAGGACTTCAGCTGGCGGGTGATGGCCCCCATCCGCTCGATCAGGTCGTCGATGCGGTGGAAGGCGGTCATCGCCTCTTCGGGCCGATTGCGGCGCAGCAGCAGCCGGGCGCCGGCCAGATAGGTCTTCATGGCGGCGAGCGGCTGGTTCAGCTCGTGGCTGACTGCGGCCGACATCTCGCCGAGGGCGGCCAGCTTCGAGCTCTGCTCGAGCGTCTGCTCGGCCGAGGCGAGGTCTTTCTGCACCTTCTCGCGCTCCGCGATTTCGCGCTGGAGCCGCGCGTTAAGGCGGCGCAGCTCGGCGGATTCCCGCTGGAACAGAGCCATGCGCAGCGCCGTGCGGCGGCTCAGCGCGTAGAAGGCCAGCGCCGCGAGCAGCGCGAATCCCATGATCTCGAGCGCCAGCACCGCGTTCACCTTCTCGCGCACGCTGGCGTAGGTAGTGAAGGTCGCCATGGTCCAGCCCCGGAACGGGATGCGCCCGTCGACCCGCATCACCGCCTCGCCCGACAGGTAGGCGTCGGGCGGCAGCGCGGTCCAGTCGGCGGTGGCCTTGATGGCACGCTCGATGGCACTTTCCGGGGACTGGCGCACCAGCGCCTCCTCGATGGTGCGCCCCCGCCAGCGCGGCTCGGTGGCAAGCACGATTGTGCCTTCCGAGTTCAGCACCGCCACGGCATCGGTGATCCCGGCCCAGGCGCGCTCGAACTTGGCGAGGTCGACCTCGACCACGATCACGCCGATGGCCGAGTTCTGGCTTTCCACCCGGCGCGAGTAGGTAAAGGAATACCCTCCCGCCTCGCGTGCCTGCGTCGTGAAGACGGTGGTGTTCGAGCGCAGCGCGTCGACGAAATACTGCGCGTTGCGGTGCTGCTCGCCCAGCCGGTTGCGGTCGGTCGCGGCGACGGTGCGCCCGTCGCGGTCCAGCAGCATGAGCGAGGCGGCGCCGATTTCGTCGACGTAGGAAATGAGCCGCTGCGACGACTGGCTGAAGTCGTTCGAGTTCAGCGCGCCGATCAGCGCCGGATCCCGCGCCAGCAGCTGCGGCACGATGGCGTTGCGGCGCAGTTCCGAAAGCAGGTTGCCGGAATAGAGCGCAAGCCGCAGCTCGGCCCGGTTGCGGGTGCTCTCGGTGAAACGGTCGGTCAGGAGGACGTTGGTGACCCAGACGGTCGCCACAGCCAACGCCAGCAGCACGCCGAGCGCGACCCGCACCCGCCAACTGAGCGGACCCGAGCGCCGCGTGCGTCGTGTCTTGTCTCTGGTCTCTTCCGACATGGACGCCAGACTACGCGCGCGCGCTCAGGCCCTCAAGTCAGGCCTCCGCGAGGGCAGCCGTCAGATTGGCGAAAAGACGCGCACCGTCCTCGTTGCCCTGCGCCGGGTCGCAGGCGCGCTCGGGGTGCGGCATCATGCCGAGCACCCGGCGGTTTTCCGACAGGATGCCGGCGATGTCGCGGTCCGAGCCGTTGGGGTTGTCGGTGTAGCGGAAGGCCACCCGGCCCTCGGCCTCGAGCGCGTCGAGCGTCGCGGCGTCGGCGGTGTAGTTGCCGTCGTGATGCGCGATCGGGATGCGGATCGTCTCGCCGGCGCTGTAGCCACGGGTGAAGATCGACTGGCTTTCCTCGACAGTGAGCCCGATGGTGCGGCAGATGTATTTCAGGTTGCCGTTGCGCAGAAGCGCACCGGGCAGGATCTTGGTCTCGGTCAGCACCTGGAAGCCGTTGCAGACGCCGAAGACGTAGCCGCCGCGGTCGGCGTGGGCCTTGACCTCGTTGCAGATCGGCGAGTTGGCGGCGATGGCGCCGCAGCGCAGGTAGTCGCCGAAGGAGAAGCCGCCCGGAATGCCAACGATGTCGATGCCCTCGGGCAGCGCGGTGTCCTTGTGCCAGACCATCTGCACGTTAAGGCCCGCCCGGCGGAACCCCTCGGCAAGATCGCGGTCGCAGTTCGATCCGGGGAAGACGATGACGGCGGCTTTCATGGGCGCTCTCCCTGACCCGCGGTCAGCGGGTGAAATCGGTGATGACGGCCACGCCCGGCGGCGTCGGCCCGTTGAAGGCGGCCAGTTCCGCCCCGGCCTGGCCGAGCGGAATCTCGCGCGCGATGAGAGGGCTCATATCCACCTTTCCCCGCGTGATCAATCCAAGCAGCGACGGATATCTGTGCGCGGGCATCCCGCGAGTGCCGTAAAGGGCGAGGTTGCCCTGGTAGACGGCGGACATGTCGACATCCATGCGCGCCGTGTGGCCGACAGGCATGCCCACCTGCACGTGACGGCCGAGCGGGCGCAGGCAGCGGATCGAGGCGTTGACGGTCTCGGGAATCCCCAGCGCCTCGATGCTCACATGTGCGCCGCCGCCGGTGATCTCGCGGATCTGCTCGGCGGCATCGCCGTCGCGGGCGTTGACACCGGCATCCATGCCGAGCGCGACCGCGTGGTCGAGCTTTTCCTGCACCACGTCGACCACGATCACATGCGCCCCGAGCGCCCGTCCCAGAAGCGCCGCCGACAGCCCGACGCCACCGGTGCCATGCACCGCGAGCCACTCGCCGCCCTGCAGCCCGGCGCGCCCGGTGAGCGCGTGCCAGGCGGTGGTCACCCGGCAGCCGAGTCCGGCGGCAAGCGTCGGCGACATGCCCTCGGGCAGACGCGCGAGGTTGAAGTCGCGCGGCACCGCCACGTATTCGGCAAAGGCGCCCGGCTCGACGAAGCCCGGCAGGCGCTGGTCCTCGCAGACGGTGGAGTTTCCGGCCCGGCAGTGAGGGCAGCTTCCGCAGGAGAGGATGAACGGCGCGACGAGCTTGTCGCCCACCGCCCATTGCGAGCGCGGGCCGGCCTCGATGACCTCGCCGCAATACTCGTGGCCCTGGATCTGGCCGGGCTTCACCCGCGGGTGCTCGCCGGTCCAGCCGTGCCAGTCCGAGCGGCAGACGCCGCAGGCCAGCACCTTGAGGACGACGCCATCCTCGGGGCACTCCGGCTGCGGCACGTCCTCCATGGACAGGTCTTCGTTGTAGGCTCGCAGAACCGCTGCACGCATGGTGTTTCTCCTCCCGATAATCGCGCACAGGGGAGGTCAGCCGGGCTGCGGTGTCAAGCGCGCCGGTGGAGACGGCGTTGCACCTGCGTCCGCGATCGCGTGCCTATATCCACTTCCCTCACGCCGGCGCCTCTGCCCTGCCCCGGACACACGGAAACGCCCGCGTGGGACAATTCCCGCGCGGGCGTTCAAATTCCTGGAAGGCGCCGAAAGAGGCGACCGGAGCCACGACCTCAGGCGGAGCCCCTGCCCGCGTGACGCGGCGCTCAGACCATCTCGATGGCGTAGCTCTCGATCACCGTGTTGGCGAGCAGCTTCTCGCACATCTCGCGCACGTCGTCCTCGCCTGTGCCCTCGGCCAGATCGAGCTCGATGACCTTGCCCTGACGGACGCCCCCGACGCCGTCGAAGCCCAGTCCGTGCAGCGCGTGCTTCACCGCCTCGCCCTGCGGATCGAGCACGCCGTCCTTCAGCATCACATGAACCCGTGCCTTCATGGCGTCCACTCCGTTCGCTTGCGAAAGGCCGCGGCCTTTCCTCTTTCCGTTCAAATGTCCGGCACGCCCCGAGGGCGCGCCGATACCTCAGTTGATGAGCTTGGGCTTGGCCACATGCGTGGCCTGCTTCGGCATCACGCCAAGACGCTGCGCCACCTCGGTGTAGGCGTCGGTCAGGTTGCCGAGATCGCGGCGGAACACGTCCTTGTCGAGCTTCTGCCCGGTCTCGATGTCCCACAGGCGCATGCTGTCGGGCGAGATCTCGTCGGCCACGATCAGGCGCTGGAAGTCGCCGTCGTAGACCCGACCGATCTCGATCTTGAAGTCGACGAGGCGGATGCCGACGCCGTACATCAGGCCCGACAGGTAGTCGTTCACCCGCAGCGCGAGGCTCAGGATGTCGTCCATGTCCTGCTGGCTGGCCCAGCCGAAGGCCGCGATGTGCTCTTCGGTGACGAGCGGGTCACCCAGCTTGTCGTCCTTGTAGCAGTACTCGACGACCGGGCGCGGCAGCGGCGTGCCTTCCTCGAGTCCGAGACGCTTGGCAAGCGAGCCGGCGGCGAAGTTGCGCACGATGACCTCGAGCGGGATGATCTCGCACGAGCGGCACAGTTGCTCGCGCATGTTCAGCCGCTTGATGAAATGGGTCGGCACACCAATGGTGTTCAGCCCGTTCATGAAGAACTCGGACAGGCGGTTGTTCAACACGCCCTTGCCCTCGATCACGTCCTTCTTCTGGGCGTTGAACGCGGTCGCGTCGTCCTTGAAGTACTGCACGATGGTCCCGGGCTCGGGGCCTTCGTAGAGAATCTTCGCCTTGCCTTCGTAGATCTTCTTGCGGCGTGCCATGGGAATCCTTTCACAGCGGCCCGCGGGTGCGGCCCGCGTCCTTGAGAGGCCTATAAATCAAGCCTTGCGTCGTCGCAAGCGGACGCTTCAGCCTTGCGCGGGAAGCCCGCGTGGAATATCCAGTATAGCGATTATTTTATCGGGGGGAGCCAGACCGATGACCGCCTTTGACGACCGCGAAAAAGCATTCGAATCCAAGTTCGCGCATGACGAGGAAATGAGCTTCCGCGCGGAAGCGCGCTGCAACAAGCTTCTCGGTCTCTGGGCGGCGGAAATGCTCGGAAAGTCCGGCACCGATGCAGAGGCCTACGCGCGCGAGGTCATCAAGGCCGATTTCGAAGAGGCCGTCCATGAGGACGTTGTGCGAAAGGTGGCGGCAGACCTCGGCGACAAGGCCGGCGCCGACGAGATTCGCGTGAAGCGGCAGGAGCTTCTGGTCGAGGCCAAGGGGCAGATCCTGCTCGAGGGCTAAATCCGCGGGAGGGGATCTCCCCCGGGGTCTTCATGCGTCGGGTGGTACGGCGGAACCGCGCCGTCCCCCCTGTCCTGTCACCGGGCGATGACGATGTCGGCGCGCAGACCGCCAAGCGTATCGCTCTCGCCCAGCCGCAGGACACCGCCGTGCGCGCGCGCGATGTCGGCCGCGATGGCGAGCCCCAGCCCCACGCCCGACCCCTTGTCCTGGTTGCGCGAGGGATCGAGCCGAACGAAGGGCTTCAGCGCATCCTCGCGCTGCTCTGGCGGGATGCCGGGGCCGTCGTCCTCAACCCGGATGCGCAGGCTACGCTCGGAAAGCCGCACCGACACCTCGCAGCGCGTGCCGTAGCGCACGGCGTTGCCGACGAGGTTCTCGACCGCCCTCCGCATCGCCGCTGGCCGTAGCGCCACCTCGCCCTCGCCCGCGCATTCTCCGAGTGTCACCGGGCGCCCCGAGCGCTGCGCATCCTCCACTACCGTGCGGACAAGATCGAGCGCATCGGTCGGCTCCGCCTGCCCCGCCTGGCTGTCACTGCGCGCGAAGTCGAGAAAGGCGTCGATGAGCTGCTGCATGTCGTCGACGTCGCGCTCCATCGGTACGCGGTCCTCGTCGTCGAGCATCGACAGGCTCAGGCGCAAACGCGTCAACGGCGTGCGCAGATCATGGCTCACGCCCGACAGCATCATCGTGCGCTGCTCGATCTGCCGTTCGATCCGGTTCCGCATGTCGAGAAAGGCATTGCCCGCCGCGCGCACCTCGACCGCGCCCGACGGCGAATAGGGAACATGGCGCCCACGCCCGAAGGCTTCCGCCGCCTCGGCGAGCCTCGTGATGGGACGCAGCTGGTTGCGCAGGTAGAGAAAGGCGATCAGCGTCATCACCACGCCGAAGATCATCATGTTCACGAACAGCTGGTGCGCATTCGTCGGCGAAGCACGGCTGCGTGCAAAACGAACCTCGCGCAGGCCGTCGGCCCGGCGCACAAGAAGCCGGACATCGTAATCGTCGGGCAACGCGACCTGCTCCAGCCCGGGGATGTGGCGCCGCAGCGTCCGCGTCACCACGAGCCCCGAAAAATCGTACCAGCGCCGGCTGTCCGCGGCGCCGGGGGTCATCTTCGACGGGTCTGACAACTCGATCTCGAGCGCCGGCGCCAGCACCGGCTGCGACAGCGCGAGGTTGACCTCGCGCGCCATCTCGCGACTCATCTGGCTCGAGACGTCCTCGAAATGGCGCTGCACGAAGACCACCGAGACCACGAGCTGCAGGGTGACCACCGGCAGGATCAGGATCAGCGCGGCGCGCCCGTAGAGCCCGCGCGGCATATAGCGTTTGAGCCACTGGAACATGTTGCGCTACCTCTGGCTAAGACGTTGTCCAGAAAGGCCCGAAACATGCAGGACCCGCAACCGGATTTTCGCCCCCGCCCGGGAGAGGCCGAAACGCTGGCCCCCGACCTGCGCCGCATCGTTGCGCCGAACCCTTCGCCGATGACCTTCCGCGGCACCAACACCTATCTCCTGGGCACACGCGGGCTGGCGGTGATCGACCCGGGTCCGGATGATCTTGGGCATCTCGACGCGATCCTCTCCGCGCTGACGCCGGGCCAGCGGATCACGCATGTTCTCGTGACGCACGCGCATCTGGACCATTCGCCGCTCGCCCGGCCGCTCGCTCAGGCGACTGGTGCGCAGGTCCATGCCTTCGGCGACGCAGGCGCCGGCCGCTCCGGGGTCATGCGCAAGCTCGCGCGCGACGGTCTGCTCGGTGGCGGCGAAGGCGTGGATGCCGGGTTCGCGCCGGACGTCTGCCTGCGCGACAAGGACTGCGTGACCGGCGACGGATGGCAGATCGAGGCCCTGCACACGCCGGGCCATTTCGGCAACCACCTGAGTTTCGCCTGGGGCGACGCCCTGTTCTCCGGGGATCTCGTGATGGGCTGGGCGAGCTCTCTCGTCTCGCCGCCCGACGGCGACCTGACGGATTTCATGGCCTCGCTCGACCGCATCGCCGCGCGCTCTTGGTCTGTGCTGCATCCCGGCCACGGCGCCCCGATCGAGACCCCTGGCGCGCGCATCGCGGAACTCCGCGTGCACCGCCTGAACCGGGAGGCACAGATCCTCGCCGCACTTGAAGATGGCGCCGCCGACGCGGCAACGCTCGCCGCGCGTATCTACACCGACACGCCCCCCGCCCTCCTGCCCGCGGCGACCCGCAACGTGCTGTCCCACCTGCTGCACATGGCTCGTGAAGGTCGCGTCACCGCGCCCGCAGGACTTACAGAAAACGCCATCTTTCAAGTGACTTAACGGCAACTTGAGAAAAGCTGCAATTTTTTGACAAAACCCTCTGGACGGGGTGAATCCTGATTGCTATACGCCCCGCATGTTCCGGCGTAGCTCAGCGGTAGAGCAGTTGACTGTTAATCAATTGGTCGTAGGTTCGATCCCTACCGCCGGAGCCAATTCACCTACTAAACCCTTGACAATCAAGGCATAGGCTGAATTTGGCAAGTACAGTGTCACACAGCACTGTAGCACAAGTTCCTGAAATGCGGGTCGCTCGTCTCCAATTCTGGAGGCCGCATCTTGGCGACCACCCCTTACCTCCTGCAACGCGGCTCCACCTGGAGCTGGCGTCGGCGTGTGCCTGAGTTTTCCACAAAAACCCGACATTGGCAGCTGTCTCTACGCACCACGGACCGGTCGATCGCATGTATCATCGCACGCAGATTGAACTACGAGTGCGACCGGATGCTGGATGCAATCACTGATGGAAGGCTGACCCCCGCCCAGGCCAAGTGAACGCTGTCAGTGCGGCGCGTCAGGCGTTTGAAGAGTGATTGCAGAATAGTCACTTGCGGGTGCGACGCATCTGGCGCGCCGGTCGATCCGAAATCGGTGCGCCAGATGCGCGATGCGGAGCGCGCAGGGCTTGACGCTGCACGACACTTCCTGCGCTTCTCCCCTCCGACCGCTACCGCAGCCCATGGCCGTTTCGCGCCCAGAGTGCCTCAGGACATCGCAACGGCCATATTCGGCAGAGATGCAAAGCTGTGATTGATGCTTCATACGCCATTAATGCGTTTGATCTTGGCTCAACTGGCTCCGTTGCAAGCAGCCGTGGATGTCGGGTTCGGGAAAGCTCCACCGCAGCGTCTCTTCTCGGGCCAATGTCCGGCGCGGCGGTCAGTCGAGGCTCGAAGCAGACCTGCGGTGGCGCGGCAGGCCCCTGCACAACGCGGTGGGCAGTGACGGCGCAGAGCCGAACTTCAGCCCTGGATCAGAATTCTGCAGCGCAGCCCGTCGAACCTGTCGTTCGCCGCGCTTGCAAACCCACGCGACCGTCGGAGGTCTGCTAGGGATGAAGCTTCTCGATTTCGCCCTCCTTCTCGGCGTCCTTCGACTCGGCCTCGCCCGAGAACAGCCCGGTCGTCCCCTCGATCCCCTGGCGTTTCCAGGTGTTGATCACCGTCTAATGCACGCCGGGTTTCGCCACCAGCCCGGCGACCGTCATCTCGCCCCCTGATCACCTCCAGCGCCACCTTCGCCTTGAACTTGGCGCTGTAGTTCTTCCGTTTGCCGGCCACACTGTCGGTCCTTGTACTCGTTGGCGGCAAGCTTAGCCCGGTGTCCCGATTTTGGGGACCTCCATTCTGCTCCATTGACCGCCGGGCTGCACCGCCTCGCCCACAGGCACGTGGTTGAACCGGGAGGCTCTCCAGCCGATAACTCCGCCAAGGGCCAGAAGGAGAATGTCTCTATGGATCAGAATGTTGCTCAAGGTGTCTACCTGTCCGCCACGCATGACCTCGCGCGGGACTACGGCCCTGCGTTTGCGGCCCATCCTGACCCATTGATCGAGATGCGCACGCCCGACCGGGTCACCGAACCCGAGGCCGTCGAGGTCGCGCTCTGCTGGCAGCCGGGTCCACGGGATTTTACCGCTTATCCCAACCTGAAACTCATCATGGCAGTGAGCGCCGGGGTTGATCGGCTTCTGGCGCATCCGGGGCGCCCGTACGGGGTCCCGGTCTGCCGTGTGCGCGATCCCGAACAGGCGCTGCAGATGGCCGGCTTCGCCACCCATGAACTCATGCATGTGGAGCGGCAGTTCGACGTCATGGCGCGCAATGCCAAGGATGGCCTGTGGCAGGACGTGCCACTGCGCAGCCCCTCCGCGATCCGCGTCGCGATCCTTGGGAGGCAGCATGGGGCGGGCCATCGCGCAGACCATGGCGACGCTGGGCGTCGACCTCACCGTGGCCGTGCGCCCCCCCCCCCCGGCGGACCCTCTGCCGGGGGGTACGTTACGCACAGGGGACGGCAGCCTCGGCGCCGCGACCCAGGCGCGGACTATGTCATCAACGTCCTCCCCATCACCGCACAGATCCGGGACGTGCTGAACCGGGAACTTCTGGAGCGCATGCGGCGGGGCGGCGGGCTGATCCAGATGGGCCGGGGCGAGCACCTGGTAGAGGAAGACCTCATGGCCCTGATCGACGAAGGCCACCTTGCCGGGGCCAGCTTCGACGTACTGCGGCAGGAACCTCTGCCTGCGGATCACCCCTACTGGCAGCATCCGAAGCTGCGCATCACGCCGCACGTGGCAAGCGGGGCGACCCCGCACGCCGTGGCCGCGCAGCTCGTGCAATCTGTGCAGGAACTGCGCGACGGGCAGCCCCTGAGCTTCGAGGTCGATCCGGGCACGGGGTATTGACCCGCGCCCGGACGGCTCAGCCACGGTAGTCGGTGCCCAGCCCTTCGATGGAACGCAGGTGCGCGTCCCATTCCAGCGCAAGGTCGCCGTCTTCCTCGTTCATCTGAACGTATTGCCCATGCACCCGCGCGGCGATGTCCTCGGCAACCGGGCGCAGCGGCAGGCCCGTCGAGGTCGCCGCGACCTGAATCTCGCAGGCGCGCTCGAGGTAGAACATGTTCGAGAACATCTCGGCCGCCGAGCGCCCCGTGGCAATAAGCCCGTGATTGCGCAGGATCATCACCGGCTGATCCCCGAAATCGGCCACGATGCGGTCGCGTTCCTCGAGGTCGAGCGCGATGCCCTCGAAATCATGGTAGGCGACGCGGTTGTGGAACTGCAGCGAGATCTGGTTGAGCGGCAACAGCCCCTCTTCCATGCAGGATACGGCCACGCCCGCACGGGTGTGGGTGTGCATGATCCACGCGGCATCGTGGCGGTGCATGTGAACGGCGGAATGGATGGTGAAGCCCGCCGGATTCACCCGGTGCGGGCTGTCGTCCACCTTGTTGCCATCGGTGTCGATCTTGACCAGCGACGAGGCGGTGATCTCTTCCCAGCGCCAGCCGTAGGGGTTGATGAGGAAGTGATCTTCGCTTCCCGGCACCCGCGCGGTGATGTGGGTGTAGATGAGATCGGTAAAGCGGTGCATGGCCGCCAGCCGGTAGCAGGCCGCCAGCTGTTCACGGGTTGTCTGTTCTGCAGGCGTCATCCGGATCTCCTGTTCTCAATGTCTCTGGCCGACAGCGCCGCCGGCGCCCACGGCCTCGCGCCCTTGGTGCGCCTGTGCAAGCTCTGCCAGTCTCGATGCGACCACCGGCTCGGGCGCGCAGGCGCGGCGGGTCGTCAGGTCGGTGTGCAGCAGCAGCGTCTCGAGCGTTGCGGCCAATGTGCCGTCCGCCTTCAGCACCCGGTGGAAGAGCTTCATCTTCTTGCCCTCCCCTTCGAGCACCTGCGTCGTCACGGTCAGTACCGCACCCCGCGCCACCTCGTCGAGGTAGCGGATGCGGGTGTCCACGGTGAAGAAGCTCTTGCCCGATGCGACGTAGTCGGCATCGGCCCCGACCAGCTGCATCAGCCCGTCCGTGGCCCATGTGCCAAGCTCGAGGTAGGCGGCTTCGTTCATGTGACCGTTGTAGTCGGTCCATGTCACCGGCACCGACCGGCGCAGGGTCACGGGCAGGCCGTCGATCTCGCCGCCCTCGGGCAGCGTCTGCTCATGGCCGAGGATCACGCCCCCCGCCCCGGACCCGGTCCGCCGCAGCCCGCGCAGGATCGCGACGAGATTGTCGTCGCGCAGGGTCTCCATCTCGGCGATGCCAAGATGTCCGGACTGGGCGTCGGACTGATCGCTGATCTGCTGGACCAGTGCGGCGTCGAGCTCCGGCACATCCGTGAGCCGCGACCACGGCCAGTGCAGCGAGGGGCCGAACTGGTCCATGTAGCTGGCCATGCCCGCCTCGCCACCGGCAAGCCGGTAGGTGTCGAACAGGCCCATTTGCGCCAGACGCAGACCAAAGCCCATGCGCATGGCGTCGTCGATCTGCGCCGTGGTGGCGATGCCGTCCTTCAGCATCCACAGCGCCTCGCGCCACATGGCCTCCTGGAAGCGGTTGCCGATGAAGGCGTCGATTTCGGTCTGCATCTCGAGAGGATGCATGCCGATGCCGCGCATCACCGGGATCGCTTTGGCCCGCAGGTCCGCGGCCCCGGAGACCTCGACCAGAGGCAGCAGGTAGACCGGGTTGAACGGATGTACCACAACCACCGGCGCACCGCCGGCAGCCAGGTCCGACGCCTTGAAGCCCGAGGTCGAGGAGGCGATGAAGCCTCCTTCGGGCAGAACGGCGCTGATCTGGTCATAGACCTCATGCTTGAGGGCCAGCCGTTCCGACACGCTTTCCTGGACCCAGTCGGCACCGGACACGGCCTCGGGCAGCGTTTCGCAGAAGGTGACGCGGCCTTCGGGCGGCAGCGCCCGGTCATAGAGCGCGGGCAGCGAAGCGCGGGCGCGGTCCAGCACCTCGCCGACCTTGCGCGTGGCCTCGGGGTCCGGGTCGAACACCGCCACGTTCCAGCCGTTCAGCGCGAAGCGCGCCGCCCAGCCGCCACCGATGACACCGCCGCCGATGATGGCGGCCGTCTTCGCCCGGTCGGTCATGTGGCCACCGGCATGTCTTGCTTGACGAGGCCCAGCTGCGCGCGGACCTCGGCGGGTGTCAGGGGCGCAGCGCCCATGCCGTCGAGGATCGTCACGGCCTTTTCGACCAGTTGCGCGTTGGTCGCCATGACGCCGCGCTCGAGGTAGAGATTGTCCTCGAGGCCAACCCGTACGTTGCCGCCCGCAAGCGCCGCTGCCGCGACGAAGGGCATCTCTTCGCGCCCCAGCGCAAAGGCCGACCACGTCCAGTTCGACGGCACGTTGTTCACCATCGCCATGAAAGTGTTCATGTCGCTCGGTGCGCCCCAAGGAATGCCCATGCACAGCTGCACCAGTGCCGGATCGTCCAGCACGCCCTCGGCGACCAGCTGCTTGGCAAACCACAGATGCCCGGTGTCGAAGGCCTCGATCTCGGGCTTCACGCCAAGCTCGGTCATCTGGCGGCCCATCGCGCGCAGCATCGAGGTGGTGTTGGTCATGACATAGGTGCCGTCGCCGAAGTTCATCGAGCCGCAATCAAGGGTGCAGATCTCGGGCAGGCAGTCGCGGATATGGGCCATACGCTCGGTGGCGCCGATCATGTCCGTGTTGGGCGCATCGAGCTGCATGGGCGTCTCGACGTCGCCGAAGGTAAGATCGCCCCCGGTTCCGGCGGTGAGGTTCAGCACCACGTCGGTGTCGGACGACCGGATGCGGTCGGTCAGCTCGCGGAACAGCGCCCGGTCGCGGCAGGGCGCACCGGTTTCGGGGTCGCGCACGTGGCAATGGACGATGGCCGCCCCCGCCTTGGCGGCGTCGATCGCGGCCTCGGCGATCTCGGCGGGCGAGCGCGGAACCAGGCGGCTCTTGTCCTGCGTTGCACCGGCCCCGGTGATGGCGGCGGTGATGAAGGGTTTGCGGTTCATAGCAAGAGGCATGATCGTCTCCTTACCGGCCGGTCCAGACCGGGTCGCGTTTCTCTGCGAAGGCGCGCGCGCCTTCCTTCTGATCCTCCGAACGGTAAAGCCGCTCGACGGTTTCGAACTGGCTGCCGTTGATGCGGTTCAGCGCGTCCTGGAATTTCATGTTCTCGGCCTCCCGGGCGATCTCCTTGATCGCGGCAAAGACCAGCGGCGGCCCGGCGGCCAGATCATCGGCCATCTTGCGCGCCTCTGCCATCAGGTCGGCGGCGGGCAGGATACGGTTCACGAGACCCCAGCGATGCGCCTCCTCCGCGTCGAACCAGCGCCCGGTGAAGAGCAGCTCCATCGCGATGTGGTAGGGGATGCGCTTTGGCAGCTTTATGGTCGCCGCATCCGCCACGGTGCCCGAGTTGATCTCGGGCAGCGCGAAGTTGGCATGATCGGCGGCAAGGATGATGTCCGCGCCAAGCGCCAGTTCCAGCCCGCCGCCACAGGCGATGCCGTTGACGGCGGCGATCACCGGCTTGTTGAGCCCACGCAGCTCCTGAAGCCCGCCGAAGCCGCCGACGCCGTAGTCGGCATCCGCTGCCTCACCCTCGGCAGCGGCCTTGAGATCCCAGCCGGGGCAGAAGAACTTCTCGCCCTGCGCGGTTAGGATCGCCACGCGCAGCTCGGGGTCGTCGCGGAACTCGGTGAAGATTTCGCCAAGGCGGCGCGAGGTCGCCATGTCGATGGCGTTGGCCTTGGGCCGGTTCAGGGTGACTTCAAGCACCGCGCCACGGCGCTGCGTCAAGACGTTGTCGGTCATTCTTCCATCCTGATGAGGGCATCCGCGGCCACGGCGCCATCGGCGCGGCAGATCAGCGGATTGATTTCGATTTCATGCAAGGCATCTGCGTGATCCTGCACGAGGGACTGAAGCGCCATGACGGTGTCGAGCACCGCCTCGATGTTGGCGGAGGGGCGGCCGCGATAGCCGCTCAGCAGCGGCGCGGTGCGCAAGCTGTCGAGTGCCTCACGCACCTCGCCGCGCGACGCGGGCACGAGGACCGAGGCGGTGTCGCGGATCAGCTCCGTGAGGATGCCCCCCAGCCCGAGGGTCAGCACGAAACCATGCGCCGGGTCGCGGGTGACGCCGAGGATCAGTTCGGCAACGCTGCCGGTGATCATTTCCTCGACGAGGAAGCTGGAGGCGGGCATGGCGCCCGCGGCCTCGACGACGGCGGCGGCATCGGCCAGGTTCAGCACCACGGCGCCAGCCTCAGTCTTGTGGGCGATACCCTCGCCCTTCAGCACCACCGGGAAGCCGATCTGCGCTGCCGAACTTGCCGCGTCGGCGGCGGTGGAGGCCCGGGCGGCACCGGGAACGCGCACGCCGACGGCGGACAGCAGCGCCTTGGCCTCGGCCTCGGAGAACACGCGCGGAGCGCCCTGCCCGTTCAGCGGCAGCGCGACCGGCGCCGGGCGCGTGTTGCCCCCACCCGACCGGCCCGCCTGCGCGGCGGCCCGTATCGCGGTCAGCGCGTCCCCCATGCCGCACAAGGGCACGATCCCCATTGCGAGCGCGCGACGCGCCACAGCCTCGGACAAGCCTTCGGACATGAGCGAGACCATCGCCATCGGCGTGCCGGTCGCGGCCCTGGTTGCGGCCACGGCGCGCATCACCTGATCGTAGTCGGGCGCGTCGAACCGGTCATCACGCGGGTAGTCGACCACGACGCAGCCCATGCCGAGGTTCGCCCCGGCATCGCAAAGTGCAGTGAAGGTCGCGGACAGGGCGTCTTCGTCCCCCCAGATGTAGGTGTTGTAATCCAACGGGTTGGCCAGCGCGACCTTGGGGCCGAGCGCGGCGCGCAACCCGGTCTTCTGCGTCTCGTTCAGCGGCGGATAGGCGACCCCCGCCCCTTCGCCCATGTCCGCCATCAGCGACGCCTCGCCGCCTGAGCAGGAGGCCGAAGCGATCCGCGTCGAGCGCAGCCCGCCGGTGACATGCAGGATTTTCAGCGTTTCGACCAGCTCGGCCGGGGTGTCCACCTGCGCGATCCCGAGCCGCTTCAGCAAGGCCACGGCACCGGCGTTGCTGCCGGTGAGCGAGGCGGTATGCGACACCGCCGCCGCCTGCGCCTGCTCCGACGCGCCGACGCGCAGGGCCACGATCGGCTTGCCCAGATCGGCCGCCCGTGCAGCCAGCGCCTCGAAGGCAGGCAGGTCGCTGATCCCCTCGATATGCAGGCCAAGCGCGGTGATGCGCGGATCCTCGAGCAGCGCGATGCCAAGATCGGACATCGAGGTCTGTGCCTGGTTGCCCGCCGCCACCACAGCGGCCAGCGGCAGGCCCCGCCGCTGCATGGTCAGGTTGATGAGCACGTTCGAAGACTGGCCGATGACCGCCACGCCGCTGTCCACCGGGTCCATCCCGTGCCGGTCCGGCCAGAGCGCGACCCCGTCAAGCGTATTGACGATGCCGTAGCAATTTGGCCCCAGCACGCGCATGTCGCCGGCGGCCTCGACCAGCCGCGCCTGCAACGCGTCGCCGTCGGCAAGCTCGGCCACCGCTTCGGAGAAACCGGCGGCGAAGCAGACAGCACCGGCGCAGCCCATGGCCGACAGCTGGCCCGCGACCTGAACCGTGAGCTCGCGGTTCACCCCGATGAACGCGGCGTCGGGCACACCCGGCAACGCGTCGAGGCTGGCATAGGCCGGCAACCCGCCGATCTCTGCCTTCTTGGGATGCACGGGCCAGATCGGCCCTGCGAAACCGGTGGCGCGGCACTGGCGCACCACCGCCTCGCACCAGGTGCCGCCGCCGATCACGGCGATGGCCCCGGGCGACAGGAAACGGCTCAGCGGTTCCATGAGTCAGGCTCCCAGCGGACGGAACAGCTCGCGGCTGATGATGTGCCGCTGGATCTCCGACGTGCCGTCCCAGATGCGCTCGACGCGGGCATCGCGCCAGAAGCGCTCGATGGGCAGCTCGTCCATCAGCCCCATGCCGCCGTGGATCTGAAGCGCCGCGTCGGTGACCCGCGCGAGCATCTCGGACGCATAGACCTTGGCCGAGGCGATTTCACGGTTGGCGGGCAGGCCCTGGTCGAGGCGCCATGCGGCCGACAGGGTCAGCCAGTCGGCGGCGTCGATCTCGGTGATCATGTCGGCGATCTGGAAGCTGACGCCCTGGAACTTGCCGATGGGCTGGCCGAACTGCTTGCGCTCGGCGGCGTAGGACAGCGCGTGGTCGAACACCCGGCGCGCCCGGCCCACGGAGTTGGTGGCCACGGTGATGCGCGTCGCATAGAGCCATTCGTTCATCACGTCGAAGCCGCCGTCGACCTCGCCCAGCACCTGCGCGTCCGAAAGACGGCAGTTGTCGAAGTAGAGGATGCTGTTCTGGTAGCCCCGGTGCGACACGGAATTGTAGCCCCGTGCGATCTCGAAGCCCGGCGTGCCGCGGTCCACGAGGAAGCAGGTGATGCGTTTTTTCGGGCCGCGCGGGGTGTCATCGACGCCGGTGGCCACGAAGACGATGACGAAATCCGCATGTTCCGCACCCGAGATGAAGTGCTTGGAGCCATTGATGACCCAGTCGCCCCCGTCACGCACCGCCTGGCATTTCATGCCCCGCACGTCCGAGCCCGCGTCGGGTTCGGTCATCGCCAGCGCATCCATCTTCTCACCGCGCACGGCGGGCATCAGGTATTTCTCGACCTGCTCGCCCTCGCAGGCCATCAGGATGTTCTGCGGACGCCCGAAGAAATGGGTCAGGGCCATTGAACCGCGGCCCAGTTCACGCTCGACCAGCGCAAACTCAAGATGCGACAGCCCCGGCCCCCCGACGCTCTCGGGGAAATTGGAGGCATAGAAACCGAGGTCGAGGCACTTCTGCTTGATCGCCTGCCCGATTTCCTCGGGCACCTCGCCAAGGCGTTCGACCTCGGCCTCGTGGGGATAGATCTCGTTCTCGACGAAGCTGCGGACGGTGGAGACGATCATCTCCTGCTCTTCGGTCAGGCCAAAATGCATGGGGTCACCCTCTTGTTCTGGGTCGGTAGGTCTTGGGTTTGGGTCGGAGGAAAGGCGCGGCGCGGGCCCGCGCCTCAGCCGGATTGCCGTGCCTTGCGGAACTGCAGCGCCGCGCGGCCCACGATCACCAGTGTGACGACGCAGATCAGCACCACGGACAGGGCGGCGATCGACGGATCGACGTTGTCACGCAGGCCCATCCACATGCGGCGGGGCAAGGTGATCGTCTCGACCGAAGTGACGAAGAGCGTCACGCCGATCTCGTCCCAGCTGAGCAGGAAGCACAGGAAGAACGCGCCGATCAGGCCGAAGCGGATGTTGGGCAGCACCACGCCGAAGACGCGGGTGGCCACGCTGGCCCCCATGGACTGCGCCGCAAGGTCCATCCGGCGGTCGAGCTGGCTGAGCGAGACCATGATGACGACGACCGCGTAGGGCACGATCATCACCATGTGCGCCAGCACCACGCCGCCCAGCCGGTCATAGGCGACAAGGCCGTTCCACTGCGACAGCTGGTTCAGGAAGAAGTACAGCGTCAGCGACGACACCACGGGCGGCGCCACCATGGGCAGCAGGACGAAGCCGGTCATCAGCCCCGCGAAGCGCGGACGCAGCATCCACAGGCCGATGCAGAAGGCGGCGGCCAGAAGCACGGCCAGCAGGCTTGCCAGCACCCCCACCTGGATCGAGGTCAGCAGGCTGTTGCCCCAGTCCGGGTCCTCGAAGAGCGAGATGTAATGGCGCCAGGACCACTCTCCATCTGGCAGCGACAGGTAGCGCCGCGAGGTGAAGCTGACCGGCACCACCGCGATCAGCGGCATCAGAAGGAACAGCGCCACGAGGCTGGCAAGAAGCTTGGCCGCAAGGCCGGGATGAAGCCGGTTCATTTCGCCATCTCCCCGTAGCGACGCATGAGAAGGTAGAGGATGCCACCGACGGCGATCATCATCGCGACACTCATGGCGGCGGCATGGCCCCATTGCGGGATCTGGAAGATCCAGAGGTAGATCAGCTCGGCGATGAGCACGGACTGGCCGCCGCCCAGAAGCGCGGGCGTGACGTAGAAGCCGATGGAGAACACGAAGACCAGCAGCGTGGCGCCCATGATGCCGCTGGCGGTCATCGGCAGGAACACCTGCCAGAACACCCGCAGGCGCGAGGCTCCCATACCGTCGGCGGCCGTGAGGACACGCTGGTCCACGTTGCGCATGGCCGTGGCCAGCGGGAAGACCGCGAAGGGAATGAGGTAATGCGACATGCCGACGACCACGGCGAACTCGTTGCGGGTCATCTGGATGGCGCTGTCGATGAGGCCGATGTCCTGAAGCCAGGTGTTCAGCAGCCCTCGGTTGGACAGCATGGACAGCCAGCCGAAGGCGCGGCTAAGCACGGAAATCCAGAAAGGGATCATGATGCAGAGCTCGGTCAGCAGCCGCACCAACGGAGAGCCGCGCACCCAGAGCAGCGTGATGACATAGGCACAGCTGACGGACACGGCGGTGACGATGACGCACAGGCGCAGGGTGCGCCAGATGACGCCCTGCGTCAGCGGATCGCTCAGGACGTGACGGTACTGCTCAAGCCCCGGCACCGGATCGGTGAAGCTCAGCTGCATGATGCCGAGGAAAGGCAGCAGGTAGCTGCACCCCAGGAACAGCAGCAGGGGACATGTCAGGCAGAGGAGAGCGCGCATGAAGGCTCCTTCTTGGTGCCCGGCCCCGTGCACGGGAGGCCGATGTATCGGCCTCCCGGCAGGTCCGGGTCATGGGGCGGCAGGCTCAGGCGGAGATGATCTGGAGATACTGGTCCAGCGCCGCGCCATAGTTCTCTTCGTACCAGTCGGTATCGAGCGCCACCTGCTTGGGCAGGTTCTCGGGGTCCATGGCGTTGTAGTGGCGTTCGTCCTCGGGGATGAGGGCGTCGGCGGCGGGGTTCGAGGGCGCGTTGCCCAGCATCTGGAACAGCACCACCTGACGCTCGGGCTCCTGCGTGGCGGCGATGTACTGCATCGCGGCCTCGGTGCCGCCGGGGTTGCCCTTGAGAACGCCGATCCCGCCCGGTCCGATGATGCCATCCTGCCAGGTAAAGGTGATCTCGCCCTCGGTGTCCTTGTCCAGAAGGCTCGCCCGGGTGTTCCAGATCAGCGCCATGGACACGTCACCGTTCAGCAACAGCGACTGGCTTTCCGCGCCCCCGCCCCAGAAGGCACCGATGTGATCCTTGAAGCCTTCGATCTTGGCATGGGCGCGCTCGAGGTCGAGCGGGTAGAGATCCTCCGGCGCGACACCGTCCGCAAGCAGCGCCGCTTCCCACATGCCTGCACCCCACTTGTACATGGACCGCTTGCCGGGGAATTTCTCGGTGTCGAAGAAATCGGCGATCGAGGTGGGCGGTTCGTCGAACCGTGTCGCGTCGTAGGCGATGACGTAGCTGTAGAAATAGCAGGACGAGGAGTATTCCCAGCCAAAGCCCTCACGCTGCTTGTCCGGGTCGACGATCGTGTAGTCGATGGGCTCCATCATGCCCTGGCGGCCCAGCGACTGGGACGAGAACGGGTCCGCATCCACGAGGTCCCAGCTTGGGCGGCCACCCTGCACCTGCGCGGTGATCGACCCCTCGGTCGGACCCGAACCGTCATAGAGCACGCGAATGCCGGTTTCCTCGGTGAAGGGCTTGCCGAAAGCCTCGTCCATCGCGTCAAGCGCATCGCCGCCCCAGTTCACGAAGACCAGCCGGCCCTCCTGCGCGCGGGCCGCGCCGGCACCGACGGCGGTGGTGCCCATCAGCGCCGCGAAGCCCTGCATCATCTGGCGGCGCGAAAGCTTGCCCGAGGACGCACGCTCCTTGAGGATCTCGACGAGGTCTTGCTGGAAATGTCTGGTCATGGTCTCACCTGTTTTTTCGGTTTTATGGTCAAGTCTTCCCCGGTCCCGAGGCGCAGGGCGCATCGGGGTGGGCTGTTTTGAAAGGGGGAATGGGCTCAGAGGGCGAAGCTGTCGCCGGTCTCCCACGTGACGCGGATGTCCGCGCCGGGCTCGGGCGCCTGCAAAGCCCCGCCATTGTCGAAGTAGAGCATCAGCTCTTCGCCGGCCCGCGTCTCGAGCAGAAGCCGCGACTTGGAGCCAAGGTAGACCCGGTCGCGCACCGTGGCGGGCAGCTGGATGGCATCGCCTGCATCGGCAAGACGCATGTGCTCGGGCCGGATGGCCACATGCTCGAAGCTGGCGGCATTCACCGGCAGCTCGAGCGGCGTTCCCGCAATCCCGCGCGAGCTGTCATCGACGGAAAGGATGTTGATGTCGCCGAGGAACTCTGCGGTAAAGCGGTTCGCGGGGCGCTCGTAGACCGTGTCCGGCGTGCCCACCTGCTGAAGTTCACCATGGTTGAAGATCGCGATGCGCGTCGACAGCGCCAGCGCCTCTTCCTGGTCGTGGGTCACGAAGACGAAGGTGGTGCCAAGATCACGGTGCAGGCGGCGCAGCTCTTCCTGCATCTGGCCACGCAGGTTCTTGTCGAGCGCCGAGAACGGCTCGTCGAGCAGCAGAACCTCCGGCTCGTAGGCCAGCGCCCGCGCCAGCGCGACCCGCTGCTGCTGCCCGCCGGACAGGGCGCGGGGCCGCTTGCCTTCGTGTCCGCTGAGGCCGACCATCTCGACCATGCGGGCGACGCGGTCCTTGATGTCGGATTTCGACCGCTTCTGCACCTTCAGCGGAAAGGCGATGTTCTCGGCCACGGTGAGGTGCGGGAACAGCGCGTAGCCCTGGAACACCATGCCGAAGCCGCGCTGTTTCGCGGTCCAGCCGGTCATGTCCTGACCGTCGAGGAAAAGCTTGCCCGAAGTGGCGTTCTCGTAGCCCCCAAGCAGGGTCAGAAAGGTGGTCTTTCCCGACCCCGACGGCCCGAGAAGGGACAGGAATTCGCCATTGGCCACCTGCAGGGAGACGTCCCTCAGCGCATTGAATTTCCCGAACTTCTTTCCGACCGAACGGGCTTCTATCTGCGTTGTGTCCGTCACACGCGCCTCACTCTTCATTCCTGTCTGCGTTGGCCGGAAAGTAGGGAAAAGGCGGTGACAACCGCAAATGAAACCTTTTACACTTCTCGACAAATAGAATTTGTCACGCGCCTTAACGGTCGCGAAATTGCCTCACTTCCAGGCGCGTTTTCAACCACTTATGGAATTCAACCACGATCGGATTTTCGATATTTGCTTCGGGTGTGCAAAGGAAATAACCCGTATCCGCGTGCAGCGAACCGGAAAACGGGCGCATCAGCTTGCCCGACTGAAGCTCTTTTCCCCACAGAACGGTGTCCCCGATGGCGATGCCTTCACCGGCCATGACGGCCGTGTAGACGATGTTCATGTCGGAATAGCAGATCCCGCGATGGGCATCCTCGGGCGGCAGGCCCGACAGGTTCATCCAGCTTTCCCAGTCGCTGAAATCGGTCATGTGCAGCAGGGTGGCGCGGCTCAGGATGCTTAGGTCGTTGAAGTTCTTGAACCGGCTCAGGTAGGCGGGGCTGCACAGCGGGGTGAATTCCACCGACAGAAGCGGCTCCGACACCACATGTGGCCGGGATTCCTGCCCGAAGGTGATGAAGGTATCCGCCTCGGGGTTGCTGGTGTCGGTCAGGCTGTGACTGCTCAGGACGTTCAGCACCACCTCCGGGTTGTCCGCAAGGAAATCTCCCATGTTGAGGCAAAGCCACGCCGAGGCAAAGCCCGGCGGCGCGCTGACCGTCAGGCGCCCGGAGAGCCCGTGCTGCGACACCCTTTCCGTCGAGGTCGCGATCATGTTGAGCGCCCGCCGCACGTCCTCGGCATAGGCGCGGGCACGGGGGGTGATCTCGGTGCGGTTGCCGCTGCGCTCGAGAATCTTGAAGCCGAGGTCCTTCTCCAGCAGCCGCAGCTGGTGGCTGATCGCGCTGCGGGTGACGTTGAGCTCGGACGCGGCCCGCCACAGCGCGCCGTTGCGGGCCACGCTTTCGATGGCGCGCAGGGCCTGGATGGACGGGTAGCGTTTCATGGCGGGCCTCCGGGGCAGCATGGGCAGACGGGCGCCGCCGCGCCGCATGGGAGACATGCAGACGCAAGGCGCCCCCGCCACATATCGCAGCGGGGGCGCAGGTTCGAGTATGTCTCGCCCCTTACAAGGGCGGCAACTGCGACTTCAGGAAGTCGAAATGCCGGTCGGCCATCCCGGCATAGGCGCGCCAGCCATCTGCGGTGTTCTGCGCCACCGCATCGGACAGCACCGACAGCGGCTGCCCGGTAGACCGTGCAAGCACCAGCGTCTGCGCCGCCTTCTCGAAGAAGTAGAGATCCTCGAATGCAGCGGCGATTGTCTCGCCCACGATGGTGACACCGTGATTGCCCATCACCAACACCGACTTGTCACCAAGCCGCTCGGCCAGCCGCTCGCCCTCTTCCTCGGCATCGGCGATCCCGCCGAAGTCGAGGTCATAGGCGGTCCGCCCGTGGAACCGGGCCGTGTTGTTGTCGATGGGCACGACGGTGGGGTCCTTCAGGCAGGCCAGCGCCGTCGCATAGGGCGAATGCGCGTGCAGGATCACCCTGGCCTCGGGCTTGCGGCGATGCAGCGTGCCATGCACGCACCAGGCCGAGGCATCGGGCGCGCCCTGCCCCTCAAGCACGGTCCCGTCCCGCGCGTCGATGCGCAGCAGATCCCCGGGCCGGATGGTGGCAAAGTGCTGCCAGCAGGCGTTCAGCAGAAACTCGGCGCCATCGCCGGATACGGCGGCGCTGAAGTGGTTGCCGACGGATTCGCTCCAGCCCATCTGATGACAGATCCGGAACGCCGCCGAGAGATCCTGCCGCAGCACGGCAGGATCAAAGGGTGCGGGGGTCGCGGGCGCAGTCATGCCTTGAACCGTCCTTCGCTGACCAGCGCCCGGTAGGTCGACCGCATCTCGGCCCTGTCGGTGTAGCAGCCGCGCAGGTAACGGTCGCCGCTTTCGGCGGTGTAGGCGGCGCGGCCATGAACGATGCGGTGATTGTCGAAGACCATGCATTCGCCCGCCTTCATCAGGAAGGTCATCATGTACTTCTCTTCCTGCAGCATCTTCCCGAAGCGGCAGAACGCCGGGTACCAGTCATCGAGCAGCGCCTGATCGAGGTCGAGCAGGTCGAGCATGTGCTGGCTGATGGTCAAGCCCGACACCTCGCCGTGCTGGTCCAGTTCGATCACCGTCTGGCGCGAGCGCATGTCGTAGGTGTCATGTTCGCAAAAGAACGGCACGGCAATTTCCGACAGCAGGCGGAAGCCCTCGGGGTCGCGCTCGCGGAAGGCATTGGCCACGGCCACGCCATCCGCATAGAGGCTGTAGCCACCATCCACCGTGTTGGCCCTGCAATGCAGGAACTGGACGCCCGGCGCGTGTTCCTCGGCGGGGGTGTCCGTGTGCAGCTCCAGCGCCGAGGCTGTGTAAGCGGTGTTGGTCGGGTTGATGTGGGTCTTCACATCGAAATAGTCGCCGAAGAAGGTGGGGCGGACCTGCCCGATCAGCTCGGCGGTCTCGGTGAGCCCGGCGTCGCTGTCGGGCATGTCGGTGACGATGGCGAAACCTTCGACCAGCAGTGCTTCGATCCACTTGGCGCGAACGGCCGGGTCGGCCACCAGCTCGGGCTGGCTGAAACGCGGAACCTGCGGGTAGTGATCGCCGTACCATGCCTCGCGCGGCAGGTCCGCCGGGTCGTGGCGCGGCCCGGGGGCGGCATAGGTTTCCAGCCAGGCCAGCGGGAAACGGGTCACATGGTCCTCACCGGTCCAGGTGAGTTCAAGCGCGTCACCCGCGACCTCGGCGCTGGCGGCCACCGGCGCCGCGTCGAGATGGAAAATGTCGAAGCCGCGCTCGCGCGTTGCGCTGCTGAACGAGCTCGGGCAGTTGTCGCGCAGCCAGTAGTAGTTGAAGTAATGCGGCTGGCCGTCCGAAAGGACGATCTCGAGCCCCTTGTCCTTCAGGAGCGGGTTCGCAACGGGGGAGGTCATCACGTTCATATGGTATCTCAGTATCTTGCAGGAGGGTTGCGAGGTTCTGCAAAGAACATCCCACGCCTTTCCAAAGCCGAACAGCCGGATTAGCCTGAACATAGATTAAGCCCGGAGTTAACATGCAGCCCTTCCCGCCCTTGCGCCTTCTGACCACGTTCGAGGCCATAGCCCGGCATGGCTCCATGCGCCTTGCGGCGGCGCGGCTGAACGTGACCCAGCCCGCGGTGAGCCAGTCGCTCAAGGCGCTCGAGGCGCATGTGGGCACCGCCCTTCTCGACCGCGGCACCCGCCCCGCGCAGCTGACCGAGGCCGGAGAGCTGCTGGCCCGCGCGGTGCGCGATGGACTTGGCCAGATCTCGGCCGCGCTCGAGGACATCCGCGCCCTGAGCGGCCAGGATGGCGGACAGGTGAGCGTATCCTGCACGCTGGGGATGGCCACCTACTGGCTTATGCCGCGCCTGCCCGATTTCTACGCCGCGCATCCGGACATTACCGTCAATGTACAGGCCCCGTCGACAGACCTGCCGTACCTCTCGCCCGGTATCGACGTCGCCATCCGCTACGGCACCGGCAGCTGGCACGAAGGCACGACGATGAAGCTGTTCGACGAACGGGTCTGCCCGGTCGCAGCCCCGTCCCTGCTGGAGCGGCTGCAGGCCGAGAAGGTCGGCCTTGATCGCGCACCGCTGATCCACGTGCGCAGCCCGCACAACCAGCACTGGGCTGGCTGGGAAGATTACCTGACCGCGTGCGGCATCCAGCGAAACCGGTCGTCGGGTCAGACATTCAACAATTACGTACAGGCGGCGCAGGCGGTTCTGGACGGGCGCGGCGTGATGCTGGGATGGCGATCAATCGCGCAGGGTGCGGTCCGCGACGGTGCGCTGCGCGAATGGCCCGATGCAACAGTCGACCTCGGCACCGCGTATTACGTCACCGCAAACACCCGGCGGGCGAGCACCGCGCAGACCTTCCTGGACTGGCTTGTGGAGACGGTCGGGACGGTGCATCCGCCAAGCCGATGAGACTGCGACTGCCCCGGGCTACGGACGTCTTGTCATGCCAAGCGCAATGACCCTGTATCCGGGTACGCGTGGTGACGTCCCAGGTCGTGGTGTAGCTTTCGGTGGCCATCGGGTTTCTCGGTAGGGTCGGGTTGCTGAGCCAACCTGAACCGAGGGATGCCCCCGATGACCAAACCCATGATGGACCTGCGTGCGCTGGTAGAGAAGAGCGCCGATGCCGACCTGCTTCGCGAGATGATCGGCTTTGCTGCTGAGCGGCTGATGGAGCTGGAGGTCGGCGCCAAGACCGGTGCTGACTATGGTGAGAAGAGCAGCGCGCGCCTGGCGCAGCGCAACCACTGCCCGGCAGGCGCATCCGAAGGATGCTGCCGAGAGGGAGCCACCGCGATCGGGACTGGCAGACCCGGGCCGGCAGCGTCGAGCTGCGCATCCCGCGCCTGCGCACCGGCTCCTATTTTCCCTCGTTTCTCGAGCCGCGGCGCTCGGTTGAGAAGGCGCTGACCGCCGTGATCCAGGAGGCCTATGTCCATGCGTCTCCACGCGATCGATGGACGACCTGGTGCAGGCCATGGGTGGGACCGGGGTATCGAAGAGCCAGGTGAGCCGCCTGTGCGAGGAGATCGACGAGCGTGTCGACGCCTTCCTGACGCGGCCGATTGAGGGCGAATGGCCCTACCTCTGGATCGATGCCACCTATCTCAAGGTGCGCCAGGGTGGGCGGGTCGTATCCGTGGCGGTCACGCTCGCGGTGGGCGTCAACACCGACGGCAGGCGCGAGGTGCTGGGCATGGCGATCGGTGCCTCCGAAGCCGAACCCTTTTGGACCGAGTTCCTGCGCGATCTCGTCCGGCGCGGCCTCAGTGGCGTGAAACTGGTGATTAGCGATGCGCATGAGGGCATCAAGGCCGCCACCGCTCGAGTCCTTTCCACGACCTGGCAGCGCTGCCGCGTCCACTTCCAGCGCAATGCGCTCGCCCATGCCGGCAAGAACAGCCGCCGGGTGGTCTCGGCCTTCATCGCCACGGCCTTCGCCCAGCCCGACCATGCGGCGGCGAAGGCTCAGTGGCGTCTCGTGGCGGACCAGATGCGCGGCAAGCTCCCCAAACTGGCGACGCTCATGGACACGGCCGAGGAGGACGTCCTGGCCTATATGACCTTCCCAGCCCAGCATCGCACCAAGCTACACAGCACCAATCCGATCGAGCGGCTGAACGGCGAGATCAAGCGACGCACGGACGTCGTCGGCATCTTTCCGAACGAGGCATCGATCCGACGCCTCGTCGGTGCGATCCTCATGGAGCAGACCGAGGAATGGACGGTCCAGCGCGCCAGATACATGACGCTTCCGTCTTGGGCCCCTGCCGTCAATCCGGAATTTGCACGGCGAGGCACCCGCAATTGCCGGGCTGGCTGCGGAACCCGAGGCGCGGGCGGCGCGGAGACATCAGATATCGGAGCGCCGCCCGCGCCGACAGCCGCGTTGGCCCTGGGCAGAACCATGTGCTCCTTCTGCAGCGCCATCGCCTCCACTCCCAGTCCCATACCGGTGTCATGCTTCCGTCCGTGGTCGGCGCGCTGGCCGCCTACATGATGTCGGTGAGATCGGTTCCCGGGCGCCCATCTGGAAAACGCGCTCGGATGGAACGTCCGGCGGCAGCGTCATATCCGGCGTCGCCGGGAACCGCGTCCCGGTGGGGACTTCTTCGTGGCGGGGCAGACCCTGCCAGAAGTTGATCTTCTCCTTCTTGCCGTGTCGATGATCGTCTCAGGCTGTAGTCGGGACCGGCTTGCGCTCCGGGCGGAACTCGGTTCCGTCCAGCCACATCCGATGAAGCACGACGCCGATCCGCCGTGCGACGGCCACTGTGGCGCGCTTCGATCCGCGGCGTCTGGCAACCTGCATGCCCCATGCCTTGAGCCAGCATGGCCTCGCATTATGCATCATCACGGTGGCGGCATTGAAGAGCGCCGTCCGCAGCGCTGCATCTCCTGCCTTGGTGATCCTGCCGGTGACATCGCGCTCGCCTGACTGTTCCCGCCGCGGCGTCAGGCCGACCCATGGTCCTACATCCCGAGACGATCGGAACCGCGCCGGATCGTCGATCGCCGAGCGCACGGTCAATGCGACCACGGCGCCGACTCCGGGCATCGTCATCATCAGTCGGCAGGCATCGTCCCGCCGGGCAAGCTCGAGCACCCTGCGGTCCAGCGCCGATAGCCTGTCGCGCAGCACCGTCCGGGCATCGAGGATGGCCGAGGCTGCTGCCTCCAGCGCGGCATTCCCGGCAACCAGCTCTCGGACCCGTGATTCATAGCGCCCCTTGCCCTTGCCGACAGGACCGAGCTTCATCCCGAAATTGCGCAGGACCCCGCGCAAGGACTGCTCGATGTCCAGTGCCGCCTTCTGGACCGCCTTGCGGGCGCTCAGCAAAGCGCGCATCTCCTGAGCGGACACCGACTTGCAGTGGACCGGCCTGAACCAGCCCATGCGGAGCAGCCTGGCAATGCCCTCGGCATCGCGGCGGTCGGTTTTGACGGGCATGGCCTTCAGGACCGCCTTGACCTGCCGGGTCTCCATCAGGACTAGCTCGAAACCCGCTTCGCCCAGGCCGCGGTGAAGCCACTGCGACAGCGGGCCGGCCTCCAGCCCGATTGCCTCGATGGCAAAGGGCAAATCCCGCAGGAAGGCGATAAGCGCCTCGGGCTCGCTGTCGATCTGCGCCCGCTTCACGACCTGCCCATGTTCGTCGATCACACAGACTGCGGAGCTCGCGAGCGAAACGTCGATGCCGATGAAGGTCTTCATGCCGTCCTCCTCTGGGTTGTGGAAGCGCCAGCCTATCCGGTCCTGGCCGCCCCATGACGACATCTGGAAACGCTCGCCCCTGTCTGCGATGATCTCAATGTCAGCCTGCCTGCAGCGCAGAGCGACTGACCAGCTCGGCCCGCCAATGAGCGCGAGGCCCATGAGGAGCTACACCACTTCCCGGGACATCATCCGTTTTGGGAAGGGGCGAAGGTGGAATCTCCTGCACACCGGGCGTGATGCAGCCTTCAGCCCCCCGGTTCAAGATGATCATTAAATATAGGCAAGATATCGGCCAGCCACGAGAACGCCGATCCAACTGATCATCGAGAGCGCTCCGGCGACCCGGGCTGGCCAAGGAGGAACAGCCGCTTGCTCCCAGGCATCGACCGATCGGTAGATACCGAAATGAAAGATCAAGATGTTCACGCCAGAGATCAGGATAAGCCCCAGCTTCCACGGAGCCGCCGCGCTGAGACCCACCGCGCGGGCGATGCCCGTAAACATCAGGCCGCCGCTGATCGCCGCTGCCGCGAAGCCGATGAAACACAGCGGCAGCACGTTGCGGGTCACCATGGTCACGGGCACATGCCCGCCGCCGAGCCCCATGAGACGTAGATCGACGACAATCGCCCCGCCGATCAACATGCCAATGCCAAGGATATGGAGGCTTTCGAGCAGAGGGTAGGCGTGCGGCACCATGCGGACCCAGATCGCCACTGGCGTTCGCTCCAGCTCCGCGAGAGCGGCGACGAACCAGTCTGGCAAGATCAGTTCGCGGGTTCGGGTTGGCTGGGAAAGGCCGTCAGCTGCTGCCAGACGCCCTGCCCGTCTTCCAGCCAGAACATCACGGGGCGCAGGTCGTGCGCATCTTCGGCACCAAGATATCCCAGCACCTCGAGGGTTTCGCCCGTTTCGAGCGGCCGGTCGAGGCCCCAGCGGGACATCCATCCGGGCCCTGCCAGGGTCAGGTGGATCTCCTGGTGTTCGCCCTCATACAGGCGGGCCGACGCCATGGTCGCCTCTCCCTCCGATTGATTTGCGCCCTGTGGCAAGGGACGTTCCCGGAAGCCGTCCGGCAGGTCTGTCTGGTCGACGGTGATGGTGACCTCGCTATGCGGATTGCCCCAGCGGACCTCCGTCACGGTGCCCTGAATGTAATAGGCGCGCGTGGTCTCGAAACTGCCCCACCCGTGATGGGCTGCTGCCGGCAACGGTCCCATGGACAGGGACTGCACCGCAACGATCGCGGCAAGCGCAAGGGGTTTGAGGGATTTTATCATCAAGCTCTCCTGTTGTTTCGTAGACTTGCGTGCGTCATGGCGATGATCTGGCATCAGCCGCTCAGACCGTCTCGTATGGTAAACAGACTAACCTGAACTCTGCGGCGAACTATGCTGCGCTGGAGGCGGACGTTCATGATGGACGCTCATCAATCTTGCCGGGAAGACGCGCGCCATGTCATCTGCAGAGCCCGTCTCGGACGCAGCCTCATCATGGGCGTCCTCCTCCAAGTCCACGCAGCACGGAACCGGCCCGAGTGTCGGGCCGGCCGAGCGGGAAAATCAGGAATTCGACGCAGAGCGGTCGATCCGGTCCAGAACTTCGTGCAATTCCACGGCATCGGCAAAGCTCGGCGCGGTGCGCGATCCGGATCGGATGTCATTGGCCATGCGGGCATAGACCCCGGCGACGTTGCGCGCGCCCGGGAACTCGGGCTTGCCCTCGTAGAGCGACGCGTCGGGCATCTGCTCGGTCAGCTCGGTCTCGTCGCCACGCGCGCCCTTGATGGTCAGTTGCACCATCTGGGCGTGACCAAGCCCGGCGGTGACCTGAATATCGCCCTCCGTCCCGTTGATTTCCCACAGGAAATTGGTGCCGCGATTGGTGCCGCCACGGTAGTGCAGCGACAGCGCCGCCCCGCTGGCCATCTGCCCCTGAACCATGACCTGATCGGGCGCGGTCTTCGGCCGCTCCTCGCCCGTGTCGGTCACCGTCACCGTGTCGTAGTTGAAGGTCTTGGTGGCGCTCAACGGGCCGAAATCGCCCAGCACGTCGCGCACGGCGGCAAGGGTATGGCCCATCGGGATGTCCTCCATCGTGCCGCCATTGGCCTTGTCGAACAGGTAGTAGAGCGCTGCGGAGGTCGTGTTCGCCCAGTTTCCGCCCGACCCGATCAGCGAGGTCGACCGCACGCGCCCGACATAGCCATCGGCAATCAGCGTCTTCAGATGCTCCACTTCGAGCGCCGCACGCGCCTGGGTGCCGGCAACGGCGACAACGCCCTTTTCCTCGGCCAGAGCCGCGAGTTTCCGCGCTTCATCCAGCCCGTTGCCAAGCGGCCACTCGCAATAGACATGCTTGCCAGCGTTCAGCGCGAGGCTGACCAGTTCGAAGTGGTAGGGCACCTTGACCGTGACGACGACGAGGTCGATCTGGTCCGAGGCGACGAGGTCTGCGGGCGTGTCGAAGGCTGTCAGCCCATGCGCCTCGGCCGTGAGCTGACCGCTTTCGGGTGTGCTGTTTGCAACGCCGACGATCTCGAAATCGTCGGTCAGCGTCTTCAGCGCCGGAAGATGCGCGTTGAAGGCCCAGTTGCTGTCAGGGTTGAGGCCGATGAAACCGACCTTGATGCGGTCTGCCATGATATGATCTCCATGTCTTGCCTGCGGGGCGCGCCCGCGCAGGGTCTTTGGTGTCAGGTGTGACAGGGTGCGCCTGCCCGATCTGGACATCCCGGCTTCGATCACGCCCCGAAGGTCCGCGCGCGCCATCTTGTGACAAGCAAGCGCAACACCCTGTCTTGCAATGGGAAGGTATGCATACGATCTTGGGGCGCCATCATGCATTCTCTCGGATACTTGCCTGATCCGATCAAACCGGCTGGAGGCCCACTTGCCCGAAGACATCTCCGCACTGGCCGCGCGCGCAGCCGGGATCGTCGCACAGAAGGATGCGGTCGACCTTCTGGATGGCGTGACCCTTTTGTCAGCCAGATCGACAGACACCCGAATGGCCATGTTCTATGAGCCGATGGCCGTGATCGTGTTGCAGGGCGAAATGGAGGTCACCATCGGGCAGGCCATTCTGGACTATGCGCCGGGCACCTGCTTCGTCGGGTCCATCGACCTGCCTGTGACGGGCCGGGTCACCCGGGCCAGCCTTGATGCGCCCTACCTCGCCATCCGCGTCGCCCTTCGGCGTGATGCCCTGGCCGAACTACTGGCCGATGCGCCCCAGGTCACGGCCGAACGGGGCAAATGCTATGCCTTCGGTCCGATCGCCGATGGTCTTACCGAGGTCTGCGCGCGCCTTCTTGCCCTGAAAGATGCCCCCGAGGACGCCGCGGTTCTGGGTCCGCTGATCCAGCGCGAACTGCTCTATAGGCTTCTACGGGGGCCGCAGGCCGCCGCCCTGCACCAGATCGTCGCGTCGGACCCCAAGCTCACGCAGGTACGCCGGGCGCTGACCTGGATCCGCACCCATCTCGACGAAAGCGTTCCGGTGCAGGACATGGCCAATTGCGCCGGGATGAGCATCGCGTCCTTCCACCGCCATTTCCGCGCCGCCACAGGAATGAGCCCCCTGCAATACCAGAAGGCCCTGCGTCTTCAGGCCGCCCGGCGCGCAATCATCTCAGGAACGGAGATTGCCCGTGCAGCCTTTGCTGTCGGCTACGAGAGCCCCTCGCAGTTCAGCCGCGAATACGCCCGCATGTTTGGCTTGGCCCCATCCAAGGACCTGAAACGCCTCATCGGAGACAGCGCGACGGTCTGAGTTCCTCAGGCCCGGCCATCCGACGTGACCCCCGACAGGATCAACCGAGCGGCCGCGGGGAAGGATTTGCAGAAAGACTGGCCTTCGAACATGGGGCGCATGTCTTCCGGCACCGACGAAAGATCCCGCCGCGCGGAGATGTCGAACTGCGCCGCCCCCTGCATCGTCAGCATGAGCGCCATGCTGGCCTCGCGCGCCTTGTGCTCCGGCGCCCCGGTCACCTGCGCGATGACGGTGGCGACGCGCTGACCCATGTCACGCATCTTCCGCTTCTCCGCAAAGAGCGAATTGTCCGGCACATTGGCTTCGATCACCGCCACCAGCCGGGCCAGAAGCGGCACGAACAGCGGAGCTTCGGTCGGCGCGCGGCCCATGACCTCGATCAACGTGTCGGCATTCGCCTCTGCTTCGATGATCGCGACAACCTGCGCCATCGCATCGACGAAGAGTGCGAGCAGCAGTTCTTCCTTGCTGCTGAAGTAGATGTAGAGCGTGCCCTTGGACACCCCGGCCTCGGCCGCAAGGGCGTTCATCGTCATGCCGTCGATCCCGACCCTGCCAATCAGGCGCTGCGCCGCCTTGAGGATCGCATCGCGCCGCGCCTCTTTCTCGCTGTCCGACCGCGCACGTTGCCTGTTTTTCGGCAGGACCATGTCGATTTCCTTCCTTGATCCGATGTCCGCTCTTGATAGCTGACCGCCGGTCACCACTTATTTGACCGCAAGTCATTTATATGCACGTCTTGGTGGAAAATGCTAAGGCACTGACGGATGTGGCGCGAGGGGGCGCGAAACCATGGCAGTCAATTGGACCGAACGAAACGTCCCGGATCAGACCGGCAGGCACGTGCTGATCACCGCCGCTCTCTGGAAAATCTCGGAAGACCGTACCGGCGGTACCTACGCCTGACACCGGAAAAAAGACCAAGACGGAAAACGCCATGAAGACCCATCTACAAACCCTTGCCCTGCTCGGCACGACGGCCTTGGCCGGCCCGGCCCTTGCCCAGTCGGATGATGCCTGCGCAGCCCTCTCCGGGATTGACCTGCCGTCGACCCAAATCCGCACCGCGAGCCCGCAAGGCAGCGGCACCCTGCCGCCCGATCCGATGAGCGCCATGACCGGCGGCTCGCCCCGCCCGGTCGAGGTCGGCGCGCATTGCCTGGTAGAGGGCAAGATCGAGGACCGTACCGGTGCGGACGGCAACCAGTATGGCATCCGCTTCCAGCTGCGGATGCCCGAGGACTGGAACGGCCGGTTCCTGTTCCAGGGCGGTGGCGGCACCGACGGTTTCATTGCGCCGGCCATCGGAGCCATCCCCTCGACCGGATCGACAGCGACACCGGCGCTGGCGCGGGGATACGCCGTGGTCAGCATGGACGGCGGCCACAACGGCATGAACCTCGACTTCACCGCCGACCAGCAGGCGCGGCTGGACCTGGCCTATGCCTCCATCGGCAAGGTGACCGGCACGGCAAAGTCGCTGATCCGGGCCTATTACGAGGGCGCGCCCGATCAGTCGTATTTCATGGGCTGTTCCAACGGCGGCCGCGAGGCGATGATGGCCGCGCAGCGTTTCCCGCTGGAGTTCGACGGCGTGGTCGTGGGCAACCCCGGCTTTCACCTGTCGCGGGCCGCGGTCGGCGCCGTCTGGGATGTCGAACAGCTGATGCCGATCGCCCCCGAAGGACAGCTTCATGCCGCCCTGACGCCCGAGGATCTGAACCTCGTTTCCGACGAGGTGCTGGCCCGGTGCGATGCGCTGGACGGGCTGGAGGACGGGGTGGTCGCCGCCTACGGCCAGTGCGACTTCGACGCGCAGGCGCTGCGTGGGCAGCTGCCGGATAACAAGCTGGACGCGCTGCTGGCCATCATGGGCGGTGCAAAAGATAGCGCGGGCGACCCGGTCTATACCGGCTGGCCCTGGGATCCGGGGATCGGCTCGGACGGCTGGCGTGCGTGGAAGCTGGGCACCGCCGAGCGACCCGCGATGCACCAGACGCTGAGCGTGCCGTCGACCGGCGCCGTCTTCATGACGCCCCCGCAACAGGTGCCTGCCGATCCCGACTTCGGCGACCTGGCGCGCGCCGTGGCGGACGTCGGCGGCTACTTCGACGCGGATGAGACATTCCTGACGACCTATGCCGCGCGCGGCGGGAAGATGGTGATCTTCCAGGGCGCCGCCGATCCGATCTTCTCGGCCCGTGACATCACCCGCTGGTATGACGAAGCGACCGAGGACACCGGCGATGATTTCGCCCGGCTCTTCGTGGTGCCCGGCATGACACATTGCGGCGGCGGACCCGCCTTCGAGGATTTCGATCCGCTGACCCTGCTGGAAGACTGGCATGAGAGCGGCGAAGCGCCGGAACAGATGCCGGCTTCTGCCCCCTCCATGCCGGGCCGCGAGATGCCGGTCTGCGCCTACCCGGCCACGGCCGAATACACGGGCGGCGACGCGGCGTCGATCGACAGCTTCGCCTGCGTCACGCCCGCCCGCTGACACCTGCCGCCGCCCGGCAGGGCGGCGGACCTTTCACCCGAGCAGACCGGCACGACCGGCCGCGACGAAGGAGACAATCATGAAACCCGTGACTTCCGATTTCCGTCCCAGCCGCCGTGCGATGCTTGCCGGCACCGGCGCTGCTCTGACCCTGGCCGCCCTGCCGATCCGGCTGCGCGCGCAATCCGCGGCTCCGTTGGTCGATACCGTCAGCGGCGCGGTGCAGGGCGTCGCCGAAAACGGCGTTGCCCGCTTCCTCGGCATTCCCTACGCGCAGTCCATCGCGGGAGAGAACCGCTTTCTTCCGCCGCAACCTGTCGCGCCATGGACCGACCCCTATGTCGCTGACCGCCACGCCGATACCGCCCCGCAAGGCCCGGAACCGGTCGACGGCACCCCGGTCACCCCCGCCTTCGCCCCGCCCGACTATGTCGAGGCCGGGGACGACTGCCTAGCGCTGAACATCTGGGCGCCCGAGGACGCCGAGGGCCTGCCGGTCATGGTCTGGCTGCACGGTGGCGGCTGGCAAAGCGGCTCCGGCTCCTGCGCGATCTACGATGGCACCAACCTGGCCAGCCGGGGCGACGTGGTCGTCGTGACGATCAACCATCGGCTGGGGGCGCACGGGCTGACCGATTTCAGCCGCATCCTCGGTGGCAAGTGGGGCGAGAGCGACAACCTGTCGGTCAAGGACATGGTCGCCGCGCTGGAATGGGTGCAAGGCAACATCGCGGGGTTCGGCGGCAATCCGGACACGGTCACGATCTTCGGGGAATCGGGCGGCGGCTGGAAGGTGAACACGCTGCTGGGCGTGCCATCGGCCAGGGGGCTGTTCCACCGCGCCATCGTTCAAAGCGGCCCGCTGACCCGTTTCCACACGCCCGAGGCTGCCGACGATATCGCGCGCAAGATGCTGGGTGCGCTCGGTATATCCACCGAGGCCCCCGAGGCCCTGAACGACGTCACCATGGAACAGGTGCTTGAGGCCGAGCGCGCCGTGCAGGCGGACCTTGGCGGCATGATGAGCGGCGCGCCGGGTTTCCCCTCGGGGTTCTGGCCGGTCATCGACGGCGACTTCATCACCCGTCATGTCTACGACCCTGACACGGCCCCCGCTGGCAGCGACGTGCCGGTGATGGTCGGCCACACCGGCACCGAGTTCACGCTGTTCATGCTGCAGGACGAGGCGGCCTACAACCTTGACGCCGCCGGGCTGGAAACCCGCGTGATGGGCATGTTCGGAGAGGACAACGGCCCCTGGCTGCTGGAGACCTACCGGCGTGATTTCCCCGACTACGAGCCGTCCGCACTTTGGTTCCGCCTGTTCTCGGACTACATGATGGGCACCCTCTCGAACGAGGTCCTCGACGTTCGGGCGCGCTCTGCCAATGCGCCGGTCTATGCCTACCGCTTCAACTGGATGACTCCGATCATGGATGGCAAGCTCTACTCGCCGCACACGATCGAGATCCCCTTCGTCTTCGACAATGCCACGACCGACGCGGGCGTCATCATGACGGGTGGCGGAGACGAGGTGGCGGCCTTGGCCGAAACTGTCTCGGAGGCGTGGGTGCAGTTTGCCAAGACGGGTGTGCCCTCGGCTCCCGGCCTGCCCGACTGGCCCGCCTACGACACCGAGGCCCGTCAGGCCATGCACCTGGATCTGGAAAGCACCGTCGCGCCCTACATCGACCCGCGCGCCGAAAGCCTGTTCCGCGGGCTTCTCTGGGCGCAGGCCGGGCTGGACAATTAAGGCCTGAAAGCGGGCCGGGGCGCATCGTCCCGGCCCGCCGCGCATCCCCTTATGATCAGTGAGAGACGTCAAATGAGCAATGAGACCCCCGTCTGGTTCGTCACGGGCTGCTCGACCGGGTTCGGTCGGGAGATCGTGAAACAGCTTCTGGCCGAAGGCATCCGCACGGTCGTCACCGCCCGCCGCCCGGGCAGCATTGCCGACCTAGTCGAAGGGCATGAACAGATCGCGCTCGCGCTGGAGCTGGACGTGACGAAGCCCGACCAGATCGAAAGCGCCGTGGCACAGGCCGAGGCGCATTTCGGCCGCATCGACGTGCTGGTGAACAACGCAGGCTACGGCTATTTCGCCGCCATCGAGGAAGGTGAGGACGCCGAAATCCGCCGCCAGTTCGAGGTCAACGTCTTCGGCCTCGCTGCCCTGACCCGCCGGGTTCTGCCCGGGATGCGGGCGCGCCGGGCCGGTCATATCTTCAACTTTTCCTCCATCGGCGGAATGACCGCCCATCCGACCTTGGGGTATTACTGCGCCACCAAGTTCGCAGTCGAGGGGCTGTCGGAAAGCCTTTACAAGGAAGTGGAGCCCCTTGGCATCAAG
Source organism: Salipiger sp. D13 (assembly GCF_003703915.1). Taxonomy (NCBI): domain Bacteria; kingdom Pseudomonadati; phylum Pseudomonadota; class Alphaproteobacteria; order Rhodobacterales; family Roseobacteraceae; genus Salipiger; species Salipiger sp. D13. The sequence goes on from NZ_ML112590.1 coordinate 359,718, forward strand.
GTCACGATCGTCGAACCTTCCGGCTTCCGAACCGACTGGGCCGGTCGCTCTGCCAGCACACCGCAGACGGAAATCGACGATTACGCGCCCACCGCCGGGCGCCTGCGCCGCATCCTGCAGGAGGACAGCGGCACCCAGAAAGGCGATCCAGCGCGCGCCGCCGCGATCTTGCGACAGGTTGCGGCGCGGGAGAGGCCGCCGCTACGCCTGCCCCTCGGCTCCTATGCGCATGGCACCCTGTCGCGCCGCCTTGATGAGTTGAAAGACCAGTTCGACGCGGTGAAAGACCTGACCATGAGCGCAGATTTCCCCGACGGCCAGTAGTGTCATCCGATCAGAACAGGAGGCAGGGATGAGTTTTGCGAACGTGATACTGGCGGGGGTCGCCGCGTGGGCTTCGGGGCTTGCTTGGTATGCTTGGTTCGGACCACGTCGCAGGACTTTGGCTGGCACTCGACCGAACAGGACGGGCGCTGTCCTGTTGGTCGCGACCCTTGGCGCAATGATCCTGATCGCCGGCTTTCTGCGCCACATCTTCTTCGTTTCGGGTCTGACCTCCAACCTGCCGCTCGGGCTTGTGGCCGGAATGGGGGTCGGCCTGTTTTTCATTGCCCCGTTCCTCTGGGTTCAAAATCTCGCAGAGGGGCGCCCCCTCGGGCTGACAGCGATCGACGGAGGCTATGCGATAGTGGCAACGGCGATCATGGGAGCCTTGCTGGTCGCCTTTTGACAGTACGCGACTCCGGATGTCTGCCGGCTCTCTCGGCACCATGGTCGAGCGAGCAATGCGCCATTATATGCATCTTTCGTTTCCCCTGCCTCGGTCGACTGCCCGAGGACAACCGCTCTTCAGAAGGCGGTGAAGTCATATTGGATCATCTCGCAAACACTGGCTCCCGCAGCGCGGTCCGGCGCCTGGCTTCACCGAATGCCTGGCGGACCCGGACGGCCTCCATGGGCCTGCCCCTCATCATTCTCACCGAACAAGGCCGTCAGGCCCCCTCGCAAAGATGGCATGTCGCCTGGGGATTTGGCCGCCAAGCCGGATGCCCATGCGTACCTAGAGAGAAAGTGGTGAGGCACTGATCGGGGAAGCATGGCGAAAAAATCTTCTTCGATGGACCAAGGAAGCACAGGTTCGTGGTCTCGCTCAGGGTGGCTCCAGATCCACTCGAGAATTGGAGCCTCCAGCAAGCCCCGCCCGGGTCACCTGCGCTCCCTGCGCAACGTCGGCGACTGTTCTCACGAGACCGGCCGCTTTCGAAACTATCCGGCTTCGTGGCCACCGGCGCGGGAGGTATGCTCGTCTCAAGGTGGCGGCCCGTAGCGCGGCGCAGACGCGGGCTTGAAATCCGGAAATGTTCACGGTCAAGTCCTTCGACACAAGACCCAGTTCGCAAGGACCTCTCCGCCCCATGACCAATTCCGTCCCTCATCCATGCGAGCGTCATCCGGCAGGCGATTGCCCGAAATCCTCACAGGAGACCGCATGACCTTCCGCTTCCTGCATGCCTCCGACCTGCACCTCGGGCGGAAGTTCGCCAGCATTCCGCAGGCGGCCGACGGCAACATCCGCGGACGCCTGATGGAAGCCCGGCACGGCGCAATCGTCCGGCTGGGAGAGATCGCCCGGGACAGGGGCGCGACGCATGTGCTGCTCGCAGGAGACACCTTCGACACGGCGACGCCCTCGCCCTCGATCGTCCGACAGGCGCTGGCGGCGATGGGCGAGACCCCGGAGGCGACATGGTGGCTGCTGCCCGGCAACCACGATAACCTGCGCGATGCGGAACCCCTCTGGGAGATGATCCGCGACACCGCCCCGCCCAACGTGCGGGCCGTCACCGAGGCCGCCCCCTGTCTCATGGGCGATGGCGCCATGCTGCTGCCCTGCCCCGTCGCCTACCGCGCCGGCGGCAGCGACCCGACCGAGGCGCTTGTGGGCATGGCAAGCGAAGACGGCCAGCTGCGCATCGGCCTCGCCCACGGCGGCATCACCGATTTCACCGAGAGCGGCGAGGTGATCGCGCCGGACCGAGATCGCAGCGCGCGGCTCGACTACCTCGCGCTGGGCGACTGGCATGGGCGCATGGAGGTGTCGCCGCGCGTGCAGTATCCCGGCAGCCCCGAGCAGGACCGGTTCAAGCACGGCACGCGCGGAAGCTGCCTCTGCGTGACGCTCGACGCCCCCGGCAGCCCGCCGCAGGTCGAGACGATCGAGGTAGGCCAGTTTCTCTGGACCGAAGTGCCGCTCACCCTGCACCCGAGGCAGGATGCCGCCGCAGCACTGAACGCGGTGCTGCCCGTCGGCGGGCGCCGCGACATCCTGCTGCGAGTCGTTGTTTCGGGATGGGCCGGTCTGGCCGACCAGGCAGAGCTCGAGGCTGCGGCGACGCGGGCGGCCCCCGAGTTCGCCCATTTCGAGCTGCGCACCGAGGCGCTCGGCACGCAGTATGACGACACCGACCTCGACCGCATCGACCGGGGGGGCGGCGCGTTGCGCCTTGCCGCCGAGGCGCTGGTGCAGGACGCGGAGGCCGAGACGCTGGGCCCCGACGAGCGTGCTGCCGCACGCGACGCGCTCGCGCGGCTCTACGCCTATGTCAGGGAGGCCTCGGAATGAAGCTGCGCGCCATCGAAATGACCAACGTCCGTCGCTTCACGTCGACCATGCGGATCGACGGCATCGGCGACGGGCTGAACGTGCTGAGCGAACCCAACGAGTTCGGCAAGTCGACGCTCTTCGATGCCCTGCACGCGCTCTTCTTCAAGGCGCATGGCAGCGGCGACAAGGAGATGAAGGCACTGCGTCCGCATTCCGGCGGCGCGCCGGAGATCTCGGTCGAGATCGAGACCGACGCCGGCCGGTTCACCATCGCCAAGCGGTGGTTCCAGAAGCCTGCCGCCACGGTCCATCAGGACGGGCGGCTCATCGCGCAGGCCGACGCCGCCGAGGACTGGATCGCCCGGGCGCTCGGGCAGGATGCGGGCGGCCCTGCCGGGCTGATCTGGGTGCGCCAGGGCCTGACGGCGCTCACCGATGGCTCGAACAAGGAAAAGGCCGCGGCGCTGGAGGCGCGGCGCGATCTCATGTCCTCGGTCAGCGAAGAGGTCGAGGCGATGACCGGCGGGCGCCGAATGGATGCGGCGCTGAAACGCTGCCAGGAAGAGCTCGGACTCTACGCGACCGGCACCGGGCGCCCCAAGGTCGGTGGTCCGTGGAAGGCCGCGCAGGATCTCGTGTCGGAGCTGACGGAGCGGCATGATCGTCTCGACCGGCTTACCGGTGAGCTGCACGCGGCGCTGAAGGCACGCAACGCCGCGCGGCGGACACTTTCCGAGCTGACAGATCCGGATGCCTCGGAGGCGCGCCGGACCCGGCTCGAGGAGGCGCGCGCCGCCCATGCGCTGGCCGAACGTCACGCGGAGCAGGTCGAGAGCCTTGCCCGTCGCGTCGAGATGGCTCGGCTCACCGCGAGCAACGCGCAGGCTCGTCTGGACGGGCTGCGCAAGGCGCTGAAGGAACAGGAAGACTGCAAAGCGCTCGTGACAGCCGCCACGACCGAGGCAGAGGCCGCCCGCACGGCCCATGACGAAGCGGCCGGCGCGCAGGTCGAGGCCGACACGGCCCTGCGCGAGGCGTCGCAATCGCTGGAACGCGCCGAGGCCGACCGGCGCCGCGCCGAGCGGGCTCAGCTGGCCCGCGACGGCGCCGAGCGGCGGCAGGAGCTTGGCGCGCGCATCAAGCAGGCCGAGGCCGCACGCGAGACGATGGAAGCGGCCAAGGCCGCGATCCGGGGCCTGGGCGACGCCGACCTTCAGCACATCGAGACGCTGGCGGCCGGGTTGGCCGCGGCGCGCGCGGCGCGCGATGCCAGCGCCACGCAGATCACGGCGCGCTATAGCGGCGCGGCGCGGCTGTCCATGGACGGCACCGAGATGCCCGACGGCAGCGCCCTGCCCCTGACCCACGCCGCGCGGATCGAGATCGACGGCATCGGCGCACTCGAGATCCGCCCGCCCGAGACCGGCGGCAGCGATGCGGTCGAAAACGCCGAACGCGCGCTGCGTGAGGTGCTGGACCGGCACGGGCTCGACAGTCTCGACGACGCGCTGCAGGCAGCCGCGACGCGCAAGGCCGCCGAGACCCGCCACGGCGAGGCGCGCGCGGTGCTCGAAAGCCTCGCGCCAGACGGGCTCGACCCGCTGCGGGACCAGCTTGCCCGCCTGCCCAAGCCGGAAGACACCGACAACGCCCCGGATCCAGCCACGGCGACGGCAGCCTGCGAGACGGCGCGCGAAACGGAGAAAACGGCCCGCGCCGCGCTCACCCTTGCCGCCGAACGGCTCTCTGCCGCGCGCTCCGACAAGACCCGCGCCGACACGCTTCTGGGACAGGCGCAGGACCGGCAGGCCCGCGCGGCGACCGAGCTTGCGGCGCTCGACGGCGACGCGGACACGCTCGCCGCCGCCGCCGAGGACGCCCGTCAGACGTTGCAGCTTGCCGAGGCCGAGCTTGCGGAAAAACGCGCGGCGGCACCCGATCTCGCCGCCGCGAAGGCCGCGCTGACCCGCGCCCAATCGGTCGAGGACAGTGCCCGCGCGCAGATCGAGACGCTGAAGCCCGAGCTTGCCGCGCTCGACGAGCGGATCCGCAGTGCCTCGGGGGACGCGGTCGAGGAACGGCTTGCGGAAACCGGCGAGGCGCTCGCCGCGGCGCAGGCCGACCTCGCGCGGATCGAGCACGAGGTCGCGGTGCTCACCCGGCTGCAGGAGGCGCTGACCGCTGCCCGGACCGAGGCGCGCGAGCGCTATTTCGCGCCCATCGCCAAGGAGTTGAAGCCGCTTCTCAACCTGCTCTGGCCGGACGCCGAGCTGACGTGGGCCGAGGACTCGCTGCTGCCCGACGGGCTGATCCGCGACGGCCAGACCGAACCGCTCGACATCCTGTCCGGTGGCACGCAGGAACAGATCGCGCTGCTGGTGCGGCTTGCCTTCGCGCGGATGCTGGCCGATGCGGGCCGCATGGCGCCGGTGATCCTGGATGACGCGCTGGTCTTCACGGACGACGACCGGATCGAGCGGATGTTCGACGCGCTGCACCGGCAGGCGGGCGATCTGCAGATCATCGTGCTGACCTGCCGCCAGCGCGCCTTTCGCGACCTTGGCGGTCGCGTATTGCAGATCCGGGAAAACGCCGACGCCTGAGCGGCGCGGATGACGCGGGCAACCCCTGCCCGCGTCCCTGGTCGTCAGCCCTCGGCGCGGGCGAGCAGTCGGTCGAGCGGATCGTGCTCGGCCACGAGATGGCCGCCGCCCACGTCCCGCAGTTGCGGCACGTAGTCCTCTTCGCCGGCATCCAGCCGCGACCGCAGGAACCGCAGCGAGGCGCGCGGATCGAGCGGCGACGGCAGCTCTCCGGGAATGCGGATGCGCCGGCGCGAGCGCTCCGCCTCGGGGTCCGGCACCGGCACCGCCGAGATCAGTGCCTGCGTGTAGGGATGGCGCGGCGCGTCGCAGACCGGACCCGCGTCGCCCAGCTCGACGATGCGGCCGAGGTAGAGCACCATGATCCGGTTCGAGATCGCCCGCACCACCGACAGGTCGTGGCTGATGAACAGCATCGACATGCCGAATTCGGCCTGAAGATCCTTCAGCAGCTGCACGATCTGCGCCTGGATCGACACGTCGAGCGCGCTGACCGCCTCATCGCAGATGATGAGCCGGGGCCGCGTGATCATCGCACGGGCGATGCCGACACGCTGGTTCTGACCGCCCGACAACTCGTGCGGGTAGCGGTTGTACATCACCGTCTCGAGGCCGACGCGCTCCATCATCGCCAGCACCGCCTCGCGCCGCTCGCGGGCAGTCATGTCGGGGCGGTGGGTCTGGAGCGGCTCGGCGATGGAATCCGAGATCGTCAGCCGCGGATCGAGGCTGGCCAGCGGATCCTGGAAGACGATCTGCAGGTCCTTGCGCTCGCGCTTCAGCGCGGCGCGGTCGAGATCGGTCAGCGGCTTGCCGAGCCAGGACACCGTGCCGTCGCTGGGCTCGATGAGCTGCAGCACGGCGCGCGCCAGCGTGGACTTGCCGCAACCCGACTCGCCGACGATGCCCAGCGTCTCGCCCTCGCGCAGGCCGAAGCTCACGCCGTTCACCGCCTTCAGCGGCACCTTGCGACCGAACAGCCCGCCCTTCTGGTGGATGTCGAAATGCACCTTCAGGTCGTCGACCTCGAGGATCGGCTTGCCCTCGATGCGCCCCGGTGCCTCGCCACTGTCGATGCGCGGCATCGCCTCGAGCAGCTTGCGGGTGTAATCGTGTTCCGGCGAATTGAAGATGCGTTCGACCGGGCCGGCCTCGACGAAGCTGCCCTTGCGCATGACCTTCACCGTGTCGCACATGCGCGCGACCACCCCCATGTCGTGCGTGATGAGCGCGATGGCGGTGCCCAGCTCGTGCTGCAGCCGCGCCATCAGGTCCAGCACCTCGGCCTGCACCGTCACGTCGAGGGCCGTCGTCGGCTCGTCGGCGATCAGCAGCTTCGGCTCGCAGAGCATCGCCTGCGCGATCATCACCCGCTGGCGCATGCCGCCCGACAGCTCGTGTGGATACTGGTCGAGTCGGCGTTCGGCCTCGGGGATGTGGACGCGGTTGAGCCAGTCGAGACAATGCGCCCGCGCCGCCTTGCCGCGCATTCCCTTGTGGATGCGCAGCACCTCGGCCATCTGCGCACCAATCTTGAGATGCGGCGTCAGCGCGGTCAGCGGATCCTGGAAGATCATGCCCACGTCGGCGCCTCGCACCGCGTTGAGCTTGCCCACCGGCAGGTTCAGGATCTCGCGGCCGCCCAGTTGCACCGAGCCCATTGCCCGCCCGTTCGGCGGCAGAAGGCCCATCGCGGCCATGAAGCTCTGGCTCTTGCCCGAGCCACTCTCGCCGACGATGCCGAGGCATTCGCCCTCGGAGATGTCGAACGAGACACCCTTGACCGCCTGCACCTCGCCGTCGGGCGTGTCGAAGGCGACCTTGAGGTCAGATACGGAAAGCACGGTCATGTCAGCGGTCCTTCGGGTCGAGCGCGTCGCGCAGGCCGTCACCCACGAAGAACATCGAGATGATCAGCGCGACGTAGAAGAAGAGCGGGAACAGCAGCTGCCACAGGGTGCCGTAGGCCATGGTCCCGGCGCCCTCGGCGATGAGCCGGCCGAGCGAGGTGTTGGGCTCGGAGATGCCGAGGCCGAGGAACGAGATGAAGCTCTCGGCAAGGATCATTTCGGGCACCAGCAGCGAGGCGTAGACGATCACGACACCCGCGAGGTTCGGCAGGATGTGGCGCAGGATGATGCGGCCCTCCGAAACGCCGGTGGCGCGGGCGGCCTCGATGAACTCGCGCCCCTTGAGCGTGAGCGTCTGGCCGCGGACGATGCGGCTCATGGTCAGCCACGACACCGCGCCGAGGCCGAGGAACAGCGCCACGAAGCTGCGACCGGCGATCACGAGGATCAGGATCAGCACCAGCGTCAGCGGAATGGCGAGCAGGATGTCGACCACGCGCATCATGGCGCTGTCGAGCTTGCCTCCGAAGTAGCCCGCGACGACGCCCCAGAAGGTGCCGACGACCAGCGCCATGGCGGCGCCGATCAGCCCCACCAGCAGCGAGGTGCGCGTCGCCTGGATGGTGCGCGCGTAGAGGTCGCGGCCAAGATCGTCGACGCCGAAGAAATGGCCGGTCTCGAGCGACGGGCCGCCCATGCCGGCGACATCGCCCATCACCACCCAGTCGATCTCCTCGTTGGACCACTGCGAGAACAGCGGGCCGAAGAGCACGAAGGCGATGATGAGCACGAGGATGACCACGCTGGCCATCGCCGCCTTGTTGCGCAGGAAGCGGTTCATCGCGTCGCGGAACAGCGAGCGGCCGCGCACGGCGGTGAAATCGGTGATCTCACCGGCCAGCGCCGCGGTCTTTTCTGATTTTCCGAAGAAGCGCATGTCAGTACCGGATCTTGGGGTCGAACCACGCGTAGGCGAGGTCGGTCACGAGGTTCACGATGACGGTCAGCGCGCCGTAAAGGATCGTCACGCCCAGCAGCACCGCGTAGTCGCGGGTCAGGGCGGAGTTCACGTAGGCCTGGCCCAGACCGCCGGTGGAGAAGTAGAGGTCGACGAAGACCGAGCCGGTCAGCACGTAGACGAACACCGGCCCGAGATACGAGATCACCGGCAGCAGCGTCGGCTTCATCGCGTGGCGCCAGATGATGGCGCGCTGCGGCAGCCCCTTGGCGCGGGCGGTGCGGATGAAGTTGGCGTTCATCACCTCGAGCATCGACGAGCGGGTGATCCGTGCGATGGACCCCATGTAGGAGGTCGAGAGCGCGATCACCGGCATGATGAGATATTCCCACTGCCCGCCGTTCCAGCCGCCGCCCGGCAGCAGGCCGAGCCAGAGCGTGAAGGTCAGGATCAGGATCGGGCCCATGATGAAGTTCGGCAGCGCCTGCGCCGCGATGCCGAGGCTCACGGCGATGTAGTCGATCCAGGTGTTGTGGCGGATCGCGGCGGCGATGCCGAGCGCGATGCCGACGATGCTCGCGGCGAGGAAGGCCAGCGAGCCGTAGGTCAGCGAGATCGGGAAGCCGGTCGCGATGATGTCGTTCACGTCCCGGTCCTTGTAGACGAAGGACGGGCCGAAATCGAAATGCAGCAGGATATTGGCGAAGTAGTCCCAGAGCTGTTTCCACAGCGGCTGGTCGAGCCCGTAGCGGCTTTCGATGTTGGCGAGCACTTCGGGCGGAAGCGGACGCTCCGAGGTGAAGGGACCGCCCGGCGCCAGGTGCATCATGGCAAAGGCGGCAATCACCAGAAGCAGAATCGTAGGAATGGCGACCAGAAGCCGCCGGATCACGTAGATCAGCATGTCAGGGAATTCCGTTCAGGTGTTGCCCCGCCCGGCGCGTGGCGGGCGGGGCATGCGGCAGGGTTTACTCGGCGGCCTTGTAGAGGTCCTTGGAGTACCAGTTGAACTGGATGTTGTTCACCGGGAAGTTCTTGAGGTCGTCGTCGATCATGTAGACGCCCGCGTAGTGGTAGAGCGGGATGACCGGCATGTCCTCGGCAAGGATCTCCTCGGCCGCGGTGTAGAGCGGCGTGGTGTCCTCGGCGGTCAGCGCGTCCTCGAGCAGCTGGTCGTATTCCGGGTTGGAATACTTGCCGTCGTTGTAGCCCGAGGAGCTCTCGAGCAGGTCGAGGAAGGTCGACGCCTCGTTGTAGTCGCCGCACCATGCGCCGCGGGCCAGCTCGAAGTTCTGGTTGCCGCGCTCCTCGAGAAAGACCTTCCACTCCATGTTGGAGAGCTGGACCTCGACGCCGAGCTTCTGCTTCCACATCTGCGCCAGCACGACGGCCACCTTCTCGTGCGCCTCGGAGGTGTTGTAGACCATGTCGAAGGAGAGCGGGTTGTCGGAGCCGTAGCCGGCCTCGGCCAGCAGTTCGCGGGCCTTCTCGTCACGCTCGGCCTGCGTCATGTCCATGATCTCGAGGTCCGGCGCGGAGAAATCCGCGGTCGCCTCGGGGGTGAAGACATAGGCGGGCGGCTGGCCACCGGCCATCACGTTGTTGACGATGATGTCGCGGTCGACCGCGAGCGACAGCGCCTTGCGCACCTTCGGGTCCTTGAACGCCTCGGGGCCCGAGTCGGACAGGTTGAAGGTGTAGTAGTAGTTGCAAAGCTTCGGGAAGCTGTGCGCCTCGTCGCCGTATTCTTCCTTGAGGCGCGGGAACTGGCCTGCGGGAATGTCGGTCATGTCGAGCTCGCCGGCCTTGTAACGGGTCAGGGCCACGTTCTCGTCGTTGATGATCAGCGCCACCGACTTGTCGAGGATGACGTTCTCGGCGTCCCAGTACTCGGGGTTCTTCTCGCGCACGATGGACTCGCCGGGGTTCATCTCGGTCAGCACGTAGGCGCCGTTGCTGACGATGTTGCCGGGCTTGGTCCATGCCTCGCCATATTCCTCGATCACCTTCTGGGGCGACGGGAAGGTCGTCGAGTGCACGACCATCTGCGGGAAGTAGGGCAGCGGCGCCGAAAGCCGCACCTCGAGCGTCCGGTCGTCGATTGCCTCGACGCCGAGCTCTTCGGGGGCCGCGTCACCGGCGACGACCGCGTCACCGTTCTCGAGCGACATCAGCGAGATGAACCACTGGTAGGGCGAGGCCGTTGCCGGGTCCGCCGCGCGGCGCCATGCGTAGACGAAATCGCCTGCGGTCACCGGGTCGCCGTTCGACCACTTCGCGTCGTCCCGCAGGTGGAAGGTGTAGGTCATCTTGTCGTCCGAGACCTCCCAGTCGGTCGCGACGCCGGGCACCAGTTCGCCGTTCTCGTCCTGGTTCAGCAGGCCTTCGAAAAGGTCGCGCACCACGTCGGAGCCGTCGGTATCCTCGACGATCTGCGGGTCGACCGAAGAGATGTTGTCGAGGATGCGGTAGGTGAAGGTCTGGTCGTCGGCAAGCTCGACGCCGGTCTCGGGGTGGGTCTCCTGCGCCGTGGCCGCGGCGGCGATGCCGACGGACAGGATGGTGGAGAGCGTGAGTTCTGTAAATCTGGTCATGGCGTTTCGCCTCCCTTCTGGGGTCCGGGGCGGGACCGCCCCGTTCTCGTTATACTAACCCGGGAAAGACGCCACACAATCGATGCGAGCGCCACCTGCGAGCAGGACGAAAGCGGACGGTTTCCGGGCCACTGCTGACAAGCGGGGGTAAAGAAGATTGACGGCACGCGCACAAGGGGGGAAACGCGACGTCACATTGGCGCCGATGGTAGCCGGCAGCGTGGGCGGCAAGGGATCGCCTGACGAAGCCGGTCCATCTACTCAATTTGAGCGCGGCTTGCGCCATGCGCGGACGTTTCGCCACGGCGCGGGTCTTTCCCACGCTGCGACAGATGGCCCCGCAGGCTCATGGCGTCACGATCAGCCGGGAACGCCGAGCTCCGCCAGCGCCTCGCGTACGCCCTCGCGCCAGTCCGGTCGCTCGAGGCCGAAGACCGACAGCGTGCTGCAATCCATACGAGAGTTCAGCGGCCGTTTCGCGGGCGTCGGATAGCCCGAGGACGGAATGCCCACGACCTCGACCTCGCGGCCCGCCTGCGCGAAGATCTCGCGCGCGAAGCCGGCCCAACTGGTGTCGGGCGCACCGGAGAAGTGGTAGATGCCGCTCTTGCCGGCATCGTCCCCGAGCTGCGACGCGATCGCAAGGCAGGCGTCGGCGATGGCGGAGGCCTGCGTCGGCCCGCCGATCTGGTCGTCGACGATGGTCAGCCGGTCGCGCGTCTCCGAGAGCCGCAGCATGGTCTTGAGGAAGTTGGCGCCATGGGCGGAGAACACCCAAGACGTGCGCAGGATGGCATGCGCCCCACCGGCCGCCGGCACAGCCAGTTCGCCGGCGAGCTTGCTGCGACCGTAGGCGCCGAGCGGCGCGGTCGGGTGGTTGGTCGTGAAGGGCGCCTCGCCGCTGCCGTCGAAGACATAGTCGGTCGACACGTGCACGAAGGGAATGCCGAGCTCGGCGCAGGCCAGCGCCATGGCGCCCGGAGCCTTGCCATTGATCGTGGTGGCGAGCGCCTCTTCCTCCTCGGCCCGGTCGACGGCCGTGTAGGCGGCGGCATTGATGACCACGTCGGGCCGGGCGTCGCGGATTGCGGCGCCGCAGGCCGACGGATCGGAAAGATCGGCCTCGTCGCGACCAAGCTGGATGGCGTCGGGCACCCGACGCGCCAGTTCCGTGGCCAGTTGCCCGGTCTTGCCGAAGATTAAGATGGTCATGGTGTTGGTTCCTGCTCGTCTCTGTTCCGGTCTGGGCTCAGGCGGCGCGATGGGCCGCCAGCCCGTCCTCGAGCACGCCGAGCACCGTCTCGCGCGGCACGTCGGCGGTCACGAAGGCCTGCCCGATCCCGCGGGCGAGGATGAAGCGGATCGCCCCGTCGACGACCTTCTTGTCCTGCCCCATGAGCTCGAACAGCCGCTCGGCCCCCGGCAGTTCGCCGGGGATGTCGGCGAGATCGGTCTTCATCCCCATCCGGCGCAGGTGGGCGCGCAGCCGCGAGGGATCTTCCTGCGCGCACAGCCCCAGCCGCGCGGAAAGCTCGAACGCAAGCGCGCAGCCAATGGCGACGCCCTCGCCGTGCAGCAGCCGGTCGGAATAGCCGGTCGCCGCCTCGAGCGCGTGGCAGAAGGTGTGGCCGAGGTTCAGCAGCGCGCGGTCGCCCTGCTCGGTCTCGTCGCGCACGACGATCTCGGCCTTCATCTCGACCGAGCGCTTCACCGCGTAGGACAGCGCCTCGCGGTCGCGCGCGGTGATCGCGTCGGCGTTGGCCTCGAGCCAGTCGAAGAAGGCAGCATCGCCGAGCAGCCCGTATTTCACCACCTCGCCGTAGCCCGCGAGGAAATCCCGCTCGGTGAGCGTGTCGAGCACGGCGATGTCGGCAAGCACCAGCGACGGCTGGTGGAAGGCGCCGATCAGGTTCTTGCCGGCGGGCGAGTTGATGCCGGTCTTGCCGCCGACCGAGCTGTCGACCTGCGCCAGCAGCGAGGTCGGCACCTGAACGAAGCGCACACCCCGGCGCAGGATCGCGGCGGCAAAGCCCACGAGATCGCCGATCACGCCGCCGCCGAGGGCGACGACGACATCGCGGCGCTCGACCTTCTGTTCCAGCAGCCACTCGACGACGCGCTCGAGCTGCGCCCAGCACTTGGTCGCTTCGCCCGGGGGCAGTTCCAGCGAGGCGCAGCCGATGCCCTCGGCGGAGAGCGCGGCCTCGAAGTTCCGAAGGTGGGCGGCGGCGACGGTGGCGTCGCTGACCACGACCACCCGCTTGCGATGCAGCAGCGGTGCGATCTCGGCGCCGGCGCGCTCGAGCAGCCCTGCCCCGATCCGCACGTCATAGGCGCGTTCGCCCAGCGGCACATGCACGGTTTCGGTCATGGTCATTCGTCCTCCTGCAATACGTCGGGCCGGGTCTTCAGAACCTCGATCACGCGCCCGGCCATCGCCTCGATGCTCTTGCCCTGCTCGGAGGGCACCTTCAGATCCGACAGCGCGTAGACCGGCACCCGCTGCTCGTAGATTTCGCGCAGCGTGCCGCGCGGGTCCGAGGTCTGCAGCAACGGTCGGGTGTTCTTGTGCTTCACCCGGTTCCACAGCACCGGCAGCTCGGCATCGAGCCAGACCGCCACGCCACGCTCGGTGATCATCCGGCGGTTGGTCTCGCGCATGTAGGCGCCGCCGCCGGTCGACAGCACCGCGGGCGGCCCGTCGAGCAGGCGCGAGATCACCTGCGCCTCTTTCTGACGGAAGAACGGCTCGCCGTCGCGGGCGAAGATCTCGGCGATGGTCATGTTGGCGGCGCGCTCGATCTCGGCATCCGAATCGCGGAACGGAACGTGCAACGCCTGCGCGAGCGCCCGGCCCACGGCGGTCTTGCCTGCACCCATCATTCCCACGAGCACGACAGTCTTTTTCAGCTTCAGCGCCTGCACACTTGTATCTCGGCTATCCATCGCCAATTCTGCCTTTCAGGGCCGTGAATGACGTGAGTTTCCCGAAAAGGCTAGGTATAAGTTCAGAAAAAGGCACGAGGCAGGACGACAGCACGCATGGGACGTATCATCAAATGGCTCTTCATCCTTGTCATACTCGGCGGGATCGCGCTGGTAGGCTATGCCTACGTCGGCCCGTTCTTCGGCGCCGACTTCTCTCCGCCCCAGACGGAGATTCGCACGCCCGTGGAGCTCGATGCGCAGTAAGTCCCTCCTGATCGCAGCCATTGTCGCCGCGCAGGCCGCGTCGGCACAGGATGCACCGATGTCGGCAATCGACTGGCTGAACGGCCAGGGCGGCGGCAATGCGCCCCTGGTGCTGCGGCCCGATCCGCTGTTCCAGGGCCCCCGCCCCGCCGCGCCGCGCGACGAGCCGCCGGTGGCCAGTTCCGGCACGCGCCCGGAGGTCGACGTCTCGCCGCTCGGCGGGCCCGTCCCCGATGCCGTGGGACTGTTGCCGACATCGGTCACCGGGCTGCCGCGCGGGCTCTGGCAGAACAGCGAGGCCGAGACGATCGCGCCGCTGCTGACCGAGGTCGAACCGGCGGTGCCGGCGCTCTGGGCGCTGCTCTACACGTTGCTGCTGGCCGAGGCCGACGCACCGCGCGGCTCGGGCGAAGACGCGACGCTGCTGCTTGCCCGGCTCGACCGGCTGCGGGCCGAGGGCGCCGTCGATCCGGCCCTCGCTCTGCTGGAGCGTGCCGGCGGCGACAGCTCACCCGCGCTGTTCGAGCGCTGGTTCGACCTGTCGCTGCTGTCGGGCAACGGTACCGAGCCCTGCGAGGCGCTGAAGGCCCAGCCCGACCTCTCCGACGACCTGCCGACGCGGATCTACTGCGACGCCCGGCTGGGCGACTGGGATCACGCGGTCACGGTGCTGGGCACCGCCCGCGCGCTCGGGCGGATCAACGGTCGCGACGTCGAGCTGCTGACCCGTTACCTCGAGCCCTCGCTCGTCGACGGGGCCGACCCGGTGCCGCCTCCGGCGCAGCCGACGCCGCTGCAGTTCCGTCTGTTCGAAATGGTCGGCGAGGCGCTGCCCACACAGCCACTGCCGCCCGCCTTCGCGGCGGCGGACCTCTCCGGCAACAGTGGCTGGCGAGCACAGCTTCTCGCTGCCGAACGGCTCGCACGACATGGCGCGCTCGAGCCGAACCGGCTGCTCGGCTACTATTCCGACCGCCGAGCTGCTGCCTCTGGCGGGGTCTGGGACCGTGTCGCGGCGGTGCAGAAGTTCGACAGCGCGCTCGACGGCGGCCGCGCCGATCTCGTCGGGCCGGCGCTGCTCGAGGTCTGGCCGCAGATGCGCAGCGCCGGGCTGCTGGTGCCGCTGGCGGAGCTCTTCGGCACCCGTCTGGCCGAGATCGAACTCGACGACCGCGCGCAGGCACTCGCGCAGAAGGCCGCGCTGCTGTCGACCGACTACGAGACCGCCGCCCGCGCGCTCGATGCCCCGAGCGGCCGGCTCGCGACGACCGCCGCCATCGCCCGGGGCGACGTTCCCGACCCGATGCCCGACACCGCGATCGAGGCCGCCGTGGCGCGCGCGTGGGACGATCCCTCGCCGCCCCCTGCGCTCGCGCGGCTGTTGCAGCAGGGCAAGCTGGGCGAGGCGATCCTGCGCGCCATGGCACTGTTTTCCTTCGGTGCCGCCGGCAACCACGCGAACCTGACCGAGGCGCTGGCGACGCTGCGCGCCGTCGGGCTCGAAGACACCGCCCGACGCGCCGCGATCCAGCTGCTGATCCTCGACGACGAAGGAGCGTTGCGGTGATCTCGGCGCGCTGGACCGAAAGCTTTCTCGAGGCACAGGCCGCCGAACGCGGCGCCGCCGACAACACCACCGCAGCCTATGCCCGCGACCTGTCGAATTTCTGCGACTGGCTCGCCGAGCGCGGCCTTGGCCTCGACGGCGCGCAACGCGGCGACGTCGAGGCCTACCTGATCGACTGCGAGGCGCAGGGCCTTGCGGTCTCCACCCGCGCCCGGCGGCTGTCGTCGATCAAGCAGCTCTACCGCTTCGCCTTCGAGGAGGGTCTGCGCGAGGACAACCCGGCAGTGCAGATCTCGGGACCCGGCAAGCCGAAGCGACTGCCGAAGACGCTTTCGGTCGAGGAAGTCGACCGTCTGCTCGATGCCGCCTGCGAGCACGGGCGCACCGGCGACGACAAGCTGCGCAACGCCTGCCTGATGCAGATCCTCTACGCCACCGGGATGCGGGTCACCGAGCTCGTCACCCTGCCCGTCTCGGCCACACGCGGCGATCCGCGCATGCTGCTCATCCGTGGCAAGGGCGGACGCGAGCGCATGGTGCCGCTGTCGCCGCCCGCGCGCGAGGCGCTGCGCAACTGGCTCGAGCGGCGCGACGCGCTCGACGATCTTGCTCGCTCCAAGGGCCTGTCCGGATCGAGCTTCCTGTTTCCCTCGCGCGGCAAGGCCGGGCACCTGACCCGCCACGCCTTCTACCTGCTCATCAAGGAAATCGCGGTGACCGCCGGGGTGTCCCCCGCGAAGGTCACGCCGCACACCCTGCGCCATGCCTTCGCGACGCATCTTCTCGAGAACGGCGCCGACCTGCGCGCAATCCAGACCTTCCTCGGCCACGCCGACGTGGCCACCACCGAGAT